>JBMYXI010000014.1:0-57120 GCA_049608225.1 Parashewanella sp.
CACCCGCTCACAATCAAAAGTGAAAAACATTATGGTTGCGGAGCAAGGGGCAGAGTCATTGTTAAACCGAGCCAGAACAAAACGTTGGCATTTTGATGCCAATTCAGGCGAGCTAAAACACATTGAAACCGCCAAGGTTCCTGACAGTATTAACCTGCAAATTTATAACGTGATGAGCGCATTGCATTTGCAGAGATATGCACTGCCTTTTCAACGTGCACTGTTTTTTCTCTCAGGTGTTTTAGGAACTCTAATGGTGGCTTCAGGCGTACATATTTGGCTTAAAAAGCGACCGATAAAAAACAACACGCCACAACATGAGCGTATTGGTTTAACGGTAGCGAAAGCCCTTAATGTGGCAATGCTGATCGGTTTACCTGCGGCTACGGTATTTGCCATGTGGTTAAATCGCCTGATCCCCAGCAGTGTAGATGGACGTTTAACATTAGAAATCAGCGGTTTTTTCTGGTTTTGGTTAGCCACTCTGCTGTACGGATTTGCTCGTAGTTATGACAAGGGGTTGGCTGAACTTTCATTACTTACTGGTGGGTTACTCATTGGTTTATTTATCTACAATGTGCATTTTCTGTATTCGGGTTTAGATACTGAAATAACTTGGCTGTCAACGCCTGTGAGCGTACAAATCATCGACCTTTTCTGCTTTGCTTTAGGCATTATTTTTATCCGATATGGTTACCTAAATTTTATAAAAGAAGCCAAAACAAAATCAGTTGGACATTCAAATGTTAGAGCGAAACAAAAGGTGACTGTCTAATGTCCAGCATCATTACTTCCATCCTATTTAGCTATTTTTCATTGTTGCTCTTTGCCACGAGTAGCGCTCGCTATAGAGCCAGTTTATGGGGGCAATGGTTCAAAGAGCAAGAGCAAAATGATGTTAAACCGTGGCAGTTAATCAGCTTACGAGTCATGGCTTATGTGACTTCTGCTCTGGGTATTTATTTTTTATGTCAGGTGTACGGGCCAACGCTTGGGATAAGTAATTGGTTTTGTTTAGCGGCAATACTCGCTGTCGGTGTTGTTGTTTCCCTGAGCTACATGTTGTCTAGCTTACTGTTTTTTATGTTTTTCATGTTTTGTGTTTTTAGTTTTACTAAGTCTGATGTGGTAAGCCAAAAAATTTTAAATCTATTTTTACAAATTGAAAAATACATGGAGTTATTATGTGTCGTTTATTTAACCAAACCCCGATAAGCTTAATGATTGCTTCGGCATTGTTGTCGTTCAGTGCTCAAGCTGAGCTGGAGATAAATCAAGATGTTGAGGTGATCACTGTTTCGGGTTACAAGCAGCAATTGAACCTTGCTCCTGCCTCTATTTCAGTGATTGATGCAGAAGAAATTGAAAACAAGGCGTATGCGGATATTACTCAGGTATTGCAAGATATCCCTGGATTATTTTCAGAAAGCGGTGCCAATTCCAAAGGCGGCGGCTCAGAAGTCTCTATTCGTGGGTTTGATTCAAAATACAGCTTGATCTTGGTAAATGGTCGCCCACAAGGCTCATCACAGGCTTATTACAATGGCTTTGGCCGTGGTAACGAATTTGGCTGGTTACCACCATTATCTTCTATTGACCGCATCGAAGTAGTTCGTGGTCCTATGTCTTCACTTTATGGTTCCGATGCGCTAGGTGGCGTGATTAACGTCATCACAAAACGTTCACAAGACAAATGGACGGGTGAAGTCAGTATTGTTAAAACCATCGCGGATAGTTCTAAATCAGGTGATTCAGAGCAACTACGCTATTTTGTCAGTGGTCCACTTGCCTCAGAACGTTTAGTGTTTACTCTGTCAGGTAATGCCTATAAACGCGATGAAGATCAGTTCTTTTATGGTATTAAAAAGAAGGACAATCTTAGTAATTCTGGTCGTTTGGATTGGTATTTGAGCGATATGCAATCTCTCTCTTTTGAGGTGGGCGTTGCTAGCCAAGATCAATTTGGAACCGCTAACGTATCCAATGCGCCAAGAAGAGGACGCGCATCGGATTCTGCGCTCAAAACCGATCGTGTGTACTATACCATTGGTCATGACATTGCTTGGGGATACTTCGACACCGTTTCGTACTTTCAAAGTGAAAAGGTCGAAATGAATGATTCGAGCTATGACTCTGAATACATTCGTCATACTTTTAACACACAAACCACTTTTCCACTGGATTTTGGTAAGTTGGTTGCAGGCGGGCAGTATAAGTACCAAGAAGCCGATCACAGTGCTCGTAGTTTAAGCAGAGGTGGCACCAAAGGTATCTATAGCCGTTCTGAGTATGCAGTATTCGGTGAAATGCACTGGGAAATCAGTGAAGATTTTAATCTAACCGGCGGACTGCGTTATGTTAATGATGAGTTCTATGGTGGCGAGGTGATCCCGCGTGCCTATGCGGTATATCAGTTAAGTGAGCAGTTCACGTTAAAAGGTGGTGTGAGCAAGGGCTACATTACGCCAGATCTAAATAAAGGTGACAGTGCGTGGGTTGAAGGTTACGGTGGCGGCGATCCATATTCACGCGCATTTGGTAACAGTGATCTAAAACCTGAATCAAGCACGAACTATGAGATGGCTTTGTTATGGGATAGTGAAAACTGGGCGGCCGATGTTACTGTTTACCAAAGTGATTTTAATGACAAGATTGTGAATGCCAGCATTTGCGATGTGCGTCGCAATCCTGATTATGACAGAAATAACCCGTCAGGTTGTGAACGTGTGATGAATTTCCCTGAGCCTTTGCATCGAGTTATTCAAACACAAAATGTTGACGAGGCAGAACTTAAAGGCGTTGAAAGCTCATTGCGATACAGCAAAGACAGTTTGAGTATCAACCTCAACCATACCTTTACCGACAGTGAGCAATTGACCGGGCGAAGAGCGGGCTTTGCATTAAATAATACGCCTAAGCATATGGTCAACTTAGGTCTTAATTGGTCGATGACTGATTCATTTAAGGTATGGGGAAGAATTAAATATCGCAGCATTTCGTTAACCACTTCTGGTCGAAGAGGTGATGTTGAAGTGCCTGCGTATACCATGGCGGATATTGGTGCTAATTACGATTTAACCCAGTATCTCAATGTTTATGCAGCGATTAATAATCTCAACAATAAAACCATTGATTACGATACCTACTTCAAGACATTAGAAGGTCGTCGTTTCTCATTAGGCATTAGAGCTAAATTCTAATTGTTATTACCAAAAAACTCAGCTCATATTTTATGAGGTGAGTTTTTTGCGGTTATATCAGCAGCAAAAAGGAAGTCCATTGAGATTACTCACATCAAAAAGCACACAAGTGTGGTCACGACGACTTCATATCTATATTTCTATGGCGTTACTGTTTGTTGTGCTTTTTTATGCAACAACGGGTATTACGTTAAATCGCCCCGAACTGTTTGAAGCAAAAGCAACGGTGACACGAGTCGAGACTCAGCTGGCGAATGAGTTTTTTACAATCGAGAACAACGACTTGGTGGTTGATGAACAAGCATTAAAAATATTTATTGATAGTCATACCAATGTCTCAGGTATTGCTTCCCAGCTTGATATTTATAGTGAAGTGTCAGGTGATGCGTTGGTCACAGGCGAAGTCTCATTAAACTACAAAGGGCCAGGATACAACGCTACGGTATTTATCGACTTGGTGAATAATACCCTAGAGATCGAAGCGACCGATTACGGCTTGATCGCTTTGCTCAATGATCTTCATAAAGGCCGAAATACAGGCCATGTTTGGAAGTGGTTTAATGATGTTGTTGCCGTGCTTATGATCCTATTTGTGTTAACCGGATTGTGTTTACTGCTTCCTAAGACAAAGACCCTCAAAACTGCCCTCAAATGGACGCTACTGGGTAGCAGTATCTCGCTACTCATTTTTTGGCTGACAGTGCCTTAACTCATGGTATAGGAACAATAATGAAAAATCGTTTATTTAAAACGGCATTGATGATCTTGGCGACAACGCCACTGTTTGTCAGTGCCAAAAACTTACCTAAGTCAGCTAAATTGGCTTTCCAATTCGAATTACCCAAAATCGAGACATCAAACTATGAGCGACCGTATGTCGCTGTATGGCTAGAAAACAAAGACAGGCAATCAGTGAAAACCATTGAGCTTTGGGTCGGGGAAGATGAATGGCTAAAAGATTTACGCAGCTGGTGGCGGAAAGTAGGGCGCTATGACAAACAGCTTGTCGATGGCGTTACGTCTGCAACACGCCCTGCGGGAAAATATCGCTTTATCTGGGACGGTAAAGACGACAAAGGCAATCTATTACCTCAAGGTGAATACACATTGCATGTTGAAGTGGTTCGAGAGCATGGTGGGCGAAATTATTTAAGACAAAAAATGATGCTGTCTGACTCACCAAAAAGCTATCAGCTACAACCAACGGCTGAAACGGGTGATATTTCTGTCACTTACAGTGTTCGATAGCTCAAATAACTCAATTCATAAAAGACATTTAACATGGAGTTTCATCAAGTGAAAAAATTATATAACTCAGCGTTACTAACAGCGATGTTGGCCTTAACCAATACGGTATCTACCACGGTGAGCGCACATTCTAGAGTCGTCATTCCATCTCATTTTACTATCTCAAAGACGGGTGGTGATTGGGTGACGTTTGATATTACAGGAACAGAAAGCACCTTTGTATTTGATAAAACGGGTGGCAACGCTGCACCTGAAATTGTTCTCCCTAATGGTCAAATTGCTTCCCCTGATATGGTGATACGAGGTCAACGTCGTTCTGTATTTGATTTTCGCTTTAGACAACAAGGCACCCATAAAGTGGTCAATAAAGCGGATCCAAAATTCATCACTTTTTATAATGTGAGTACTCATAAAAAACCGAAAAGAATACGTGTTAATAAAACTGAGCGTGATCGCTTATTACCAGAAGGAGCAACCAACATAAGATCAATCATGAGCCACACTCGCTCAGAAACTTATGTCACGGTTGGTAGACCAACGGATTCAGTATTTAAGATTGACGGTAATCTACTTGAAATGAAACCGATCACTCATCCATCGGATATTATTGAAGGTGAGCCGGTTACCATGCAGTTTTATTACAACGGTAAAGTCAAGCCGAGAATTGAGGCTGTGATCATTCGAGATGGCACGCCTTATCGTAATAACCAAGAAGAAATAGTACTAACCAGTGATAAAGACGGAAAAATTACCTTTACCCCGCCTGTGGCTGATCGTTATCTAATGAAAGCAAGCTATAAGTCTGAAGCAAAAAAACATCCTCTTGCTGACACCATCTATAGTAACGTGCATCTTACCTTTGAAGCGGCTTTGAGATAATTTGCTACAAATGGTTTGTAAGTATGAACGTATAAGGAAGGTAGGGCAACATGGCCTTCCTTATGCCATACCTTAAAGTTATGCCTCATAAACTTTAATGATTATGCAAATAGCATATTTCACAGTATTTATTATTCTTTCAAATCAAAAGTGAAATCATTACAAAATGCGAAAAGTGTTCGAATCCTCCCATCTGTCTCTAAAGATAAACATACCCTAGATAATAGATTAAACCGATATACGCAATAAAGTGTGAACTGTTTTACGGTTTTTGTAGCGATTTGTGCAATGTATTCTTAGCGCAACAGTTAGAGAACACACCATTGCGAAAGTGGGATGGAGCTTTTATGCAACAACAATTCAAACTTCATTTTGTAGTCGATCCACTTTGTGGATGGACCTATGCAGCAGGTCCACTAATGGAGCAAAGTTTATCTATACCGAACCTCTTAGTGCAGGTTCATGGCGGTGGCATGCTAACGGGGGATAGAAGACGCCCAGTAACACAAGAATGGCGGGACTTTGTACGTCCGCATGATTTGCGAATTGCAAAAATCAGTGGGCAGACTTTTGGGGAGGCTTATTACGATAAGTTACTCAGCGATACCTCTATTGTCTTGGACTCCACTCCCGCAACCATTGCTATTTTGTCAGCTCAAGAAATTGCGAGGCTTGGTGTTCAAATGTTGAACCGAGTTCAGTATGCCTACTTTGGTGAAGGACAGAAGATTTTTGACATTGATACCTTGATCAAACTTGCGGTAGGACTTGGCATCGACCAAAACAGCTTCAAAAAAGCTTACGTCGAAAGCGAAAAACGTATCCCACAACATTTCAACCAAACAAGCGAATTATTACGCCAAATAAATGGTCAGGGCTTTCCTTCAGCAGCATTAGAAGTCAATGGCCAATACCAACCTTTGGATATCAGTCGTTACTACGGCAAACCTCAAGAATGGCTTGAATATTTACATAGTGTGAATCCATCAATTTAATCTCGAAATACAGAGGAGTCGAGAAACAATGAAAATCGTAAACCTAATTAAAACCACATTGGCATTTATCGCCATATCATTTTCTGTTGCAGTAAATGCAGCAGATAAACCTTTAAAACTAGACGTTTACCAAGCCGACGGTAACAGTTTTTATGTATCTTCTGTCATCGTAACGGGAAAAACGGAAGCTGCATTAATTGACGCACAATTTACCAAGGCTGATGCTCATCGAGTTGTAGCAAAGATCTTAAATAGCGGCAAAAAACTGACCACGGTTTATGTCAGTCATGGCGATCCTGATTACTACTTTGGCTTGCAAGTGATCAAGCAGGCATTTCCTAATGTGAAGGTCTATGCAACTAAAGAAACCTTGAAGCACATTAAAGCAACAGTACAAAAGAAACTGGATTTCTGGGGACCAAAACTGGGCATGAATGCACCAGCAAAAATTGTGATGCCAGAACTGCTTAAGGGCGATACGCTAACCGTTGATGGCGAAAAGCTTAAAGTTGTTGGTCTTAATAACCACCCTAAGCGCACTTTTGTCTGGATCCCATCTATTAAAGCTGTAGTTGGTGGTGTTCCTGTCTATGGCAATGTTCACCTTTGGATTGCGGATGCCGGCACGAAAGCGCAGCGTAAAACTTGGATGAGCATTCTTGATGAAATTACAAGCTTAAAGCCAAAAGTCGTGATCCCAGGCCATGCTACTACTGATACATCTATGAACATGAAATCGGTTGAGTTCACTCGTAATTACCTGAAAAACTATGAAAAAGCATTGGCGAAATCTGACAACTCTAAAGAATTGATTGATGCTATCAACAAAAAGTATCCGAATGCGGTATTACCAATCGCACTACAGATTGGCGCTAAGGTAGCGACCGGAGAAATGAAATGGTAAAGGCAGTAAATGTACTTGCAATTATATTTTGCTTAATGGCAAGCACGGCTTTTGCGGGGGAGAGAATGACAAATCTGGACATCGTTAAAAGTACGTATGAAGGTAAAAACTCTACTGAAAATGGGAAAAATCTACAGCGATACGTAGCAGATAATGTCCGCTGGACAGAAGCCGCAGGTTTTCCTTATGCAGGAACGTATGTTGGGTTCAAATCCATTGCGAAAAACGTTTTTCAGCGCTTGGGTTCAGAATGGGATAACTACAAATTTGTTGTTGAAGACTATGTGGCAAGCGGCGACAAAGTGGTTGCTTACGGAACCTACTCAGGTACTTACAAGGCAACAGGAAAATACTTTGAAGCCAGAGTTGCTCACTTGTGGAAGTTGAAAAATGGAAAAATCATCAGCTTCGAGCAATTCGTCGACAGTAAAACCGTTGACGACGCTATTGTGAGTAAATAACTACGAGGGAGCGTTCAGAGTTGGGTTGAACAATGCTCTCTTATATGAAAGGGTTACCAATAAAGTAACCCTTTCATGTTAATTCAAGCTGTTATCCTGAAAATAATACTGTGCGCTGGCTACAGATCATTGCCGAATACACCAAGTTAAAAAATCAATTTAGTCGTAAGGTTTTTAAATGAATAAGATTACATTTGTCTTCATTTTAATCGCAGTTGCTTTAATCGGTTGTGCTTCTGTAAATGCAGACTCTGATGGAAAAAATACCTTAAGCTCTGTATCTAATCCTCAAGAAGCCAATAGTCAATTTCTTGAGCTGCTTCAAAATGAGATAACAAACCGTGCATTTGCTTACGAAACCATCTCTACTGAATCTCGTAGAAATCCAGAAAGCAAATTTTGGAAAGCCCTATTGGAATTGGAAACGCTGACCAAAGCTAAGTTTGAAAGTGCCTCTAAAAAATACCAGCTTTCACCGAATAAATTTGTCGTCTTTTTTAAATCCATGGTGAGTAATACCACGTTATTTATCGCACCTGAAACCTCTTTAAAAAAGATCAGTAGTGCAACGGATGAATATTTAGTTGAGCTAAAAAAATTGCAAAATTACTGTCCTGTTACTGAAACGGATTTTTGTCGCTATGTAATACAACAAGAGAAAATTCATTCAATCGCGTTGAAGTCTATGGTCAATGGTAATGAAAAGTTGGCGGTAAAAACGATAAATGTATTCGTGAAAAAACATAAAGATTGAATCAGCGGGAGGGGGAAATGCAACTCTCTCGGTACTCAATATCTAAAATATCATCTAAATGAATTTATATAGTGCACAAGATTGGCCATTAATTTGTTGATTTATTGGTGTTATTTTATCGATTTTTACGAGTATGGCTATTAAGGCTGACGTTGATACGCTTGCAGAATTCCACGTCGCTGTTCATCAGGCTAGAATACAAGCTGTTTCTATCGTTATATTTTTAAGGCTTTATATACTATGAAAATCATTCGCTCTACCGATTAAATGCTAGACAAATCGAAGGGGTAAAATAGAATATTCTCTGCTTGCTGTAGGTTTAATGGTGATTAGTGCATTGTAGCCGTTGCATAAGTAGCAAAAATCGGAGGAGTTGTTCATGAGGTATGCAGTAGCGGGGTTTATTCTAGGAATTGCTTTGCCAGTATTTTCTTTATACATAGGACTCCAGTTTTCATCAGTCTTGGCAAATATACTTTTATTTCCAACCTCAGCGATTGGTTATTTGCTAGGAAAGCCAATTGGAGAAACAACAATGGTGTTTCGTTTAGGCTTGCTTTTATTTTCTGGTATTTTCTGGTCAGCAATCATTGTCTTGGTTTTTCGTTATAAAACACGTGAAAAGTAATTTGATCTAGACGTTGGCCGAGTTCAGTATCACGATTTATTAGGCGCGAGTATTCACGACCACTACGACTCAAACTTTGAGCCTGCACTCATAATACACTTTCATTATCAATTGTATTTCCCTATTAATCATTTTAATTATTAGCTGCTCTGTGACTGAGTAGACAGGGCTTGAAAGTTTGAACCAAGGCTCTGAAAAGATCCTAGAATGAATATCTCTTTCTTATGAGATTTAATTACTAGTCATTTTTAACTTCATTCATTAAGTTCACTCTATTGTGGCGTTGTCATCAAGAGAACTGGCTCTGTATTTGGTTTTCTGGGGGGCGAAATGAGAATAAATCTTTGGCTGTGTACTGTAGCAATGTTACAGCTTGTGTCTCCAGCAGGTCAGGCCTTACCCGATCTCTCGGAACCAAATGATGTTATCAGTACTGATTATGTTTCAAACACCGTCGAAATTCTTAATACTCAAGATAACTCCATTTTACAATGTGAAATTATTTCTGGATTGCTCCAAAACTGCAAATCAATGAGTGTTCAGGGCTTGAACTCTCCCTATCGTGGGGTTGCGTTATACCCATGGGGCGAAAGTAAAGGGTGGGTTTATGTCGCTGCTAAAAATAGCAATACCATTGTCAGTTACCCCACCAACTCTGAAGGGAGAATAAGCAATAATGTTCAAGTTGCGACTGTGCCATTTCAGCCTCTAGAAGGGGAGGATAGTCGTATTATTGATATCCAAGGAATACCTTATCCTTCATTTTCACCAAAATCAAAAAGCAAACCATGGTTTTATCTATCCAAAACCACAGGCGATTCAGACAATCATTATGGTCAAGTATTGATCTTACATCCCAATAAATGGACAGCAGGTATTGATTCCTATCATGTTATCAACAACTTAGATTTACCGTTATTTAGGCTAGTAGGAGCATGGCGATTCACTAACGCGATACCTCTTGTTGGCGCTGGTCATGTTGATGGTGACTTGACTGCGTCACAGTCGCTATTTCCATTTTATAGTCTGTTGGAGCCTGATAATGGTCTATTGAAGCTCGGAGTAACTTTTGGTGGCAAGGATGCTTCTCTAGGTGTTATATCCCCTGATGCTTTTTCTATCGACATGGTTGCATATCCATATGCGTCAATAACACCTGATTCATTGGTTTGGATTTCTTATAAAAATCAAAATAAATTCGCAAAATACAGGTATTGGCGCGGTTGGCCTGAGGCTTTAGATAGTTATCAAGCGTTAAATAATTCACATGTCACCTTTAGAAACATTTTTTACCATCGAGGGGCGAGTGAGGCTTTTGAGTTATTCCATCTCGCTGCCTTTGCTGATGATAATAAAATTGGTATTTGTCATGGCGGAGGGGATTTTGAGTGTACAGATGCATTTCGTTACCTTGATACCGTATTTTCAATAAATGGCAGTAATGCAATACCTAAAAAGAGTTTCAGCTCAAACAGCTTGAGTGATCGAGGCAGCGTTACGTTTCGTAATCTGAATTACAGTCCATTGAATGAGAGTGAAGTTCAACCAATTGATGATATACCAGAAAGCTTAGCTCCAGCATTTAGTGGAAGTTGTCTTGAGCCTAAAAAAGTTGATTTTACCGCAAAAAGTGATGAGGTAAATGTGGTTGAAGATACTTGTTCTCTTAACTTTGATTTCGGATTGTTAAATAATGCGGAGCCAATTCGAACAAGTTTTGATGCAACCTTTTCTGTAATAGGTCCTTTTGGTGCTAGACCGACGACCTTTCATTTCAATCTTGATTTACCCATCAGCCAGCCTCACTTTTTATTTGAAAAAAATGGAGAGCCCTTGACGGATCTTAATTTAATCGCTGGGGATAGTGGCACTATTGATGTTACTTATTTTGATAAAAGTGACGTTCGTAAACCTCCTGAGATTAATTTTTTAACTAACGGCAATAATAGTGACCTTTTAAGAAGTTATTTTGCAAATACAGGCTGCTTATCTTCACCAAAACCAGAGCTTTCTTCGGGTCAGCATTGTGTTCTTAGCTATCATATTCCTGTCAATGCCACGGATAATCAAAATTTTCAGCTGCAGTTAGTCAATTCAGACAATATACCTAATCAAGCTGTAAATATCAGTTTAGCTTCAGCCGCCAGTGTGGTTGCGAATGATCCATATACTAATCATAGTATTAACACGCTTCACCATATAAAATTTGCAAACCTTCAGCCTGATAGTTCAACAAGGATTCGTTTTACCAATGTTGGCGCGGCAATGTTACGAAATTTCAGCGTTTCATTTGCTCAACTCATTGATTCATTGCCTATATCCTTAACAGGAAGTTGCACAACGCACCCCAATCTGTCTGCACAAGGGGGGAGTTGCGATTTAACGATTTCGCTAGATGGTGACACAAATGTCCATGGTAAATATCAGTTACATATTTCAGGTGATGGTTATTCTGGCTATGACTTTCCTATCACGATAGGGGCGTTTCCTTTTGATAAAGGAATTGGTGTCAGTAATGGACATACTGGACTTCTAGGCCCTGTAAGCATTTTTCAAACGGCGCAAGGATATTTAAAAGTTACTAACTATGCTGGTTATCGGTTAAATGATCTCACAGTCACCTTGCCTGAACTCAATTTATCACCTCAATCAGCTCAACCGAACAGTAGTATATTCTATGAAGTGACAGATGGAGAGTTTCCAAGCTGTTTTCAAGGCAGTGGTGCGGCTGGTGCCTATCATACGCAGCTTGATCCGTTAGCCAGTTGTGAAATAGCTTATCGTGTCAATCAAGGGGTTGTAGCTGGGCTGCAAGATGCGATTATTCAATTTGATTATCAAAGGGAAGGGCAAAATACTCAGCTGAAAGAAGAACAAGCGATTCACCTTACCAACGAAAACGCTGTCGCTATTGATAATAAACAGGGTGGAAAAGATATTAGCAGCATTGACATCGATGCTTCGCAACCTTCGATGACACTAGCGATTACTAATCACTCGGGTTACTCAATCAATAACTTAATTGTGACTACAAACGCAAGTATTAATGAGGTTGTCGATAGTGCGGCATGTCAAAACCAAAGCTTACAGGAAGGGGAATCATGTGATATTCGCTTAACTCTAAAAGATAATAATCCGCTGATTGGTAAATATAAGCTCACGATAGATGCTGACAACTTACAGCAGCGTGTGGTTTCTTTTGTGATTAATAAGGCTCGAACCGACAACGTAGAAATAGACAATCATGGCATTTATGTGATGAATGTCGATTATACTGGTTATCACCCTAATACCAATGGTCTTGATGATTCTTGTCAATCGGGTGCTTGTTACGCTAACACCTCTACTGGGTGGTTTACAAACCCGTTTAGTAAAACTATCACTGGCGTTTCTGGCCGAAACATAACGTTATATATGATGGCAGGAACCTCTGTAACCTTGAAGTCTTGCAATGGTGGGAAAATTGTTTGTACAGGAACAACCTTTGATCCCCAATGTCGATATTCTGATGATGCAGATGAAGATCCTTGTTCACAACTGAGTACTCAGCAAAAGTAAAGTGACACGCCATTCTGTGTAGTTCCCTTATTATCAGAAACAATCTAACGATTGCTTACTGTGCACGATAGTCGTTTCGTTTTTCTGTTGTTTCTTATTTCTCTGGCTTGTCAATGTTGTGAACATTCTCTTTTCCCTTTTGGTTTATGAAAGAAGTTTAATTTGTCTAATGACGTGAATTCATCTTGTTACGGTACAATTTTTTACTTCCTTTCAAGTATACGGAGTAAGTTGTCATGAAACTGATCCTTTCATTGATTACATCGCTTTATTTGTTATTTCAGCCGCTTGCTCAGGCAGCACCCTTTAGCGGTTATAACCTTGTCCGAGTTGGCTTTACTCGAAATGCAGATCAAACGCTAACAGTTGATTTCCCATCTGAAATGGGTTTTTTTAATGTTGATCCAAATACCAATAAAACAGGGATCTATGGTTTATTGATTGAAGATTTTACGACACATAAGCAAATAAAAATTACCGCAGACGAGCTCGTTTCTGCACATCAAGACGGCAAACTAGATGCTGATATTTTATTTAATCAAGTTCATAGAAAACTCAGTGATCCTGCGCAAACCACCAGAAGGTTAAAAGTAAAGTTTCATAAAATGACGTTCGCTGCAACGTCTGACATGTCTGTTCATGCTGTCCCATTTTTATGTCGGGTATTTTTACTGAATGAAAACGGTGATGTAGTGAGTGGTATGGCGGATAATGTGACCGAAAACAGTATTCCGGTCGAGTTTTCTGGTGGTAATGGGCAGCCTTTGACGGTTTATATCGAAAATGGCTTTAAGTTTAACAATGTTGATTTAGGCTTGTACCCAGACAGACAAAGTATTTATTTAAACTTCTATAAATACGACTATCAAGCGAATAAAGACAACGACTATAGACGATACAGCTATTATGGACATGGTCTTATTGAAGGCTTACAAGGTATTGCTATCTATGCTAAAGAAGGTGAGTCTAAACCCGTTTACCAAAAAGATGTGACCTATGACTCTAACTTTATATACAGAGCGCATGATCTTTATATCAGAACGCCACAGTGGTCATCGCTTGGTCATGTAACGGAAGCTTTTTCGCCTATCGCGTTAAAAATGCCGCAAGCATTTAGATGGCCAGCCCCAGTTTCTGGTTGGTATACCGCTAAGTTAGTTTCAGCCAATGCTGGTAAGTATGACAATGATAAAGACTTTCAAGTTATCAGCGATAAGGCCGTCATACAGCATACGCCGTTCACTAAGCAAGCACGTGAATTGTTATTCCAAGGTGAGCCACTTCAAATCAATTATATTTCGAACAGCTATGTTAAAAAGTACATGAACGAGCGTTTTTATGTGGTTAGTAGCATAGATCCACAAGGGCGAATTAAACTAAAAAAATGGCTACCATATTTTGATAATACAAGTATGACGATGAGTCCAGCTAATTGGAAATATGATCCAAACAAATCTTTTGACTTTAGTAAAGTTGAAAACGGGGATAATGTTTGGTGGGGCAACCGTGTAAGATGGTTGATTAATTCAAATGGTAAAAGTCAAGTGCAAGAAGGCTATATTGGATATCACGATCCTAAAGGTGGTTATGGATTTGTGAAGCCAGATAATGCAGCAGTTTCTTTAAATACTCTACCAAAAGTCGGTAGCTTGATCTTTTTTGAAAATGCGAAAACAGTGACGCAGTAAACCGTAATGCACACTTGCTAGAGATTGAAAACCTCGCTCTCTAGCAAGTGTAACTCTAAAACAAATATCCGTATAAATATCCAGCTGCTATTGCCATCGTAAGGATTACGGTTAAAAAGGTGATGATCAGTTGTTTTTTGAACATCGATTTTCAACATTATCACATCATATCTCAGGATTTGTTTCTGCGAGCTTGATAAAACAGCGACGAGAAGGAAGAGTACTGTTCTGCGTTGCTGAATACGACAAGTTAAAGTCTATTATTGCGTTTTTTGAAGATGAGTGTTGTATTGATGAGGCAAATGCCTCATCAATGTGAATAAAATTTAACTTAAGCTCCTGAGGAGTTTTAGTTTCTTATTCTGCGTCGAGCGGTGCTTTTTTTCGCTGGTGTATTCGAGTTTCTTTTGGTCGCAGGTTTTCCATTTTGGCTATTACCCGATGGCTGCTTTCCACCTTGAGTTTTGCCTGACGCTTTATTACTCGTTGGTTTATGGCCTCTGGAAACGTCACCTGAGCGTTGACCGTTTTGATGATCGGTTTTTGGCTTTTTCGGTTTTTTGATGCGCTTTTTTTTGCCATCTAATTGGGTTATAGGTAAGTCATTTTCGGGCTCAAACCCTACTTGAATTTTTCTTTCCAGCAGTTGATTAGTCAAGCGTTCAACGGCTTTTAACTCTTTGAGTTCGTCAGCACAAACTAATGATATAGCTTGACCTGTTGAACCTGCTCGGCCGGTACGACCAATTCGATGTACGTAATCTTCTGCGACATTGGGTAAATCGAAATTCACTACTTGTGGCAGTTGATCAATATCTAATCCACGAGCGGCAATATCGGTTGCAACCAGAGCGCGAGTTTTGCCCGCTTTAAAGTCTGCAAGAGCTTTGATGCGCGCATTTTGGCTTTTGTTACCATGAATAACGCCCGCGAGAACGCCTTTGCTTTCTAAGTGACGTGTTAGGCGATTCGCACCGTGTTTGGTTTTGGTGAAAATCAATACCTGTTTCCAGTTGTTGGCTTTAATGAGCTTGGTTACTAGTGCGGTTTTTCGACTTTTATCGACAGGGTAAAGCCACTGTTCAACACTTTTAGCTGCGGCATTTTCAGGGGTGACTGATATTTCAACGGGATTATTAACTAAGCCTTTGGCAAGTTTACGAATATCGTCTGAAAAGGTGGCAGAAAATAATAAGTTTTGGCGATTTTTCGGCAGTATTGCAAGAATTTTTTTAATGTCGTGGATAAAGCCCATATCCAACATTCTGTCTGCTTCGTCTAAGACTAAAATTTCAAGCTGTTTGAAACTAATGGCGTTTTGATTATAAAGGTCTAATAATCTGCCCGGTGTGGCAATGAGCACATCAACACCTCTGCGCAGCTTCATCATTTGCGGATTAATTTTAACGCCGCCGAATACCACAGTTGAACGCAAAGACAGGTTGCTGCTATAGGTTTGCACACTGTCACCCACTTGCGCGGCAAGTTCTCGGGTTGGGGCTAATATCAGCGCGCGCACTTGGTTAGCTTGAACGCGGCTACCATTAGTTAATCTTTCTAAAATCGGTAGGGTAAAACCTGCTGTTTTGCCTGTTCCTGTTTGAGCTGCTGCCATAACATCTTTACCTTCGAGTACCGCAGGTATTGCATGGCTTTGGATGGGTGACGGTGTGTCGTAACCTTGTTTTTTTACAGCTTCAAGGATAGGGGCTGATAATCCCAATGACGCAAAACTCATGAAATTCTCTCTAAATAATTTGTTTCAGGCAGCATTCAGCCTGTTAAGGCTGAATGGGGGGCAGGAAGCTTACAGGATTTAGCGATAAGGTGCTAATGCCATTTAATATTAAGTTAACTTAAATTGTTTAACGGTTTGATTCACTTTATTGACAGAGTTAAGCAATTTTATGCTGCTCTGTTGCAAGGCTTCGCTGCCTTGAGATGTTTGCTCTGCAATCACCACTATGTTACTTAGGTTATCAGTAATGCCGTCGGACAGCTGTACCTGCTGTTCACTTTGATGACTGACGGTTTCGCTGGTGGTTTGGATGCTGTCAACCCGCTGTAGTACATCTTCTAATGACGAAGATAGCTTATCATTATTTAATACACAGTTGCTGGTTCCTTGCTTGCCTAGAGTCATCATTTGTTTAGCTTGCTCAGCCTGCTGCTGGATCAGTTGAATGGTGTGATGAATGTCGGTGGTGGATTCTTGAGTTTTCATTGCCAGAGAACGCACTTCATCGGCGACAACAGAGAAACCTCGACCAGCATCTCCTGCTCTTGCTGCTTCAATTGCTGCATTTAATGCTAATAAATTGGTTTGATCTGCAATAGATTCAATTACTTCAAGTACTTTTCCTATGGCAACACTGGACTCGCTAAGCGAAAATACTACTTGAGTGGTTTTATCGACATTGTCAGCTAATGCTTCAAGCTCTTGTGTTGCCTCTGTGACTAATTCAGTGCTGCTGCGAGTCCCTGTCAGAATATTGTTTGCTTGCTCTTTAGCGATGGCAACGCTCTCGTTCACTGTCATTACTGAAGCGGTAACAGAATCCATTGCCTGACTAATGTGGTTGATCTGCTGCTTTTGACTGAGAGTGCCTTGTTGGGTTTGTTCTGTTATAGATGAAAAGTCATCAAACTGAGCTTGCATGGTTTCAACAGATTGAGCGATTTCTTGAACAGTTTGATGGATTTTGATGATGAATAAATTAAATTCATGAGATAAGTTACCCATTTCGTCGTTGGCGCCCTCATCTAAGCGTCGGGTTAAATCGCCGTCACCACGAGTTAATTCAATGACCGCTTGGGTGAGACTTTGAATTGGATTGACGATGCTTTTGGTGATCATCCAAGCCATAACTACAGCGAGCAATACAATGATAGTCAACAAGGAAAATGCAGTGGTTAAACTGCTTTTGGTATCTTTTTCAACTTCCATTGCTAAATGATTGGACTCTTTTAAGGTGACTTGAATTAACGCTTTTAATTTATGTTCAATATCAGACTTAGTACCAGCAAGAATTCGTCTATCTAACAAATTAGTTTGACTGTTCCCAGCTAAGTGGTGACTGATCTGCGCAGTCCATTCAGCTGTTAAGCGTTTCACTTCCATTGCTTGTTTTTTCGATACCATTTCGATGCTGTTATCGATAGCAATTTGAATTTTTTGATTAAACTGCTGTTTAAAGTGATTAATTTTTTGCTGCACATCTTGAGGCGCGACAGGTTCGGTCATTGCCAGCACCTTGTCAGCATACATTTCAAAGGCTAAAAACTCTTCCCAAGCTGCGTGACTGCCGTCTATGGCTTTTAGTGGCTGATTAAAGGCAAATACGGTTTGTTGGCCTTGCCACTCCAATTGTTTAATTAAAAACACGCTTAATACAGAAAAGAGTAAAATCAATCCACCAAAACTTACAATAACTTTATTTTTAATTTTCATTGTTCAACCTGATTAATAAGGAAGCAAAGGTAAAGTGATGGCTTTATCATCGCCCGTTAGCGTCATGAGGAATGCTTCCAAGTCGACGATATCTTGCTGTGTTAAACGTAGAGGTTGCATTTTCGAGGACAACGATGGACGTCTAGCAAACCCTGCGACGTAATGCACAATCACTTGCTGTAGATTTTCCATTGAGCCGTCATGCATGTAGGGAGCTCTTTGACTAATATTTCGTAAGCTTGGCGTTTTAAATGCAAAATCATCATGGCTATTATTGGTGATTAATGAGCGACCTTTATCAGGGCTGTGCAAACCTATATCATGATATTTATTGTCAGTGAAGTTCCAGCCACTGTGACAATCGACACATTTACCTTTGCCATTAAAAATTTCAAAGCCTCGTTTGGCGCTTGCGGTTATTGCTGTCTCGTCACCTTCAACCCAGCGATCGAAAGGCGACTCGCCAGATACTATGGTACGCTCAAAGGTTGCAATGGCTTTTTGAATATTGCTTGCAGTGATGCCCGATGAACCAAAAACTTGCGAGAATAAATCACGATAGCCAGCAACTTGCTTTAATCGTTGAACAACCTCTGTGATGGGGATATTCATTTCAACAGCGGCTTCTATTGGGCCTTGGGCTTGTTCCTCTAATGTTTTGGCTCGACCATCCCAAAAAAACTCATCACTCCATGCCATATTGATGATGGTTGGGGAGTGGCGGTCTAATTTGGTATTTTGACTGCCTACAGAGGCATCGGTAGCATCTTCCCAGCCGAAACTTGGGTTATGGCAAGTTGCGCAAGTTAAGTTACGGTTTTTGCTTAAGCGAGGGTCAAAAAACAGCATTTTTCCGAGTGCCGCTTTTGAAGCGCTATAAGGATTTGATGCAGGGAAAGGAATATGATCTGGACGAGCAAACTGGCTTTTATCAGCAGCAAATGTTGTGAAAGAAGCCACTACTAGAAGTAGCCAAAGTAATTGTTTCATTTTATACCTAACTTCAAACCGTCTTGGCGGCTTTTTCGGGGTTTAGATTTTATTATCGGCAGAAGACTAACATAATTTAATTTTTTATTGGTGAAGTGGTGAAAAATATCAATAGATCTCCTTGATTCAATTAAGAAGTACCTCTCAATTATTCATAAATAACAGACCGTTCATCTTGTGTAATCTATTCATGATTTAAATAAAATTTTATGACCGTATCTGCGTTCTCTTCGTAACGATCCATCAATACTGGATCAGCGCTCATGTTTTAGTTGTTACTTTGCCTGTAACCTATTGATTATAGAGGGTGGAATCTAGATTCTAAGCTCGATTAAACTTGTTGTTTTTAGTTAAGTTTATCTATATGTTTAGGGTGTTCAAATGCAGTTAACTACACCATTTCGCCCGTTCCCTTCCGACGGGCTTTTTTCTCTTAAATCCACTTTAACTTCGATATTTATTGAGTCGTTATGGTGAAAACCACGCTTGAGTTCAATATTTGAATTGAAGTATTGAGAGTAGCTAAGGACGTATTTTATGAGAAAAAAGTGAAAGCAACAGAATCTTTGTTGTCCCGAATGGATCGAGACAATGCGGATTCTGTTTGTTTTTATAAATGACTCGTAGGATTATTCAATAATGTCCGCATTGTGATAAACATTCTGTACGTCATCACAGTCTTCTAATGCGGCAATCAATTTGTCAAACATTTCCACGTCTTCACCGCTTATTTCAGTCATAGTTTGCGGCACAAACTTGATGTCATCAACTTTGAAATCAACATTTGGCATTTCTTCAACCAATGCTGAGCGTGTTTTAGCGTATTCGGTGTGTGGCGCGAACACACTTATCATGCCATCTTCAGCTTCCACATCAGTGACATCAACATCTGCCATCATTAATGATTCTAAGATGGCTTCGTCGTCATCACCTTCGAATACAAATACCGCAGAGTGATCAAACATGTGAGCAACAGTGCCAGGGCCACCAAGTTTTGCATCATTCTTCACAAATGATTGTCTTACTTCGGTATAAGTACGTTTTACGTTATCGGTTAGGCAGTCCACAATCAACATACAATTTGCTGGCCCAAAGCCTTCGTAGCGAGCAGTTTCATAGTCTTCACCACCACCGCCTTTGGCTTTATCAATCGCTTTTTCGATGACATGAGCAGGAACTTGGTCTTTTTTGGCTTTACTGATCAAATGGCGAAGCGCGATGTTTCCATCAGGTTCAACGCCACCATTTTTAGCACACACATAAATTTCTTTACCGTAGCGAGAGTATAAACGAGTCTTCATTCCGGCCGTTTTAGCCATGGACTCTTTACGGTTTTGATACGCTCTACCCATCTTATTCTCTTTGATAGCTATAAAAATCAATTGATTTTAACAGCTTTATGCTTGTAATCAATGAAACGAATGTCAATTCCATTTGCGATAAGATTCTTTTTGTAACTACTGATGTTTTTTTGAATAAGTCGACTTTCCTTTTTAAACTAAAAAAAGGTGGGTCCATAAACTGATCAGATATGACCAAGACCGTGTTTCTTATATCATTAAAATATTAATACAGTGGTGCTGATTTCAATTATTTTTAGCAACAGTTATCACCTTTGATGAAGATGGTCTATAACTTTTAGTACGCCTACTCTAATTTTATAAATAATATGAGCCACGAGATGACTTCAAACGCAACAGTTACTGTTTTATATTACGATGCGCCAGCAGGGTTGATCATGCATAATGATGTACTTCGTGATTTACCGACAAGTGATAGTGGCCGTGTCTTGTTACCTGATTGGTTCAGAGATGGAAAATCAATTATTGCAGTGCTAGAAGGTGAGTGTAAAATTTTAAACTCGCTGGGTGAGCGAGTTTTTCAATCGAAAGTTGCTCAAAACTAAAAGATAAATAAAAAGCTCAATAACTGCGATTGAGCTTTTTATCATTACTAAGATAACTCGTTACGTAACTGTGTTAATTTAGTTTGTGCTTTGTCGAATAAACTTCCTTTACTGAAACCTTCTTTTGTTTGTGTACCGAGCTTTAATCCACTCAGTAACTTTACCGCTTGAGATACATGCTCAATAGACCAAATATTGAATTCTTTTGCTTTAATTGCCGCAACAATATCGCTACGTAACATTAAGTTTGCAACATTCGCTTGAGGAATGATAACGCCTTGATCTGGGCTGCGTCCCTTCAGTTTACACACGTCAAAAAAGCCTTCGATTTTTTCATTCACACCACCAATGGGCTGGCTATTACCAAATTGATCCATTGAGCCAGTAATGGCGATGTTCTGCTTTAAGGGGGTATCACTGATTGCAGATAGCACTGCGCAGCACTCAGCCATTGAAGCACTATCGCCATCGACATTTGAATAGGATTGTTCAAAAGTAAGATAAGTTGTGAGCGGAATTTCTGCAGATTTCCCCAGTTGTGCGGCTAAGTATGAGGTGAGGATTAACACGCCCTTACTGTGAATTTGCCCGCCTAGTTTCACTTTATGTTCAACATCTAGCACTTCGCCGTCACCAAAAGCTGTATTCGCAGTAATGCGGCTAGGTAAGCCAAAGTGATGTTCTCCGGTTGAGACAACAACTAAAGCATTTATTTGTCCGACCTGCTCACCTGTTGTTTCCAGAATGGTTCTACCTTGGCTGAAGCTCTCCATCATTGCGTCTTGCATTTTTCCTTGACGATGCAGCTGACTATCTAGCGCTTGTTCTACATGTTGAAGCTGAATAAGATCTGATTTGGCAACTTGTGCGCAATAGTTAGATTCTCTCAATAAATTGGCGATGTTGGCCGAATTTAAGGAGAGTTTACCTTGATCTTCTGCCTGTCTAGAACTGTATTCGACGATCCGCGCTATGGCCGAACGATCACAATGGAGCATGTTATTGTCATGGACAATGGAGGAAATAAAGCGAGCATATTGTTGCTCAGTATCCGATGTTCGCGGCATGTCGGATTCAAAGTCTGCTGTCACTTTAAATAATTCGCAAAAATCAGGATCGTATTGTTGTAGTAACTGATAGGTATGGTGATCACCAAACATGATGACTTTTAAATCCAGTGGAATTGGCTCTGGTGATAACGAAATCGCTCCTGAAAGCGACACTTCACGCTCTAGTGAGCTTAAGTCTAGCTGTCTAGAGCGTAGTGCACGCTTTAACCCATCCCAGACATAGGGGCGTTCAAGCACTTTTAGGGCATCCATCATTAATACGCCACCATTGGCTTTGTGGAGGCTGCCTGAACGTATCAAGGTAAAGTCAGTAAATACGGTACCTTTGAAAGTCGCGTTCTCAATATAACCAAATAAACTGTGATAACTCGGGTTGTCTTCAACCACAATCGGAAAATGTTCTGCTTGTTGGTTTACCAGCAAATTGACTTGATAACGCCTTGGCATTTTTTTATCTAAGGTTGAATAGGCGAGCGCAACTTGTTCTTCCGACTGTTCAAGGAAAATATCAAGATTGGTGATCATGTCTTTTTGCAATAAATCAAGGTGCTTAGACGCAGCTTCGACTTTCTTATACTTTCGTTTTAGTGGCTTAATAAACTGACTTATTACGCCCTCAGCAACCTGTTCATCATTGCTTTGTTGTTTCTCTATAAAGTCTTGCTCCCACTTGGTGAAGTCACGCACAATTTTTCTGAGTTTTATTTCAAGAGCACGAATAATACCTTCGATTTCTTTCTTGGCACTGTCGGACAATTTGTCATATGACTCTTCGTTATGCGGTTTGTCTCCATCCATCGCAATGAGCTGGTAATCGCCTTGTGATGTCACGACTAAATCAATCCCTTGATCACGAGACTCTTTGGTGAGCACATCCAAAGCATCTTCTTGCTTCTCTGCAAGTTGCTTTTTCAAGTGCTCCGCTTGCTTGTAATACAGTTCATTTTCAAAGGAAAGCGGCAAGGCTTTTACTAATTTTAAGGTCACAGCTTCAATGTCTTCTTTAAAGCTTTTTCCCTGACCTTGTGGAAGTTTAAGAATGGTCGGTGTTCTTGGATTGTCGAAATTGGAAACATAGCACCAATCAAATAGAGGTGAGCTACCTTGAAGTCGATTAAAATAACGCAACATCATGGTACGCTTACCTAGGCCATTTTGTCCTATGGCATAGATGTTATAGCCTTTTTCCTTCATTCCCATTGCAAATTCAACAGCTTGTTGTGCTCTGGCTTGACCTACAATTTCGATGATAGGTTCAATGTGTTCAGTTGTTTTACAGTTGCGAGAAAGAAGTGTTAATTTGCTACTTTGATAAACTTGAGACGCGGTAAGTCTTTTCGCTGCTAAATCAGGCATAAATCTCCCTGTATGAAGTGATACCATTCGTACGAATTAACGGTGTTATAAAAGAGCGTTAGCTTTGTCATTACTGTGTGGTGGCAAGCCTCATCATAGCTATGGTTATGATCCGTTATTGCCTCTTGTATTGCTTTTGCTAATTGCTCGCTAATGAACATCCTTAATTAATTTGAATAGCATTAAGTTTCGTCAATGAATCTTTGTGAAAAATAGAGTGAAAAAGAGCGTTTAGTTATTTATGCCAGAGCGGAGGTGAATTGTCTATACCCGAAACTGAAAATCCGCTAAGTTACTGATTTCAGTTCGATGTGAAACCATTATTAACGTGGTCTTTTGTTGTTTTAAGCGTGTAATAATACGCTCACTGGTGTCAATATCGACGTGACTGAATGCTTCATCAAAAAAAATGATGTCAGAGTTGTAATACAACGCGCGTGCCAAGCTCAAACGCTGTAACTCTCCTGCACTGAACTGCTCTGGATCAATTGGCGTATCGTCATTCGCTTCGATATGAAACCCTAAACGAGACTCGAGTTCAACCAGCTTGAGTATATGTAATAGTTGCTGTTTGTCAGCTTGTTTATCTGAACAGAGAAAATCAGTGAGCGAACCATGAATTCGTTCTTGTGAAAATACGAAACCAGCATCGACCATTTTATAAGCTGGTTTACCTTTATATAGTGCATAACCTTCAATAGGCGCTCGTTGCCCTGAGAGCAAATCAAATAAAGTACTTTTGCCTGAGCCACTGTTGCCAATTAAACATAATATATCGCCTTTATAGATGGTTAAATGGACATTGCTGAGTAGATCAGAATCGATGCCGTTATAACCGAAGCCAAGATTGATTAACTGAAAAAGCGCCTGAGAATCGCAATTATCTACTGGGTTATGATTGTTATGGTCGAATTTAGCCTCTGTGACCGTTAAAAACTCCTCTGAGTCATTCGAGACATCTTTATTGTTGAAATAGTCATCAAGTTGACTTTGAAACAGTTTTATTTTTGGTAATGTGGTTAAGCTCAACATATAAGTGAAGGAGTAAGCACCAAAGCTCAATTCTCCTTTAATTAATAAATAACAAGAACAAAATAACATTAACGCAGGAGTCACTGAATCAACCGTTTGAGAAAGTGTTTGATATCGAAGTAATGAATTTTTAAGCCGAGCATCAGGCGCAAACTGGGTGGAAACTTTTTCGACCATGGTTGACATTATTTCATATCGTAGCCCCATAGTTGCGAAACGTTTTAATTCAAAAAGTCGTTGATTTAATTGGTTATTGAATTCAACTTCAGCGCGTGATTTTGCAATAGTGTACTCTTTGATGTTCTTTTGTAATGTATATCGGTAGCTTAATAAAAGTAGATAGGGGAGCAAGGTAACCATAAACAGCGGCGGATTAATCAATAAAATCAATAAAAGTGAGAGAGTGATAAAACTAACCGAATGATAAAAAGATAATACAACTTGTCCAAGCTGACGGCTTAAGCTTTTGAGCCCAGTAAGGCGGTTACTGATTTCACCATCATAATGAGACTCAAAAAAATCAATATTCTTTTTAGCTAAGTTGTTAATTAAGCTTTGATTTAGCCGATGCTCAATATCTTGGTTAACATACAGTTGAATTTTTAAACTAATGCGATTGATCAGCCAGCTTAACATAATGGTAATGATGCCGCTTAAGCCAATAATTGCGACCCAATCTTTGAGGTTGTTGACAATGGCAACATCGTAATAAGCATGAAATAAACCTGCATAAATGATTTCGAGTAACATTAACATTAATCCAGGAAGCAAAGCATATTTCCAAGCTTTATTGCTGATGATTGGGTACAAGTATTCGAAGAAGGTCGATTTGGATTTGCTATGAGTCGATGTTTGGTTTTTGTCCTCAAACTCGATGCATATGCCTGTAAAATGCTCAGCTAATTGTGCCAATGAGAGTGTGCGTCGACCTTGAGCTGGATCGTTAATAAAAGCTCTGTCATTATTAATGCGTTCTAGCACAACAAAGTGATTCAAATTCCAATGCAAGATAACGGGCTGAGTTAACTTTTTTAGTGCGTTAAGCCCTTTCTTTTTTACGATTGATTTAAATCCTAACCGAACTGCACCCTTTTGAAGTTGGGCAACCGTTGCGCCATCTCGACTCACACCACATATTGTTCTTAAGTGACTGGTGGCATAATCATGGCCGAACCATTGTAAAACCACTCCAAGGCAAACAGCGCCACATTCCGCGGGATGTTGTTGCATTCGCACTTCTGTGGTTAGCTTATTGCTCATTAGGTGTTGACCCCATTGCTATGACTTCATCCGCGAGCTGGTGAAGCGCTACTCGATGACTGACGCGAATGATGAACGAGTAATTGGTTTTAATTTTATTGATTATGTCCATTTCCATTGTTTCAGGTATGCCAGACAAGGCTTCATCCAAGACTAAAAATTTGGCGGGTTTAAACAATAATTGGGCGAGTAAAATACGTTGACATTCACCTGTTGAAAATGAAGCTGCGGCGGATAACACTGGCGTGTCTAGACCCAGTGGTAGTTGTTTGGCTTTTTCATCCAGTTGCACCACTTCCAGAGCATCCCATAGTTGTCGTTTGGTCGTGCCTTTGGGAGCAAGCAGCAGCAAATTGTCTTTTAATGAGCCGACGTAGAGTCGAGATTCT
This sequence comes from Parashewanella sp., assembly GCA_049608225.1. Classification (GTDB taxonomy): domain Bacteria; phylum Pseudomonadota; class Gammaproteobacteria; order Enterobacterales; family Shewanellaceae; genus Parashewanella. Next base: position 25,770 of record JBMYXI010000014.1, read on the forward strand.
TGACCTAAATAAGCAAATAATCCTCGCCTTTCTTGTTCTGTGAGATCATGACTTGGGACACCCGCAATATTGATTTCGCCTGAGTGTGGTTTGTCATTGCCAAGTAAGCATCGGATCAATGTACTTTTTCCTGAGCCAGAAGGGCCTCTAATGTCGATAATACATCTAGGCTGGTACTGAGCAGTGAAAACGTTACCACAACTAAACTGACAACCATGAGGTAATGTGAGTTGATGGAATGAGATATTGAGGTGCGTTAATCGTAGCTTTGTGTTGGGAACATTATTTAATTCAGTGATAGCTTGTTGGATGTCATCAATGCTGTTGCTAATATTTCTTTTTAGCTCGTAAACAATGACTAATTTGGGGAAAGAGCGAAAAATAGTATTGACCAAATATAAAATCATATAAGCACTGCTGATGCTCAATGATAAGCCTTGTAAATCATCACTGACTAAATGCGCACTGACTAACATCGCGATGCTGAGAGCGAGCCCTTGATAGAAGTGTTGGCTATCAGTACTGATTTGGCTATGTTGCTGTAATTGCCGATGAGAACTTAAAAAATCAATCTGCTGTTGTTGGTACTGGGAAATGGCAGTTGGCACACGATCATAATAGAGATCAGGCTTTATGTTTTGAATAAAGCGAGTAAGAGATCTTTGACTTTGTTGTAATTGTTGTTGGCTCTTTTCTGTAAGCACTCGGATAGCATCTCTATTTTTCATATTTGAGATTGCAGCAATGAAAGTCAGCATAATTGGCACTAATACCAACCAAAAAGGCAATCGTGAGAAAATTGAAATGGCTAATGGGAAAAGGGCAATACAACTTCCTAACAATTGTTTATAAGAAATATGCAGTTGTGCAAGTTGGCTGGCATTTCGACATAATGTGATTAGTTGCTTTTCTTTATCGACAGGCAGTGACCACAACATAGACAGGCGCAGATAAATCAGACGCTCTTGAGAGACGGAATCAATCCAGTTTTGCGCGCGTAACATCAGAAACTTACCAAAAATGAAACTGGTTATAATGGCAATGATGAGCATACCAACATTGGCATAAGTGGTTATCGATTGAGACGGAACGATAAACTTTAAGGTGTCCATGCCTGACATAAACAACATGCTTATCATCAAACTTACCGCAAAATTGAGCTTCATAAATTGCGACAGAAAACCTTGCATCGGTTTATTAATGTAATTGGCTAAATCTTCAGCCTTTGTTTGCTGTTGCCATTTAAACGTATCGATAAGTATATAGTACTCATCTAATTGCTTGAGTAAGTCATCACTGTTTTTTATCGCTATTTCAGCACCTGTATCAAGCTGTAGAATTTGAGTTGCTGACAGACTCAGCATTTTGGCTTGAGAGCGGATCAGAATGGGACCATAACTTTTGTGTTGCGCTAGTAATAACGGAGCATTCATCAATTCTGTTGAGCTGAGTTTGCTTGATGATGCAATAAAATTTAATTTTTGAAGTGTCGCAAGCCAAGCCGAAATCGGTTTACCTAATGGTAGTGAAAGTCGATAGTTCACATCAATATCAATATAAGCAACGGCATTAATAAAGTGCTGAAGTTGTTTAGTATTGAGTGAGTTTGGCTTACTTTTCATAAACAGAACCAATTGCAGGCCAAAATACCCAAGAATTTAATGGACAGGTTAATGTGAACTTCGCATCTTCGGCTGTTTCAATGGTAAGCTTGTTATTGATATCAATGTTAGCAACAAGGTGCTCAACGCCCAATTTTTGGCTTATTTTCTCTGCAACACTTAATCGACTAAGCTCTATGTTTTCATTTTTTGAGGTAACAAGTTGAAGTTTATGATGAGCGCTATTTGATGCTTTACCATTGAAGATATTTGGTGACATATCTCCAAGATACACAATAATCGATTTGTTGATGACAGATTGTTTTAGTTGTTTATACCAATGGGAACTTTCATCGAACTGGATCAGTGTTACTTCAATGCCGTAAAGTTTTTTGAGTAAATGTTGTATGAATATAAGTCTAGGATCGGGCTCACTTTGTTGATACATCATAATGGCATGCTGAAACCCATGTTGTTCACCACACATAGCGACTAAGCAGTAAAAAATTGAAAAAATGCTTTGATGATGTACAGACTCAATGATGGCAGAACCTTTCGTTGACAACTTAATGACTTCTGGAAATTTAAGCACCGACCTGATGCTATTAATATACGCATCTGCTTGAGTTGTGCTCATTGTCGGTAAATAAAATCGTTCAAAATGATAGTCTAAACAAGAGATTGCCGCTTCTTCGTCTGAGTTTTTGGGTAGAGTTAAAGATTGAACTTGTCTGGTTAAGCACAACTTTTTTAAAACAGGATCATTTTTCCAATATTTGCGTATGTCATCATAAGTACGGCGAATACTGGTTGTGTTTGTCAATCGGTTTAGGATGGTGAGATCGAATCTCGGTAGCACTTTTTCTGTTTTAACTGTTTGTTTGGACATGGCATTCTCCATTTGATTAATAATCTCGTCCAAGAAATATTCTGGCTATATATGGAATGATGACTTCAATGGGAGCAAGTTCGTCAATGGTAATAATTGCATTTGTAGGTACACCCGGCGAAATGGGTCTCACAGGTGTTCTTCCTCCCCAGTCATAAACCCCATCAGGCTTTTTTTCCAGCTTAAGGATCACAACTTCCCCTGGCACATCACCGATGATCTTGCTTGCCAAGTCTTGATCGCCAACAAGGGAGTAAGACTGAACTTTGGTTAACGCAAAGGGGCTAATAGATTGAATTTTTGCAGATAATTTGGCACCAATAATCGCTTTTTCGTAAAGAGGCTGAATCAGAGCTTTATCGCCTTTATTGACTAATTTTGCGTCTTGATATCTTAGGATGGCGATATTAACAAGTTGATCATCTTTCCAATGTTCACCGACTGTTTCTAAGCTGGCAAAAACCGGAATATTTTGATCATTGACTAATTGATACTGACTGATGGTGATAGGTTTGCTGTTCGTGTTAAAAACAACTGCATTGTGTTTGATTTTAACTGAATCGATATTGTTAATGCTCATCAGTTGCTGCTGAATACTTTTCATCACTTCAATGTTCGTGTCATTATCGAAAAAAATATTTTTATTTTGACCATCAATATCTAAATGAATGCTGCCCTTACGAGCATGGGGAGAAATAATGAGCATTTTTTTCTTTTGTTGCACACTCACACTGAGTAATGAAATGGTTTCTCCTTTGCTGACAACTTGACCAACACGCTTTTTGGTATCAATCAACTTACCGTCGTACTCTGTGAAGATATGATGTTCAACCCAATTCTTATGTTCCAATGTAATTAATTTCTGAATGGCTTGTTGTTGCTCAAAAGCAATTTTTGCCAATGCTGACGATAACTCGAATTTAGCCTGTTCTGTGGTGTTTTTATCCGCTTTTAATTCGGTTTCTTGGGTTGCTATGTCGTCATCGAGACTGGCAATCTGCTGTTGTTGCTGCGTGATATTCAGATTGAGTTTTGGCTCCGCTTGTTCAAGTGTCGATAGCGATTGTGCAAGTGAATTATACTTACTGATAATTGGAATTAACGTATTATCACTGCTGTACCCTTTAGATTTGAGTAGTTTCAGTTTACTGATATATTTTTGATAAAGTTGTTTGGTTTTACGAAGATCGGCTTTGCTGGATTTATCTGTAGTTTGTCCAATACGTTGATAGTTTGCTAACACCAATTCGAATGTTGATTTCAGCTCTTTTAGTCGTGCAATACTATCTTGGCTATTTTGAATTTTTGTGTGATACAAAAAAATCTGTTCATTATATTTGGCATTGGCTTTACGTTCATCAGCCTCAATTTCAGCTTGTCTTGCTTTAAAAATACTTTTAGCCGATAAGTAGGCTTGCTCTGCGACCGGATCGGTTAGTGTCAAAATCGGATCGCCAGACTCTATTTTTCCATTAGCATATTGGTAGGTTTTGATAACGCGACCATTACCTAAAGAAATGCTTTCTCTGATCCCCCCTATGGGTAGGATCATGCCTTTAGCTTTTACGTGCACATCAATCTTGGCGAAAAAAAGCCACAACAAAATAGTAAATAATGCAAAACTGAACAAATAAGTAATAGGGCGGAAAAAACGAAAGGCGCGCTCTGGCAAAATTACTGCTAAAGATTGCTGTTTTTCATATTCGTCGATAAAAGATTTTCTGAATAATCTAGGCATAGTTATCCTACCGACTGTATATGAATGATTGTGTTATTTTTGTAGCCAAGCTTATTGAGTTTATTTTTTAAAGTAATTTGAGATGCTTGGAGGCTTTTCGAGTTATGTCGCTCACCAGAAATTTTAGTATCAATGGTTGCTTGAGACTCTAGCCAATCAGATGCTTTCACTACGCCAGCATTTAACGCGCGAGTGAAGATGTTTTCAGCTGTGTTCCATTTCCAATCAGGACAGGGCGTTGATTGTTGATCTCCTTCACCATGATAAACAAATCGATGGCTGCACATGCCACCGCACAAAGGTAAGATTTTACAAGAACGACAAACGTCATTGTCGAAAGGTGACCATTGATTCCATAACTGATTGTTTCTTGATTTCAGAGCGTTATTATAATCAAAGATGGTACCGATTTTTTTATCAGGATCATGCATGGTTTCCCAGCATTTGTGTAAATCACCATTGGCAGCGACAACTAAACCATTATTTTTTGCCGCAACGCACATACCAAGGAAGGAGTTGGGGGCGGACTTGGGGCGTATTAGTCCTAGTTTTTCTCCAAGGCGTGTGAGCTCGATGATTTTTTGATTGAACACTTTCTTAGGTAAGCTTTGATTAAATGCATCACCACTCTCCGCTGTTGAAGCATCAATGGGCGCAAAATAAAGACTGAATCGACCTGTCTTAGCGATCCCTAATTGATGTAAGTCATATAATAATGACTCACAATGTTCGAGGTTATCTTGCCCGACATTTACTCTGGTGTTAATTGTCATGGGGGTTTGAGTTACCACAGCGCAGATATTGTCAATGATTTTTTTAAAACTCCCATGCCCGTTTAATTTGGGACGCATTTTGTCGTGAATTTCTTCAGGTCCATCGATGGTTATTTGTGCCCAAGTGCAACGTCTTGCATAAAGTTCAAGGGCTGTTTCGACCGTTAATAAATAGCCATTGGTGATAATGGATGAGTTGTAATTGATGTTGTTCATATCGCATAAGGCAATCATTTTGTCAGCAAGCTTTAGTAAAACTGGTTTTGCCATTAGAGGTTCACCGCCATACCAAGTGATCCCTAAGTGAGTTAAGGTGTCTTTTTGCATTGCAAGATGATCGACAATCGCTTGGCTGACCGTGTCGTCGAATTTGTCTTTGGCTTTGTCTTGACCTTGAAAGCAGTAACCACAAGCCAAATTACATCCAAGGGATGGAGCTAATGTCAGGTTTAACGAAGAGGTGTTGGTACGAAGCTTGTGAAACTGCACCGCGAGTTGTTCTAATTCATTGGTAGCTTTTTTGACAAGAAAGCCATTGGCGACGAAATACTTTAATTTAGCCTCTGATAATTCTGTGATGTTAGTGAGTTGTTGATATTCCTGAGATGATAATTTTACCAATGAGCGAGTCCGACTATTAAAAAGCAGTTTTGAATTGGTTTTTATTGATACGGGAATATTGTATTGAGAAAGTATCAGTTCTTCCGCGTCAATATGAGTGGCGTATTTTGCAATTCGGGTAGCGAAATTTTTTAGTTGTTGTTTTTGTGTTGATTGCATATTGGGTTCGATTCCTTCCGCAATTGGATTAATACTTTTATTAGCATGATGGTAAAAGTGGGATGACATTGATTGCACAGCAGGAAACAACATCACCGTCATCGACATCAATTGCGCATACCCCAGCGTGTCCGCCGCAAAGCTCTAATGTATTGACTGCGCAAGCGTCGGCGTTGGCTGCGCAAGTTCCTGTTCCTGCATCTGCAGCACATGCTCCTGCTTTGGCTGCGCAAAGGTCGCCTGCACTGGCGGCTGCGGCACAAGCATCGGCATTGCCGGCACAAGCATTCAAAGCACCAGCGTGGCCACCACAAGCTTCTGCATTACCAGCGCATGCGGTGGCAGCATCAGCATCGGCCGCACAGCCCCCAGTATTGCCAGTACAGGCTTCTGCAGCACTGGCATGCCCACCACATGCAGTAGCATCAGCCGCACAAGCATGGGCTGTTTCGATGTTTGCTCCGCAAGCGGCTGCATCAGAGCCGCAGACACTTCCGATAGCCACATCCGTACCACAAGCATCGCCATCAACCGTGCAGACAGTCCCTGTTTCAAAATTTCTGCCGCATACTGCCGAATCAGCTCCGCAGGCAGTACCAATGACGTTATCGATACCACAACTTGAGCTATCGAATGCACATGCATTTGAGGCTGAGTCAGCACCACCTGCGGGCATACCATAAAGTTGTAGTTCAGTATTGGTGAGTTCTCTGTCCTCGTTTTCGTCGTCAGTATCTAAAATTTCATCTGAAATGCTTAAGAGTAGTCCTCGCAAATATGCGATGAAGATATCTGCAGTTATAGCAATATCAATGATGGGTTGTTTAGTTTCGATATTGAAAGGAAGTCCATTTAATACAACCACACGTTGATTCATTGAATAGAGCGTGAAGCCGCCCACATTTAAGACTTGAAAGCCAATCACGCCACCTTGTTTTTCGAGGTTATCGAATTGGTAAAAATTCGGCAGCATTTCCAGCATGATGTAGTTGATAGTATGAGCTAATGATTGAGAGACATGAGTGCCGATAGTCGACCATCTTTCAGAAAGTAGAACTTCAGGGTTTAACTGCACACCATCGTGAAATTGCTTAAACTTTTTAGGGCTGTTAAGTTGATGCTTGGATAGTTGGCATATTTCATCGAGGGATAATGCAAATTTTGCAGATGAATCTATGGTTAACATTTCTTAACGTATCCTCTAATTCATGATTATTCAGTCATAATGCTTGAGCTACTCACCTTGCTTTTCAAAGTGTAGTCAATATTTTTAACTTTTTTGCCGAATCAGCTTTGAGTGAAACCTTATGGCTTCAAAATCAGACTTGAATTTAGCTGTTAAACCATGCCATATAGCAGAAGAACAGCTGCAACAATGCTCTGTGCAGGAGAAAAAAGCGGTGAACGTTCCTCGTTCAGATTAAATGGGAAAAATTTTCAGGTTAATAAAGGAGAAGGTTCAAATGCTTATTTGCTTTCAAGTTCTCATCTATTACGTCAGGCGGTCGAGGTCTTTGTTGCTTCAGAAGCTGCGAGTAACAGATATACAGATTCCGGAGTTGTTGAGGGTGATGAGCTTTACTGTCAACAAGAGCATGATGAAAAAGCAACGCTTTCGAAATACCTTAAAGCAGATCAATTAGTCGAAAATTTGAATCAAGTATGATTTGGTGAACTTCATTTTTCGCTTCAAGGGCAGACAGAGAAGATTAGAAAGGCACTTGCTGAAATACTTACTGAATTATTGAGCCTTTCGGAAACAATACCTGATGATGATTCGCTTCTATATTTAAGAAACATTGTCGATTACATCAACGGTATTGTATTAGAGAAACCCATTCCCTCTTTTTTTCAAACACAGCTCGAAGAACTCAACCGTCGTCTATTTATACCTCAACAGCAAGTTTATTGTGAAGGAGTGGCTGAATTTGAATCTGAAACTCTATCCGAAGTTAGCACTAGTGGTTATAACCCGCCAAGTCAGGACGTATTAGCTATTCCGCCGATAGAGGATTCAGCTGATCATGATATAGCGTCAGAGCAACTAAAGGCTCTTTTTGAAGCTTTGAGTGATATATCTAGCCTAGATAGTGACAAATATTTTGAACACCAGCTAGCGCAATTTAAAGAAAACTTTGCACAATTACATACAATCATTGAACTTAATGAACATGTTGAAACAGTCACTCTTTCTGTGAAAATAAAACGTAGAAGAAGTGATAATCTGTTAATACATGAGCGATTAAGCAAAGTAAATGACATGACGGCTCATTGCCAGCAGAGGAGGTATCAGCAGCTAAGACTGCAGGTGTTTGAGAATTTAAAACAACTGCTAGAAAGAGTTCATTTATGTCATATGAGTGCAAAGAATGTGCCGGCAGCAAGCATGGAGAAATTGCAAGGCTATGTTAATGATTTACACAAAGAGTTAGATGAGCCTTTGAAAAATGAGTTCAGTGAAACATTAACTTGGCTACAGGAATATCATCGTACAAATGGTGTTGCTGCGACTATTCCATCATCTATTCAGAGTTATTTTCAATTGATGCTTAGTGAAATCGAGGCTTACCAGCAACAAGAGAGCATCGTTCAAGGTATTGAACTTTCGTCAGCTGTCGAAGTGTACACAGTTGAAGCTGAGCAAGATAAATTTCAGTTATCTCTAACTCCAACGGTGAGAATAAAGCCTCAGGCAAAAGTTCATCAATTTGGTGAACCTCTAGCATTAACCGTTATGGTTACATGGAAGTATCAACCTGCTGAGTTTATTAAAATTAGAGCTGATTTTGCAAGTCAGGAAACGGGGTTGCCAGTGCGTTGTTTAATTGGAAACTTTGTTCAATACTTCCGAGGTGGCAGAGCAATCGTTTTACCTCGTGGCACGAGCTATCTGCCAAAAGCACCCAATTACTCCGTCAGCCAGTTTCGTCCGATTACGGTTCTTTTCGAAGGTTTCAGAATCGCTACAATTGTATCAAATGAGTTGATGGTGGTGTTGGATCCTGAACAATTATCTGTAGTTGCCCCCTTTAAAACCAACGCGTTAACCAATAGATTACAAAACCAAAATGCAGAAACGGAACAACAAGTAGAAGATATTGTTAATGATCGCGAGGGCAGTGCGGGTAATAAACGTTTGCTAAGTATTAATGCATTATATCGTAAGCAACAAGAACATCATCGTAGGTTCGCAGCTGTCGATCAAGTGAATAAAACCAGTTCTCATTTCATTGTTGCTGATAAATGTTGGAGCCAACCAAAAGTGATCAGCAACGAAAAGCTCAACAAATTTCAAAAAGGACTAAGACCACATAATGAGGTTTTAGTTAGAGCAATACCTGAGCGAGCTATTGTTGCAATTATGCACAGTAATCAAATTTGTGGGGATTGGGACGAGAGTGCGCCTGCTTATGAAAATTGTCCACTTTGGTACTTAGCAAAGCGACTTGATTATCATACAAAAATTGAAGATAAAAACTCCTCTATTTGGCGAGTTCGAAGGCTGCCTTTTGTGATTTATAATGTGCGTAGGGGCAAAATTGTTGAAATAAATTATCTAGAAGACGTACTTACGGCAAAACAATTAAAAATATTAGGAACTCAAACAACAGAACTGGAAGCATTGCTTTCTTTGGAGCACTTGAGCGTTAACGAGCATCTTTTGTCGATAAAAGAATCGATTTGTCGGGATGTCGAAGGCTTATTTGATGCTTGTCAAAGATACGGGAAAAAATTCAATATGTTCAGCAAGTTGCTTTTTTCTTGTCCACTAAAATTACAGTTAAGTTTTCTCGAGCAAGTTGAGTTTGTGAAAAATGGCCATGACTTAATCGAAGTATTTTGGACAATAGCTTTTAATCAACCGCTTATATTACAACAACCACGATCTGAAAAAATTACGATTGAGCAGTTAATTGATAAGTATCATTACGGTCCCAGAAACCTAGAAGAATTAACGCAATGTGTAGATCAAGAAATCGTCCCTTATCAATTGAAACGAACAGCAAGCCTAATTGATGCTGGTTTATGTGTGGTTTGTTGTCAGAGTTATTGTGAGCTTATTCAGCAAATAGGGATAGCTTTGAGTGAACAAGAATGGTTACTTTTGACTTATGTCTCTTGCATTGTGCAAGCGGGTAATAGCAAGTATGTCGCCGATCAAATTAAGCGAGCATTTAGTGGTGATTTTGCTAATGAAGTCATTACTGAGATCTGCTTATCAGTGGCAGCACTAGAGCAACCGTCGATGTCGCTGTCAATGAGAGCTACTTTGTATTACAAAGTGCTGACATTTTCTCTGACGTTATCTCAACTTTGTAAAGGAGACAAAGAAAGCTCGATAACAGACATGAGTATTCATGAATCTATTACGGCAGAGCTTAATGTCATTGATGATGTGTTGGAAAATGCGTCTGCTTATGAGTGGTTGAATGAGCTTGTTCACTCGATGATTGATTTAGCTCATCTAGCTGGTGTGGGCGCAAAGAGTGACGCAAGGGAGAGGATGAGCTGTGTACATCGTTTCCAGCTAGCACCTCTTACTGAGGAGTTAAGGAAGCAATTAAGAGATCAAATAATTTTCTCTCCGAGTATTGTCGACTGTATGCATCAGATAGTGGATGATAATTTTAAGCGTGCTCTGTTCTTAATGGCTGGAGTTAAAAATGATCAAACTGAGCAGTTATCTCAGATTGAACTCTTTGATGAGTTAACATTGATAAATAAGTTGTGTGTTGGTTCTAGAATAATGAGACGAGAACTAGAGCCTATTATTAGTCGGTTAAGAGAGTCTGGCATTGCGAAACCTACAGAGAACCTTTCAGTTAAAGAGTTGCAAAATGCTTATAATGATCCTGAGATTGTTAAACTATTGGTAACTGAGCAAAGTAAAGTCCTACCTAAATCGTTATTTAAGGCTGTCAGGCTTTCATGAGTGTTATGATGTGATCAAAGCTCATCACACCACAACTTCTTTTGAGCGTTAAATTGTATGAGCTTCTAACGGCTCGATTTTGAACTTGAAATAAGCATAACTGCCACTGATCAACGGGCAAATTAGGTTAAAGAACGCGAACGGTAAATAAGCTATGGTGGCAACACCTAAGGTACTTGCCATAAAGGCACCACAGGTATTCCAAGGTACTAATGGACTTGTGATTGTTGCGGAGTCTTCCAAAGAACGACTTAAATTGACCGCTGCTAAATTACGCTTGGCATATTCAAGTTTTAGCATTCTTCCGGGTAATAAAATTGCAATATATTGATCACCGCAAACAATATTGGCACCAATACCACAGCCAAGAGTAGCAATGATCAAACTTGAACCACTGGAAACCGTTTTCATTATACCTTCAAGCAGACGTGCCAACAGGCCGGTTACTTCCATTACGCCACCAAAAGCCATTGCACATAAAATTAACCAAACGGTTGTAACCATACTACTCATGCCACCACGACTGAGTAAGCTATCTAATACATTATCGCCAGTATTTGCTGTGTAGCCATCAAACATGGCAATCCAAATACCTTTTACTAAAGCAACGACAGGCAATAGTTGAGTATCATTAACAGAGTGAATAATTGAATCATACTGAAAAATAGCCGCACAAATTGCACCAGCTAAAGTGCCTAAAATCACTGTTGGAAAGGCTGGTATTTTCTTGTAGGCAAGCCCAAGCACAACGAATAGTGGAAATAGCAAGAGTACATTTGGCTCAAACTCTTTTTCAAGTAAATGTAAACTGGCAGTAAGATTAGTATTTAATTCACTAGTGTCAGTATTTAAGCCCATAAAGAAAAAGATGATCAGGGCAATGATGATGCTAGGTACAGTGGTCCAAGTCATGTAACGAATATGGCTAAAAATATCGGTTCCGGCAACCGCTGGAGCTAAGTTAGTGGTATCGGAAAGCGGTGACATTTTGTCGCCAAAGTAGGCTCCACTAATAATGGCGCCCGCTGTAATTTCAACACTCAACCCCATCGCTGATGCAATACCAATTAAGGCAATACCTAAGGTGCCTGCAACCGTCCAAGAACTGCCGACGCTAAGCGCAATTAAGGCACAAAGAATACAACAAGCTGCATAAAAGTATTCTGGGTTCAGTACCTGCATTCCATAATAAATCATGGTGGGAACAGTTCCAGCCAAGATCCAAGTACCAATCAAAGAACCGACACTGAATAAAATGAGTAGGGCTGGCGTGGCAATGCTGATGCCTTCAACAATGCCTTTTTCCATTTCGTTCCAGCTATAGCCATTTTTCCAACCGATCACTAATGCAACACAAGCAGCAAGGATCAGCGCGATTTGGTTTGCTCCTGAAGAGCTATCAGATGAAAATAAATACACAGCTGCCATCAGCATGGTAATTAGTGCAAAAACAGGCAGCAGTGCGTCCAGCAATTTGGCTGGTTTATGTTGAGACATCGCAGGTTTCCCTATTGTTATTTTTATATCGCTGGTGGGAATCGTGACATAGATCACCTAGTTTTGTCGAATATTCTAGTAGGTATTGATGTGCACCGATTGATTTTATTACAACTTGAGGCTTATTTTTTACTCGTAGAAAGATTTGGAAAGACAACCGAGAAAATGTTCTCGGTTGTTGGTCATTATTTAGTTTCAGGCACGTAACCTTCAACTTTCACATCTTTACCTTCAAATAAAAACTCGACCATATGGGTTTCTAGCATTTTACGGTCATCAGCATTCATCATGTTCAATTTATGCTCATTGATCAGCATAGTTTGTTTCTTTTGCCATAATCCCCATGCTTCTTTGCTGATGCTATCAAAAATCCGTTTACCTATTTCGCCTGGGTACAGTTGAAAATCTAACCCATCTGCTTCTTTATTTAGATAAACGCAATTTACTGTGCGAGCCATAGTTATTCCTTAATTAATATTCGCTTTTACTTCATCTATTAGGCGAGTGGTGGCTGCGGCTAAACCAACTTGTTCTGGGTCGGTTAGGCTGTACCACAAGCCAGAATAAGGTGCCTGTTGGCTTTCTGTTACCTCATGTTTGCTTACTGGTAAGTTTACCAGAGTTGCTTGTATATCTAAATGGAAGTGACTGAAGGTATGACGAAAGCCTGTTAATGATTGTTGTTTTTCAGTTATGCCGAGTTGCTCTAGATGTGCATTCAGCTGTTGTTGGGTTTCAAATTCAGGAAAACACCACAATCCGCCCCAAATTCCTTCATTTGGGCGTTGTTTCAAATAGATTTGCTGATTGGTTTGTAAAATTAAATAGAAAGCATTCTTGCTGGGCTTATCTGCTTTCGGTTTTTTAGTGGGAAAATCCATTTGCTTGCCTTGTCGTTGAGCTTGGCAGTCAATCGCAATCGGGCAATCTTCACATTTAGGTTTGGAGCGAGTACAAATTGTTGCGCCCATATCCATCATGGCTTGGTTATATTTTTCAATCTGTTGCGCTGGCGTGTACTGCTGCGCAAGTTGCCACAAGTTATTCTCAACTTGTTTCTTACCTGGCCAGCCTTCAATTGCGCCATGACGAGCTAATACACGCTTTACATTACCATCTAAAATAGCGAAGTGTTTATTTAATGATAACGACAAAATGGCACCAGCCGTAGAGCGGCCAATACCCGATAAAGCAACGACATCATCAAATTCGGTTGGGAAAACCCCTTGATAGTTATCTCGAATATGTTGCGCAGCTTTATGTAAGTTTCTGGCTCTGGCGTAATAACCGAGTCCTGTCCAATGATGTAAAACGGTATCAGGATCTGCATTTGCAAGGGTAATAATGTCAGGGAAACTTTGCATGAAGCGTTCAAAGTATGGGATCACAGTTGCAACTTGAGTTTGCTGCAGCATGATTTCTGAAACCCATACTTTATATGGGGTTTTATTGAGCTGCCAAGGTAAGGTTTTTCGACCGTGAATATCGTACCAATCGATAATACGTTTGGAGAAGCTGGGTAATTGTTTCATAACGTAAGTGTATCATTGTGAGGCTTAGGCTGTGAACGACGTTGTTGATCGTATGTTTAAAAAAACACAAGACTTGCACTGCTGGTAAATCTTTGGATAATACACCCTCTTTTTTAAGCTGGATTGGAGCGATAATGAGCGAAGTTACTACGGCTGAATTTAACGAAGAAGGCAAATACTTACGAAAAGTAAGAAGTTTTGTCTTGCGAGAAGGTCGATTGACCAAAGGTCAGGCGCAAGCAATTGAATCTCATTGGGCGACAATGGGACTTGAATATACACCAGAACATATAGACTTGAATGCGATTTTTGGGCGAGATGCTGATACTGTGCTTGAAATTGGTTTTGGTATGGGGGCATCACTGGTTGAGATGGCAGCAGCTGCACCAGAACAAAATTATATTGGTATTGAAGTTCATCAGCCTGGAATTGGTACTTGTTTATCAAGTGCGGCTGAAGCTGAAGTGAGTAATCTTAGAGTTTATCATCATGATGCGGTTGAAGTATTAGAAAACTCTATTGCCGATGGTTCATTAGCAAGAATTCAACTGTTTTTCCCAGATCCTTGGCACAAAAAGCGCCACCATAAGCGTCGTATCGTACAGCCTGAGTTCGTCGAATTATTAAGACGTAAATTAAAGGTTGGTGGTGTATTTCATATGGCGACCGATTGGGAAAACTATGCTGAGCATATGTTAGAAGTCATGTCTGCGGCTGAAGGCTATAAAAATCAGTCACAAAGTAATGATTATGTTGCCCGTCCAGCACATCGTCCGTTAACCAAATTTGAAGCCCGTGGCCAACGCTTAGGTCACGGCGTTTGGGATTTAATGTTCGAACGTGTGAAGTAAAGCTTCGAAAAAGAGTTGGTGAAATTCACCAACTCTTAGTTACTTTTTCACATTTTTAACTTTCATCTTCCTTCGTTTTATTATTTATTTATTATTTTTCAGTGTGTTAATGTTTTTGGCATGATTCGAGCTTAGTACCAAGCATCTCTTTGATAAAAGGAATTGTGTTATGAAAGATAAATTAGCGACGCTTGCTGTCATCATCAGTTCATTAGTAACTATCAACATTGCCAGTGCGCATGAATCGAGCTGTAATGTATCACTTAATCATGATATTTCTTTGCGGAACAATGCACTTACGGTTTCAAATAACGGCAAAGTTCAATATCAGATAAAAAACCATAACCTATTTATAGATGGTAAAAAAATTACTTTGAACTCAGCTCAGGAAAAACTATTAACTCAGTATGAAACTGCAGTTAAAGAACAAATCCCTGAAGTCGTTGAGTTGGTGACGGATGCGGTTGATTTGGCACAAGATGCAGTAGGTACTGCGATGAAACCGCTGCTTGGTGAAGCTACAGCAAAGAAAGTTGATCAATTAATGTCGAAACTTTCAGACAAGATTGCTTCTGTCGCCCACAAAAATGAAAATGGTTATTTCTTAGGCTCAACAGAGCAAGCGTTCGATAAGGCTTTTGATCAACATTTTGAGCAAGAAATGGAAAATGTTATCCAGAATTCACTCGGCAGTATTATGATCAATGTTGGCAACATACTTATGAGTTCTGAAGGTGGAAGCTTCACCGAAAAAATGGCGTCTTTTGAGCGAAAGATTGAATCAATGGCGGAGCAAATCGAACAAAATATTGAAGGGCGAGCTGATCAGTTTGAGCAAAAAGCACAACTGATGTGCCAAGATTTTAAATCAATCGCGGAACTAGAAACAAAGGTTAGAGCCGCAATCCCGCAACTATCTAAGATATCTGCATCAATTTCTACTTCGAAAAGCTAATTTTAATCCAATCACTCCTTGGACTTTGAGAAGCCGTTGGCTTCTCTTTTTTATTCTAATTACATTATTCGTCGTTCATTTTTTGCTCGCTTTGTATAAATTACTCAGTAATTTTAATTTTTCGATAGCAATTTTTTACCAATATGCAAGCATTGTTAAAATTATGTTTATATATTCGAAAGCGATTACAAGAAAATAAAGCCGATCTGAAATGTTTCTTATCTGCGAAAAGGAATTTCGTACCATTAAGTAGAGTACTTGATGTCTATTCTGCTAAAGGGATTAGTGAACTTAAAGTAGTGGTATTCGTTCTGTCATCCCTAGATGGTGTTATTAAAAAATAATAGTCTTCGGGGGAAGTCTACATGGCAATGAATGCTAATAAACAAAAATGGAATACGTTAAATACAATTACCAAAGCAATGCTATCAGTGTTTGCGGTTACACCACTTTATCTAGTTGCAGAAGAAAACAACGATGAAGAGATAGAGGTAATGCAAGTCACAGCACAAAAACGGGTTCAAAGTATCTTAGATGTGCCAGTGACATTAAGTGCCGTAAATGCCGATACAATGGAAGAAAGTAGCGCCATTTCTTTAAGTGATATTGATAAATTCATCCCTGGATTTGATTTTGACAATGGCAATGTTACTCAAGCTGGCGTCAGTATTCGTGGTATTTCCAGCCCTAATATTAGTGTGGGTGGCGATCCATCTTCAGCGACATTCTATGATGATGTCTATATGCCTCGTGCAGCTCAAAATGTTTTATTCTCAGACTTGTCACGTGTTGAAGTTCTGAAAGGGCCACAAGGCACCTTGTTCGGACGAAATGCAGCGATGGGCGTGGTAAATGTTGTACCAAACTCACCTAATAGCGAATTTGAAGGTTTTGCCAAAGCAACATTTGGCAGTGATAATCTGCATCGTTTTGAAGGCATGCTGAACCTACCTCTGAATGAAAATATGTATTTTCGAGGTAACATTCTTAGTAATAAACAAGATGGATTTATTGAAAATATTTCTCGTCCTGATTGGAGTCGCGGCAGTAAAATTTGGGACCCTGGTGCGAAAAATCATACTGCAGCAAGAGTTGCTTTTAAATGGGATATATCAGACGTCACAGATTTTCAACTCTCTTATGATTGGGATGACCTCAACCAAGCACCACCAATGGCGATAGGTACCAGTCAGTATGCTTATAATAAAGGCAAAACACCTTTCGCAGATAAAGTTGAAAATGATGTAAAAGATGGTGTCGAATCGCGTGATATGTATGGTATCACAACCAAAATTAACCATGATTTTAATGATGAATGGTCGATGAAGTATGTCGCGAGTTACCGTAAATGGGAAACAGAAAATTTAGCTGACGAAGATGGCACGGGTGATCGCACTCGTTATTTTGATACCAACAACAAAGAAGACTCTGATATCTTTTATACTGAAATTCAGTTCAACTATATTTCAGATACGATAAACGCCGTCACGGGTTTTTCTTATTCCAAAGAAAACGTCAAGCAAGTCACCGATCTTAATTTGACCGCAGATACAGCAGCACGACTCATTACTGGTGGCTTAAATCAATTTATAAAAGGCAAGGTGGCTGAGAAGGTCGCGGGTAAAATTGGTGGTAATACCGATGAAGCGGCAAAACGTGTCGCAGGACCTGATGCAACATTTGCGGGTCTTGTTGATCGAGAATTCAAAGCTAGTGGTTTAGCAATGGAGCATTTTTGGAATGCAGATGAATGGGCAAGAACACTAACGGCATTAGGTTTTGCAGATCAAATCATGGCAGGTATTGGTATGCCAGGTAAACCTTTGACTGCAGACATTGTTAGAGCAACGGGCGATGTAACCTATAATCTTGTATCGCAAAAGCTAGGCAATCCAGCAATATTTGGCCCAGGAAATTCGGGTAAATTCTGGCGTGAAACCATTGCTAATACGGGAGATTTCACTAACTGGGGGGTATTTGCAGATGTCGACTATGCAATAACTGATGAATGGCACGTGATCGCTGGAGTTAGATATTCAAGGGACAGCAAAGATTTTACTTGGGATATTGGCAAAAATACATTTAATGCGATCAAGCCTGGCGTTCCTAATTTGATTTTTCAACCGGTCAATCTCGCAGTTTCTGATAGTTGGAACAAAGTGACAGGACGTTTAGTGACCAGTTATAAGCTAAGCGATGAACATATGATGTTCGCCTCTTATTCGACGGGTTATAAGTCCGGTGGCTTTGATTCTTTAAAACCAACCAAAGAAGCATTTAAACCTGAAGAAACCACTAACTTTGAAATTGGTTATAAAGGTGTTCTTTGGGATCAGTTAGTGGCCAATGTGAGTGTTTATTATCTGCAATTGGAAAACTTTCAAAAAGCCATTGACTCTAAAGCGCCGGGTAACAGCCAAGCTATTCCAACCATCATTAACGAAGATCGTGACATTAAAGGGCTGGAGTTCGATTTACGCTGGAATGTATCTGAGACTTTAGTTGTGGGTGCTTTGAGTGAAATCCGCACCACTAAAGACACTACGCCTGATTTTTATAATGGTGAAGGTAAGCTTGTTAAAGCAACGTCGATGTCAAAGGATGCTGCGACAGATTATACCTTGTTACTCGATTGGATGCCTGATTTCGGTATCGGTAATACGAATGTCCATCTCGATTACGTATTTCGTGAAAACATCAATGACGAAGAAGTGGGTCTAGAGGATTATAAAAAGCGTGTTGCTGGTTATTTTAAAGATACGCAAGATTTAAACGCGCGTATTTCATGGACTAATGAAGCAGATTCACTAGAGGTTGGTTTGTGGGTGAAAAACCTCATGGATAATAGAGTGGTCGAAGGGCTTGGTGGACTTGCAGCTGATGCGCTTGGTACACCATTTGGACGTGTTAACCGTGGTCGCGAAATCGGCATTGATCTGAAATTTAACTTTTAACCCAAACCTGACAAAAAGCGCTCACTAATTAGTGGGCGTTTTTTATGCTCCGTGTAACATGTTGTTGTGTAAAGTTTACTTATTGTTAAAAGTGTGTAGTATTTTGAGTTACTAGAATAAACAACAATAAGACATTTGGATGTTGACAACCTTTTTTTTTCACTTCGCATTTGCACAAATGTGTTTGTGCATTTTCATTTTGGCTAAACACGGAAGACAAAGTCAGTCTGCATTAATGTTTTTAATATTAATGCTTTCAGGTTGTGGTTATGTTTTAAGTTCACTTTACATGTCAGACGGGCAAGCCAATTTTTTCAGTTTACTTGGATTTGTCTCAGGCAATGCATTACCCGGTATATTTTGGTTAACCAGCTTAACGGTATTTGGTGAGCAAGATGATTTAAAGTTTAAACATTATGCTATCGGCTCGAGTACATTGGTATTCCCCATCATAGTTAACAGCTTAGTAGCAGGCTTGGCCGCAGGTCCGACTGAATCCGCGCTTGTTTCCGTTTCTGGCTATGGTCAATTGCTGCTGGAGTTAGCGTTAATTTTGCACGCGTTATACATATCGCTATCTAATTGGCGCAATGATTTAGTTCAAGAGCGGCGATATATTCGAGGCGCGGTGATTAGTGCGACAGCGGTTTACATTGCTTCTATTATCATTTTTGAGCAGGTGTTACAGCTCCAAGGTAATGGACTGGAATTATTCAAAGGTACTTTGCTAGCAATTTTGGTTTTCGTTGTTAATTTACTATTGATTGAGGTAAAGATTAATGTGCTTTTTGCTGATAAGTCGCCAGCGGTTGAAAAGCAAACTCTCGTTAAAAAGACACCGAATAAAGAGTTGCAAAGGATCATTCACTCGATGGAGGCTGAGAAATTATATCAACAAGATGGTATGACGATTTCAACTTTATCGAAACATGTTGCTGTTCATGAATATAAACTTAGGCATTTGATCAATGGTGAGTTAAATTTTCGTAACTTCAATGATTTCTTAAATCATTATCGCATCAAAGAAGTCTCTGAAAAATTAACGCTACCAGAATTAGCTCAGACTCCGATTTTAACGCTCGCTTTGGAAAGTGGCTTTCGTTCTTTAAGTTCATTTAATAAAGCCTTTAAAACAACTCATGGCATGACACCAACAGAGTTCAGAAAGCAAAATTAATCATAGTAGGAAATCATTAAAGCTGACGGATTTTGAAATTCGTCAGCTTTTTTATGACTTTTCGTCAGCATCGCCCAACAATAGCTCATAGGATAAGTTCATGTTTTGTTAACTGGTGAGCGAGATGGGACGTATACAAAAAAAAATAACTCGTCTTTTATTATCTTTCATATTAACTGGCACATCTTTTATGGCTTTCTCAGGAGGAGAAGCGTTATACAAAAGCTGCATAGCCTGTCATGGTGTTAATGGAGAAGGCAATAAGGCATTGCATTCGCCTAAGCTGGCTGGACAACCTTCTTGGTATCTCATTCGGCAGCTGGAAAATTTCCAAAATAATTATCGTGGAAGTAACGCGGCAGATACTTACGGTCTGCAAATGGCACCGATGGCAAAGCTGTTAGAGTCAAAGCAAGATATAGCGCAAGTTGCGCAATACATATCCTCCCTGCCAAGTAAGAAATTATCACCACAAGCCAGCAGTAGCTATGAAAGTGGTTATCGTCACTATCAAGCTAAGTGCGGTGCTTGCCATGGTGGCAGTGGTGAAGGGAATAAATCATTTAACGCCCCAAGAATTGCTGGGCAGCATCTTGGTTATCTTAAAAGGCAAATGGCTCACTTCAAAAAAGGTATTCGAGGTTATCACAAGCAAGATAAATACGGACGTCAAATGGCAATGATGTCACGTGTGGTTACAGATAAAGAATTAGCGGATATTTTGGCCTATGTTTCGAAATTATAAAAATCGTCTATTGGCAATATTGGTTATTTGCAGCGGTTACATCAATGTGCATGTTCAAGCTGAACAACACATTGAACTAAAGGAGCAATGCCCACCTAGTTTTGAGAAAGTTGATGGTGTTTGTCGATTAGTGACCTTATATCAATTTTATAACTCAGTACAAGGTCGAGGTGTTGGGGGGACGCAAACATCATTACCTAAACATCGAGATGGCTTTACGCCGAAGCAGATAGATTTAGGTCGGTATCTGTTTTTTGATCCAGGACTTTCAAAAAATGGCTCAGTATCTTGTGCCTCTTGTCATCAACCCGATAAAGGCTTCAGTGATGATTTAGACAGAAGCATTGGTGTGAAAGGTGAAAAGGTTGCGCGTTCAGCGCCAACATTATGGAACATGGCCTTTTTAGATAAGTTCTTCTGGGATGGACGTTCGAAAACTTTAGAAGATCAAGCCACAGGTCCACTGTTTGATCCGATGGAAATGGGAAACACTCCTGAGGCTCTGTTATTGTTTTTGAATGGCAATGCAACATATCGCCAGTTATTTTCACAAGCATTTCCAGATGCACAAAGCATAAAGCTTGAGCAGGTTTATACCTCTCTCGCAGCATTCCAAGCATCGCTCATTTCGTTAAATAGCCGTTATGACAGGTATGCACATGGTTTTCATGACGCGCTCACGGAAAAAGAAATACAAGGTCATAATATTTTTCGCTCTTTTGTTGCGAGATGTTCAGAGTGTCATCAGCCGCCTTTATTCACCAATAATCAAATTGCTGTGATTGGGGTTGCTGAAGCAAAAGGCGTTGCTCGTGATGTCGGCGCAGAAAAAACATTTAATGCCAAAAAGCTCAGAGGTGGATTTAAAGTGCCAACTTTGCGAAATATCGTGAAAACCGCACCTTATATGCATGCAGGAAATTTCAGTAACTTAAGAGATTCCGTTGAGTTTTATAATAAAGGAAGAGGGCATGCAGTACCCAAAGGAGAGAAGTTACAACTCCATTGGCATATTTGGGAGCCAAATTTAACCGATGAAGAATTGGACTTGATTGTCGAATTTTTAGGTGCACTGACGGACGAAAGTTTGACACCTGATATTCCACAACAAGTTCCATCGGGATTGGCACCTATTGATGATAATTATCAAAAAAATAAGCTAATCCAGCAAAATGGAGATTTACTATGAGCTCGAAAAAAGTGCTTGGCGCAGTGTTTGTTATCGGTAGTACTTTTGCTTTAGGGATGTATTTGGGGAAGGAAGGCTCGAATGAACCTGTTATTACCTCAAGCACTCAAGGGGCAAGTTATAGCGGTGGCTTTGACCAATCTAATGAAAAAAAAGCCGATAAAGCAAAGTCGGCAGTCGCTGAAAGGAAAGTTGCTGGCAAGACGCATGTCGTTGAAGAGGGGGATACTATCATGGCCGCCGTAAAAGCGGCCAAACCTGGTGATACTATTCAAATTATGCCGGGAACTTATCATGAAACTGTGTATATCGATAAGGATGACATTCGAATCGTAGGGGTAATTAAAGAAGGTGAGCGTGCAACACTAGATGGTGAGGGTAAACTCAATGATGCGATTTTATATTCTGGTAATAATGTGGTGGTCGAAAACCTAAAAATTACCAAATATAAAGGCAATGGTATCATGGGGCAGGCGGGTAATAACTTTGAAATTCGAAATAATATTATTGTTGATACTGGAGTATACGGGATCTTCCCGCAGCTAGGTAAAAATGGCATTGTTGAGCATAATGTTATTTCAGGTATTGAAGATGCCGCTATTTATGTCGGTATGAGCGATAACATTCACGTAGCACACAATGAAGTATTTGATAGTGTTGCAGGCATTGAAATTGAAAACTCCCGACATGCTATTGTTGAAAATAACTACACCCATAATAACACTGGCGGTATTCTTGCCTTTATTACTCCAGGTTTACCAATCAAAACTACTTATGATGTGATCCTGCGTAATAATTTTGTCGTAAATAATAATACAGCGAACTTTGGTGCTCCAGGTTCAACTGTTTCTGGGATCCCTGCAGGAACAGGGATTTTGATTATGGCAGCAGATCAGGTGATTGTTGAAGGCAATATTATTTCTGGTAATAAAACTGCTGGGATCATTATTACCGATCATCAAAATGCGCCTAATACAACGATTGATCCAGAGTCAGATCCTGCACCAGATCAAGTTATGTTGCTCGATAATTTAATGGTCAATAACGGTTATGACACAATTGATGAAGCCAAGGCATTAATGTTGACGGAATTTAAACAAGGTAATCCAGATATCATTCGAGTTGGCGTAAGTCGAGACAGTTGCATTATCAATCGTCACCGTTATGTAACTGTTGGCGTAGATGACTGGAAAGAATGTGATTTTTCAAATACAGATGGTGTTGATACTTATTTGCTTGACGAGCCTGTCGCGCCAAGAGAAATCAATATGGAAGATAAAGGTAAAATCGCCTATCTTGGGATTTGTACAGGTTGTCACACTTATACTGGCCGTATGATTGGTCCTCCAGTGCAAATTATTCAAGCACTTTATATGGATAATCCTAAAGGCTTAGCTGATTGGATTGCTAATCCAACCAAAAAGCGAGATGACTATCCAGAAATGCCACCTCAAAACTACTTAGATGAAGCCACGCGTTTGGCTGTTGCCGAATATATGCTTTCAACAACAAATTAATTAGAGGTTCCAATCAAACACCACAAGTTTTCCATTTCTTGTGGTGTTTCTATTTTTGAATACAGTTATAACTCTCTTATCAAGGCCTCAACGTCAACGAATACTTCTTGTGGGTTATCTAGAGATAAAACGTCGAGCATGTAATTTTGTTGCACGGGAGACTTAACGCTAACGTGATATTTCCAATAACATCTATTTAAATTGCAGACTTTTGTTGGATCTATCATTGGATGATGAATCGTGTGGTCTGTATATGGCGCTTCAATCAAAACGACTCTTATATTTGTTTCTAGCGGTGTATTGAGGTTGAATTTGACAAAGCCATCAAAGCTTTTATTAATAGTAACTGGAAATATATGTTCATTTGTTAGTGCAAGGTTGATCCGCCAGATATTGTGAATGCCTGTACGGTAATCTTTTGTGATTGTCTTCAGTGCATCGCCATAACGTTGTTCGTTTGGTAAAGAGATATAGGAATTGACATCAGCATAGCAGCTTAAGTTATAAGATAAGGTTAATACTGAAATAGTTAACAAATACTTAAAAGATCTGACTTTCATTGTAACTCCCTCTCTAGAGGCTCATAGAATTAAATCAATTTGTTCGATCGCACTATTTGTTAGCACAACCACCTCGTATCGATTCTAGCGGCTTTGATAAGTTACCATTTGTTGTCGTATCTTCGAACATGAGGCCAATCAGTAAAGACGCACCTTTAATACTTGTTAACTTCTTAATATTGCCCCAATAGATACTCTTTTGCGGTTGAGTGATATGACAATACTGTTCATAGTCACAACCTCCATATGGTCCACAAGCCAGAACTGGCTCATCCATACAATGAATGTTTTCGGAAGTTGAATTTAAATTTGAAACCAAAGTTAGTCTAGCCTGATCTTTGTGTAGTGTTGTCAACTTATAAAATAAGATGCCGCAATCAATATCTTCAGGAATGAGTGTTGGATATGCATCATGTTTGTCCTTGCCTAAAGGAAATTGCCAAAATAGATTAACCAACCCATTAGGCGTTTCTTCACTCCAATGTTTAATATTATGCTTTATATTCGCTAAAAGCCTTGTTTCTGCATTGGCGGTTTGAAAAATAAGACAACTTATCATTACCAGCATCAACACCTTGGAAGTGGTAAATACGCTCATAGCATAAAGCTCAATTCGCTGAATCGTGTAAGTCTGACATTTGCACGTTATATTAGATAAATGAAATAATAATTTGCAATAAATCATAACTAATGTGAAACACAGTGTTTGTTTCAGTAGAATAAAGTTATATCTATTTGATATAATGCAGAGCCATATCGCTATGATGAAATAAACGGTCATTACTTGACGGTTTATGCATTCTTTCAAAGTGTACATTATATACTTCCAAAAACTTGCATAGCTTGAGGCGCCCCCATGTTAGAATTGTTAGAACCTATCGCTATTTTCACTCATGTTGCCCGTGCTGGCAGCTTCAGTGCCGCCGCTCGAAAGTTGGGTATTTCAAAGTCGAAAGTGAGTACGCAAGTTGCTGATCTTGAACATAAGCTTGGTATTCAACTTATTCAAAGAACGACGCGTAGCTTGA
Organism: Parashewanella sp.; assembly: GCA_049608225.1. Classification (GTDB taxonomy): domain Bacteria; phylum Pseudomonadota; class Gammaproteobacteria; order Enterobacterales; family Shewanellaceae; genus Parashewanella. The sequence continues at coordinate 50,489 of JBMYXI010000014.1, forward strand.
GTTTGACAGAAGCTGGAAACCTTCTTTATGAGCAAGGTGAAGGATTATTAAGAGATGTCGAACAGTCGGTTGCCAGTGTCCACAATCTGAATGAATCAACTCGTGGTGTACTGAAAGTGGGGATATCACAATCATTCGGTACCATGCATATAATCCCTGCCTTGCCTGACTTTATGGCCCGTCATCCTGAACTTGAGCTGCAAGTGAGTTTACTTGATCATAAAGTTGATGTAGTGAGCGAAGGATTGGATTTGTTACTTACCATGTCTGAGCAGTTGCCTTTGGGAATGGTCGCCCGTCCATTGATGAAGAGCCAATTTGTGCTATTAGCTTCACCGCAGTACATTGCTAAGCATGGTCAACCATCTCGACCTGAAGAATTGGTTGAACATAATTGTTTGGTCTACCAAGGAGAATGGCATGAGCACAGTACTTGGCAGTTTAAACGTGGTGATGATTATTGTGAAATTGGCGTATCAGGAAACTTTCGTGTCGATAATGCCCCAGCATTAAAGTCAGCAGCCGCTAGTGGATTGGGTGTGGTTTATCTTGCATCTTATTTACTCGAAGATGAGATTGAAAAGGGGGAGTTAGTGCCATTACTGAAAGACTGGCAGCTTACTCATCATCTTCCATTACAGGCTGTTTATCCAAGACGTAAGCATTTAGCGCCAAAAGTGAGCGTATTTATTGAATTTATTAAAGAGCATATTGGAACGCCTCCGTACTGGGATCAAAAATTGGCTGAACTTTATTCAGAAAGAGTGTGATTGTTTTCTAACTGAAAAACTGGAAACATTGTTCTTTAAACGGAATGAATGACTGTTTGTGTAGACTGTTAATTTAAATTTATTTTAAATCAATCTGTTAAGTTTGTTGGTGGAGTTGATTTTTTTGTTCTAAATTTTGGTAAACAGTGTTCTCTCGCTAAGGTGTTGCGATGTGTTCGTAAATAAATACAATGAGGACAAGTCAATACAGGATTGATTTTATTCAAAGTTTCAGATAAAAATGACCCCTTTTATCTGAGACTCGTAAATCAGGTTCAACCCATTCAAGGAAAGAGCAAATTTTGAATTGACGCTAGTGGTTTATATTAATCGCTGGCCTTTAACCATCACCCTTATTTTGGTTAACCCCAGATGTTATCTGGGGTTTATTTTTAGTGTAAAAGCAAAGGTTATCTTTCGCCTTGCACTTCAAAATCATCGGTTTTCAGTCTTGCTTTGCCATCACTATCAATAACCCATAATTCACGATGAACCACACCAAAGGCTTTGTTCATTGTCCAGCTTGAAGAGAGTACGTAGCCTTCGTCAACCTTTTCCCATTTTACATCTGTGTAATTTACCTCAGCAAAGCCTTGATCCATGATGTTTTGCCAAAATGCTTGCACTTGTTCTCGACCTTTGAATGTACCGAATGGGCGTGCATCCATAACGCTATCATCGAGGTATTTTTCAGCGCAGCCAGCGGCATCTTGGTTATTAAACGCTTGTTGCCAACCCGCAATACCCTGCTTACATAGTTCTAATTCATTATCGATTGTCATTTTCTTTACTCTCGTTGTGTTGATGAAATCATCTTAGTGATTTTAAACTTCCAAAAAACAGAATAATTAGAAATAATAGTTTAATAAAACGAAACAATGGCAGTATTCCATGCGTCAACTTAGATACATGTCGGTTTTTGCAAAAGTGGTAGAAACAGGCTCTATTTCTGCAGCTGCAGAATCAATGCAATTATCAAAATCAGTGGTGAGTCAACAGCTAAAACTATTAGAACAAGAGTTGGGGCTGACATTATTAAAACGAACAACTAGAAAACAGTCGTTAACTGCTGCAGGTTATGATTTTTTTCAACAGTGTCAAAAGATTAATAATATTGCCGAACATGCATGGAAGCAAGCGGAAGATGCGAAAACCATTCCACAAGGGAAAGTGAAAATAACCGCACCAAATGCATTAATGGATACATTAGTGGTGCCAGCCATTGCTGAAGTGATGAAAAAATATCCGCTTTTGCGTCCCCAATTAATCGTCAATGATAGAAAACTTAACTTAGTGGCTGAGGATATTGATTTAGCCATTAGAGTCGGAGGTTCAAAAGACTGCTCATTGAAACAAAAAAGAATCGGTGAGTTTCGTGATATTTTGTGCGGACATGGATCATTGATCAAACAAGGTGTTGATGAAAGTACACCTTATATTGCTAATAGCTGGCAGGGTACTCATATCACTCACCACTTTTTGGGTAAATCAAACCACACAGAATTTCGTATTGATAGGGAAGCGACTTGCGTTTCAAGTTCATTCAACACTTGTTTATCGTTAATAGAAAAAGGCGTGGGGATTGGTCTAGTCCCTGATTTCCTTTTTCATCGCACTTCATTGAAAGAAGCTTTTCCTGATCACCGACTAAAAATGAATCCTATCTATGTGTTGTTGCCAAACCATCAACATCTGCCTATCGCAGTGAAAGCCTGTCTAACATCAATCGAACAGCAGCTTGATGCTAGGGCATAGAGCGATTCATCCATTGGGTGAATGTTAAAACCATATAACTGTCTCAGGATCATTAGTTATCACATTAATGAGTGTTCAACTGATGTTTTTAAGTTTAACCTAACTGGCCTCTAGTGATTATCTTCCGATGTTCTCTTTAGATTTTCAGAGACCTGCTGGATTTCCTTTTTACAATAGCGAGAAATCACTTTAAATAACTTGCGATCTTCTGGGCTAACATTTTCCTTTGATAACTGATTGAGCACGATAGGGAATAAAGATAAAGACTTAGTAAACTGATATTCTGGGTTGTGTATTTTATCGTTTGGAATGGTATTCAAACATTCAAGTAAGGTTACAGTCGAGTTAGCCTCGGTTTCTAATTCATGACTCACAGCATCAGCGGTGAGAAGTAATAAGCTTAAGAAGACATACTTTTTCATTAAATATATCCTAAAAAATAAGAGGTAACATTCGCTACCCCTTAGAACTTATGGTCAGGCAATGAATCGCGCTATTTTGAACTCGCGATCCATTGATCAACTTGCTGCTCTAAAATATCTAACGGTAGTGGGCCATTTTTTAAAATGAGCGTATGGAAGTCGCGAATATCGAACTTATCACCCATTTGTTGCTTGGCTTTTTTTCTAAGTTCAAGAATTTTCAACATACCAATTTTATAAGCGGTTGCTTGAGATGGCATGACAATGTGACGTTCGACCATTTTCACCGCGTCAGCACGTGAGTTAGGCGTGTTGTTGACGTAATACTCAATACCTTGTTTGCGTGTCCACTTTTGAGAGTGAATACCAGTATCGACAACTAAACGGCAAGCTCTCCATAATTCCATGGCCAAACGACCGAAGTCTGAATAAGGATCTTCATATAAACCCATTTCTTTCGGGAAATACTCAGAATATAACCCCCATCCTTCAATATAAGCAGTATAACCGCCAAACTTACGGAATTTAGGAATGCCTTTTAGCTCTTGCGAAATGGCAATTTGCATGTGGTGACCAGGAATACCTTCATGATAAGCCAAGGCTTCCATTTGATAGGTTGGCATCGATTTCATGTCATACAAGTTAGCATAATAAGTGCCTGGACGAGAGCCGTCTGGAGCAGGCTGTTCATAAAAGGCTTTACCGGCAGCTTTTTCACGGAAGGCTTCCACAGCTTTTACTTTTAAGCGCGCTTTAGGCTTAATTTTAAATACTTCGTCAATTCTTGCTTCCATATTATCAATCATTGCCGTGGCTTCAGCTAAATATCTTGCTTTACCTTCAGCTGTATTTGGATAATAGAAGTCATCACTGTCACGCATATAAACGAAGAATTGTTGCAAGGTGCCTTTGTAACCCACTTGCTTCATGATCGCGCGCATTTCATTATGAATACGAGCAACTTCATCCAAACCAATTTTATGGATTTCATTTGCAGTAAGATCGGTTGTAGTGGTTCTGGCTAACGCTGTTTTGTAAAACGCATCACCGTTAGGCAGTTTCCAAACGCCATCTTTATTATCAGCTTTGGTTTGCAGCGTTTTAGTGAATTGTATTAGGTGACGATGTGCTGGGCCAACGTTTTCTAAAAGTGCTGTTTTCGCTTGTACCAAAAGCTCAGATTCTTGCTTAGGCTCTAGCTTTAACTTCGCGATTTTTTGCTTAAAATCAGCCCATAGCGCGCTGTCTTTTCCTGCAGTAAACGGGGCACCTACAATGACATTTTGCAAAGATGAAATAACATGGTTGAAGACAAACTTTGGTGCAATGATGCCGTTTTGCTCTCGTAACGTTAATGCTCGTTCAAGTTGACTAAAACGTGGTTTGATACCATTTAAGCGACTGATATAAGCATTAGCATCGCTGAGGTTGGCAATTTGATGTTGATTAATTAAAAACGAAACCGTACCTGTATGAACGCCGTGCATTTGATTCACTGGATAAGTGTATAAATGCCATTTGAAATCCGCAATTTGGTTTTGCAAATTTTGCTTTAACAAGGTGTAGCTTAATTGAGTTTGCTTATCTAAGTTATCGAACTGAATTGTTTTTAACTGGTTAAGGTGTTTTTTAGCCATGGCTAACGCTTCTTCGTCAGCAGCTTCACCAATTTGATTCCATTTACCGTAATCTTTTTTAATGCCTAAATAGGTTTGTGTTACGGGATCTGCCATCACATTTTCCATGAACATTTGTTCAAATAAGGCATTGGCTTTTTCAGATTCAGATTGATTCGTTTGAGCTGCAACGACTGGGCTAGTCGCAGTGGTTGTTTGAGTTGAACAACCGCCCAAAATCAGCGCGATTGAAAGCGCTAGGGTACTTGCTGTAGCGTTAATTTTCATTTTCTTTCCAGAAAGTGGCTTCGATTAAGCGTGATCTTAATCAAGATTTTTGTGAAATAGTAGAGTTTAGTGTTAGAAAATGTTTCATTTAGCGTCTGGAGGATTACTTTGTGATTTTTCTTTTTTAAATTTGTTAATGAAAGTGTCTTTAATTTTGTTCCATACTTCTTTTCCCAGCAGTAAGATAGCAAGATAAAATGTGATTTCGCCAATAATAATACAGGTGGTGACCAAGCTCGTTGTGATTCCAGCAGAAAAATCCAAAGCAGGTACGACAAAAGCCGCACTCCAAATAATGGTTGAAAAAATCAGTAAAGCATAGCCAATATATTTTTTCATCATACTCGATTATCTCCACAGCTAAAGGCAATGATCTGACTGAGTTCAGTGAGTGTCCTGCCTGATTGTTGTTGCCATTTATTAAATGCAGTGTTTGCAGCGGACAATGCTTTAGTAGTGTTTTTTCCGGAGTCGATAATTTTGGTATTTCTCAGGTAACTCTCAACATCAGAGGATAGGATAAAGGTATCTACGCCTGCTTGCCGTAAAGCATAAGCGCCGGTATTGCCACCAAGGCGTTTTCCGTGCTTTTTTAAATACTGCCAAAGTCCGGTGATGTTATCGCTTGGCCAGTTAGCAATCATGTTGCTAAATGAACCGTGTTGATAACGGACTTCCATGATCATTGCCGCATTTTCGGGAATGGTCATGACTTTGGTCAAATGGCGAATAATCTTCGGATTTCTTGCTTTTTCTTCCCACTGTTCATCTGACAACATCAGCAAGAGCTCAGGGTCAAAGTTAAAGAAGACTTCTTCAAATCCAGCCCATTTGTTGACAACGACTTTCCAAGATATACCGCATTGAAAGACTTTCATGGTAAAAATAGCGAGCCATTGTGCATCCGTTATTGCCAGTAAAGCCTCGCGCGATAATGGCTGACTTAACATAGCCTCAAGGCTTGATTCACCACCTTTTCTCTGAGCTGCACGTTGGTAAATACGATCAAAGTGTTCTTGGGTCATAGCGAGATATTGAGTTCAGTTTTTAACTATTGTACGGTTTCTTTTGTGAAAGCAAAGTAATACTATCGCTTACCAAATAACAATATGAAAAATAAACGTTGATGGAACAACCGATTTGGATTGCAGGTTTTAAGGTCGATTGGCAGCGACATGAACTTTATAAAAATGATGAAGTGATTTCTCTGGAGCCTAAAATACTGGCAGTATTAAAACAACTGGTTGCGGCAAATGGCAGTATTGTTTCGCAGCAAACCTTGCTGGATGAAGTTTGGCCTGAAGTGGTCGTGAGTCCGAATACATTACAGCGTTGCATTGCTCAGATCAGGAAACTGTTTAACGACGATGCGAAAAAGCAACAGATCATCAAAACGCACCCTAAAATAGGTTACAGTTTTGTTGGTGAGGTTTGTTATCAAAGTGCGGTTCACAAATCTTCTTTTCGGTTAAACCGCTATCGCAGTAAGCAACTTATTCTTGCATCTATTGTTTTTATCATTATCGCGTTAGGTTATGTGTCTTTTTCTGGTCTAGAGTTTGAGAGCAGGCAAATCGCTCAATCTCCTAAAAAGCTCCCATTTATGCAAACCCAAATACACCCTAAGCTGCGTTTTATCAGTTCTGGGCAATATGCTGAAAGCCATATGGCTTTGTCTGCGGATGAAAAACGTTTAGCTTTTATTCGTAAATTAGATGCACAGAATCAGCACATTATTATTAGAGACAGGCAATCGGGTAAAGAAACATTCATAAAGCTAA
>JBMYXI010000015.1:0-56869 GCA_049608225.1 Parashewanella sp.
AAGCCAATGTGTCTGGTCGAGATATGGGTTCAGTGGTAAAAGACATTTATGCGGCTGTGCCAAAAGCCAATTTACCTGCAGGGTATACGGTGGTTGTCGGTGGTCAGTACGAAAATCAGCAACGAGCACAACAAAAACTGATGTTGGTTGTGCCAGTGTCGATAGTCTTAATCGCTATGTTGCTGTTCTTCTCATTTGGCAGTGTTAAACAAGTTTTGCTTATCATGGCAAACGTACCATTGGCACTGATCGGCGGGGTAATGGCGTTGTACTTTACAGGTACTTATTTGTCGGTTCCAAGTTCAATAGGTTTTATCACCTTGTTTGGAGTTGCGGTGCTTAACGGTGTAGTGCTGGTTGATTCAATTAACCAGCGTCGAGCTAGTGGCGAACCATTATATGAATCAGTGTATGAAGGAACGGTTGGAAGATTACGACCAGTGTTAATGACCGCATTAACCTCAGGCTTAGGTTTGATCCCAATACTGTTATCAAGTGGAATTGGTAGTGAAATCCAAAAGCCATTAGCGGTTGTGATCGTTGGTGGTTTATTCAGTTCAACCGCTTTGACTTTGTTAGTTTTACCAACACTGTATCGTTGGGTCTATAAGGATTAGCTTCGTAATAAAGACTAAAAACAGGTTGGTTGTTCAGTCACTCAATCTGTTTTTAGCTAACTAAAGGCGTTCTAAATTTAGCAGCTTTTTCAAGTCTTCAGGTAGAGGCATGGGTTTTAAAGGGTTAACGTTTGTTCCACCAGTATTTCCTAGTGGAACCCAAATTCTAGAAAAGATTATTGAAGCAAGAATTCTAATGAATTGACCAAATACTTCTTTGAAACTTCTCTTTTTTAGCCCTATTTTAAGCATCCACCAATGAGATTGGGTATGAGGAATAATGTAAGATTGACCAAGAATGTGAGCACGCTCAAGGTGATAAAATGAAGTATCTAACTCCCCTGAGTGAAAAGAGCTGATTGCTTTGTCCATTTCAATATTAAATGCTTTTTGAAGCGCTTTATTCATCTTAACATATCCATGTTTATCTATTTCAAACTATAACAGGAAGCTTAACATACTAAGTTGTAATTGAAATTGCACAATTTTTAGCTTATTGATGTCCATTGGCGAGTCAATTCGATACATTGGCTGACTCGGTTTTGTCCAGAAGCGTGTTTGACTCAATATGACACTTATTACTTGAACACATAAAAGTGCTTGCCTTAACAAAGGCTCTGCAACTGACCAAATATTGATAGTTATTTTGGCCTGAGTGCTTGAATCAATGAGCCGATTCTTGTGTATTCATTGCCGTTTTTAGTTAACTTACCTGCCGAAACAAAACCATCTAAAACATAGCCAATTACTGTGTTTCGGCACAATAGGAGTACTGTTGTATAATTCAGCTGTTTAGTTGCTAAGAGCTTCTCATTCTGAGTAAATTCTTTTTTAACTCCAAAATTAATCGTAAGCTCATGAAAAACTGAATATATGTCTACTTGAGCTGTAAGAGGAGTTCTGTCAACAATCTCTGCTAGTACGCTAATGATGAGATAGTGCCATGCATCAAACATCCACAATTGTTGCAAGCCTTTGGGATTGAATATCTTGGGTAATCTAGGATTCCCCGGTGTTGCTGGATGAAATAATTGATTGTCTATTAGCCATTGTTTCCACTTTCCGTAATCTCGCTTGAAATAGTAATTGGTATTGCGTTCATAGCCTTCTGAAAGCTGTTCAATTTTACCTTCAACCGATTCAACATACCTTTCCCATTGATATTTCTTTTCACACTGCAGTTTGAAGCTTTCTTCGGCCTGTGCTCTATAAAACTTAATTTTTGGAAACTTCAGCCAACTCCATGTAGCGGGTTTTCCTTGTGCTGGAGAAGGTTTTCTTATTATCACAGCCCCTTCTAAATCAATGATTGGCTGTGGAATGTTTAATGTGTAGTAATAAGCTGCAAATAAAGTCCGTGAATTACCTTTTTTTGAAAGCTTGGTACATTTCAAAACAAGATACCCTTTGGCTTCTTCATATACCTCTACTAAATCAAATGTTAACGATTCCCTTTGGAAAATATTAAAGGTTCTTTTATATTTTTTTTCATTGATAACACACTGAACAAGTTCAGCTACTGATGGAAGAGTGAGGGTTCTAGAGGATAATATTTTTTTTACTGCTCGTTTGGCACTATCCCGATTTCGTTTAAAAGTCTCATGTTCACGTTGTAACTTTTCAGCTTCATATAGCTCAATGAGTTGCATTTTAGACCAAGGGTAAAGCCATTGATTCGGTATTTTATTCTGGCGCAATAAAGATAATGCCTCATCAACACTTAAATCTCTGAAGTCCCCTAAGTCATACTCTAGTGAGCCAATACAATTATCAATGTAGTATTTTGTTTTTTGTTCTTCATTGTAATGAGTTACCGCAACCTCAATAACAATTACACCCACTGACGTTGCGAGTAACACATCAGCAAAATATTTGCCTACAGTTGCTTCTCGCTGAGAACTGTTTACTTGAACTGTCTGCTCTGGGGAACTTAACCTTGTTCCGTCATGTAAGAAAGAGACTTCAGGTAATAGTACCTCTTCGAGGGAAAGGAAGTAATACTGTGCAGCAGTGTGCAGTTGCGTCATTAAGCAAGCTCTACTTTCTACAAAATTTTGGTGAGCAAAGTGGTTACTCATCTCTGTACAGTTATTTTTAGCGATCAAATCATCTTTGCACTCAGGGCAGAAACAGCCACAGTCTTTTCCGTTTTGAACTTCGTTGACATTTACGGGTCTCATAGATTTTTTTTCAATCGCATATACAAGCATCGTAACGCCTTACTCTTATTCAGATAAACGGTATGAATTAAGGCCTAAATGTTATCAAACTGTATTCATTTAAGCTTGTATAAATAATTTTTGAGTTAGAGCATTGACAAAGAAAATAATGATAATTATGTTAATAAAAAGGTTAGCGAGACCTTTCCGCCCACAGATAAAGCAAAATGCATCGCAAGTTCATTATTGAATCAATTTATATTAAGTATCACTTTTTCTTGTGATATGTGGGCTCACAAGAATTTATAGGTGCTTAATATGAAAGGATACCCTTCATTTCGTGAAGCAAAGGCTCACGCAAAATTTATCTCTAAAACATTCAATCTTAAGACGACTCATGGACAAGAAATTGTTTCCTATATGTACGATTGTAATGACTGGTCAACTCTGAAAGATAGGTGTGATAATTCAGAAAAATTTCCAGATGTCGAGTTCACTTTTCTTGCTGATGCTGATGAACTACTGAAATTTGAACAACTTATTGAGCCAATATTGCCGCAATTAAAATCTGAATTAGAAAGTAGTCAGTATGTATCTGGAAGCTTGCTCGAAAGAATTGTGAATAAGCAAATTACAAAAATTTCTGGGAATATTATTTCAAAAATTATTTTCGAAGCTGAGGAAGCTAACGAGTCAACGTTTGAGTCGATATCTCAAACGATAGGGCTTTGTGATGACACCTTTAACCACCTGCTTTATTGCGAGAATAATAGATATTTCAACAATACACATTTACACCCAGAACACTTCCAGCAAAAAATGTATATGTATTATGACTTTAACGGCAATAAGAAATTAGATTTACGAATTAGAGAGTGGGATCTGGTTATATTAAAACCCTCCGCAACCTTAAGTTTGGAACGTATGTTTTCGGCTTGCTCTCGGAAATGGTTCCAAGATTACATGATTGGGTATTTAAAATATTTAGTTCAGCAATGCAGACAGGCAGGTTATGAGGGCACAGTTAAAATTTATAAGATTCAAAACGTGACATTTAAAAGCGTTTTTTTGAATACCTATGATGGATTTAAAAATAAAGACATACAGCTTCTTTTTGATGAATTACTTTCCTATAACGGAAAAGTTATTTGGCATACAAACGAACAAGGTGAAAAGGTTGAGTATGCAATAGAACTTAAATTCGCACATACTTCAACTGAATGGATGTCAGGGGGGAAGTCTTTATGAACCGCCTTAGCCGAGAAGCTATGAAACAATATTCTATTTTGAGGGTGTGTGAGCAGACATATATTCTGAGTAAAATCCTTGCATGTATAGAGTTTCAAGAGTTTTCAGAAAAACTTTCCTCTAAAATCAGCCATATACCAGCAAAGTGGATTCCTTACCTATTCTTAAGGGATTATCTGGCTAAAAATTTTGAAGCAAATACGGTTAATGGAAAAAGGAAGGTATCAAAAATAGTCAAACACACAGATCCATTAAAAATAATCAGCCAATGGATGCCTAATGGCAGATTTGCACCTAAAGACCCTTTTTTTTACATTCCCCTTGGCTATGACCAAGAGTGCACTTCAGTAATGAAACCGCACATAAGTAAATACAAACATAAACAACTCCAAACTCAATGGTCAGCAATCAGAAAACATTTACTTTCACAGTCTATTGGAAGTAAAGATAGGTTCAGCTCAGCACAACTTGATTACGAAACTAAGTTTTGTGAAGAGCAGGATGTGTATTTCATGCTCGATAAAGATGCGAGCAGAATTAAAATAGGCGTATCAAATAACATCATGAATAGAGTGAGCTCTGTACGCCGCCAGTATAAAACAGGAAAGTTGGTGGTTGAATGTGTTATCCGACAAGGTGGTTATGGTGTTGAAAACATTTTACACAGAAGCTTCTCTCATTTGAGGTGTGACAAAGTATATAGGGGAAATGAATGGTTTATCTATGATGATGAGCTTAAATCATTTATTGAACAATTGAATTCATATGCAGTTAAGAGTGATTTTATTTTGGATAAGTTAGGTGTCGGTTTAGAAGATGTTAAAAGTCAAGCAGCATAGTCAAATACGCCCATATATCACATAATGTATATATGAAACTGAATTACCTTTGGCTCTTCTCTTTCTGACTCACTGTTGCCCAAAACGAGACTGAACTACAAAAACCGAATCTCTGTAAGGGTAGCCACGATCTGGCTGCTCTTAAGTATTTGAAGCTCATACTGCTTTTGCTCGTTTTGTAGCTTGATGGCAAAGTTTCCTTTGTCATATTCCATAAGAAGCTTGATTAGGAATTCTTCATTAACTCTGAGTAAAGCAAAACATTTATCGAAAGGGGAATGTTCAGGATCAAACACCAATTTAGCACTATTTGAAATCAGGAAATCTAGCTCAAAATCCTCTTCTTTTGCATCAATAACAAAGGCTCTTGAACTCAATGTCTCTTGAACAGGGAGGAACTGTTCGAAGTCTATGAATTTACCAGCGAGGAAGCCAGATATCTGCGATTTCTTGATCACTGGGATCTCTATCGTACCGCTGGATAATGATTCATTGTGCTTATTACCGAAGATCAACCAATCAACCGATACCCCAAAATGTTCACCAATGGTTTTGAGCATCTTTCTTGATGGGATCGCTTTACCATTTAACCAATTCCCCGCCCCTTTATGAGTGATTTCAAATAGCTCCGACAACAAAGTGATCCTACCCATATTCTTTGGGGGAAAGTTGTGCCTATCTAATAATTGATTAAGACGTTGACTGAATTGAAGTTTGCTGTCAGTTGTGGGCATCCGCAGTATCTTGGTTATCGTTATTATTATTTATTATTACACAATAAATACGAAATTCGACAAAGGGTCTCTACTGGCGTAAGCCAAATGACAGCTTAAAAGTTACTGTAATAGCTGGTTAATCCAGTCAAATCCCCAATAAATGCTTTTTAGTTATAGATTAGTTCAAATTCATAATTTACAAAATTATTCTCATTTGACATATTTTGAGAGCAATTAGGAATTTTTTTGATATTAAAGGATGCTCTGTTTCTTTCATTCTCTAAAGGAGAGATAACTATGAAAGCAGGCTCACCTCTATGTAAATCTCGGCAGACCCCACATAACTTATGGTTTTCAACTAAATGTAACCCTTCTCCATATTCCACTATCTTGGCTCACTGTTTAGTCATATCAATATTAATGCTTACCCCAGAACTCGCTTTTGCCGATCCTATTTCTGAAGGAGTGGATTGGGTGATGCAGTTGCTTACTAATGGTATTGCTCGCAGTGCTGCCATTATTGGGATTGCGATATTGGGTTATCTGGCATGGTTTGGGCGAATTACTGGCGAGACTTGTGGTAAGTACATTGCGGGAATAGTGCTGGTATTCGGTGGATCAGCCATTGTCGATTTAATCATTTCTGCGGTTAAGTAGAGGAGCCAAATGATGTCCTCTACTGAATTTCGTGATCCTCTGTTTGTGGCAGTGACTCGTCCTGCGATGAAGTGGGGCGTGACTTTGGACGGCATTATCATTACTGCGGCAATGCTTACGGTATTGATGATAGCCACCAAAAATCCGTTTGTTCTGTTGTTGTATCTACCAATGCATGCACTTATGTATAGCTTGTGTTTGCATGATCCCGTGATGTTCCGTTTGCTTAAGTTGTGGCTTAACACCAAAGCTAAGTCAGTGGGCTGGCGCTACTTTGGTGCAGCTTCAGCAACTCCCACACAGAACTCTCGTAAGGAGTTACTGTTATGAATGCTCAATCATCAGCACAACGTTGGACGCAAGAGAACTCGGTATCAGACTCGATACCGTATCAAACCCACATCAACGAACACACCATTAAAACGGAACATGGTGATTACCTGCAGATCATCAAATTGCAAGGGGTGGCGCATGAGTCGGCAGATCCTGAGCAGGTCAATCTGTGGAAAGAGCAATTCAACCTTATGCTGCGTAATATCGCCAGCCCTCATGTTTGCTTGTGGACGCATCTTATTCGTCGTGAATCGAAGGTGTTTCCTAAAGGTGAATTTCAATCGGAATTTGATAAACAGCTTAATCAAAAATACGCTGAAAAAGTTTGCCAAAGCCAGATGATGGTGAATGAGTTGTATCTCACTGTCATTTATCGTGCCGCTGATAATCCAGTAACAGGTTGGTTTAAGCGCAGTCTCACGGCTGAGCAGCTAATTGCCTCGCAGCAGCAAGCGCAAGCCCAGTTACAGGAAGTGGCCAGTACGGTTATTTCTTCATTGGAGAGCTATAAACCGCAGCGGTTAGGTGTGTATCGTCAAGGAGCACATTATTACAGTGAGCTGCTGACCTTTCTTGATTACCTGACCAATGGCGATTGGCAGTCTCGTACCTTATCAGCGACTGATATTTCCATTGCACTGCCGAGAGTCAGACCCTTATTTTTCGATAACACCTTTGCCCTGAAAGGCATTACTCAAGCCCGTTTGGGCGCATGTTTAAGTATCAAAGAATACCCTGAACATACCGAAGCGGGTTTGCTTAATGCACTTTTGTCGGCACCTTTTGAATTGGTGTTAACCCAAAGTTTTCAGTTTCTGTCTAAACCGATTGCTACCGACATTCTGGTGCGTCAACAAAAGCGCTTAACTACCACAGGAGACTTTGCACATTCACAGGTGGATGCCATTGATGTGGGTTTGGATGACTTAACCGCTGGGCGCATCGTTTATGGTGAACATCATTTGGTGTTAACGGTAATGAGTGACACCAAAGAAAAGCTGAATCAGCAGCTATCGTCACTCAAATCTGAGCTTGCCGACCAAGCCATCATTCTCACTAGAGATGATTGGAGCCTGCAGTCTGCCTTTTACTCACAGCTGCCTGCCAACAGTGCTTTTCGTCCTCGTCCGGCTCGTATCTCTTCTCGTAACTTTGCAGGTCTGTGTAGTTTCCATAACTATCCATCGGGTCAACTTTACGGCAATCAGTGGGGCGATGCTGTGACGTTGTTGAAAACCGCTTCGGGTGCGCCATACTACTTCAACTTTCATGAGCCTAATTCTCACCAACATGAGAAACGGTTAAACCAAGTCCAACGGGTTCATGGAGGGCGTGAAGCCAAGGAAATGTCGCTCAAGGATGAGCATCACGCTCTCGGTAATACCTTAATCATTGGAATTTCTGGCTCAGGTAAAACTGTTCTGCAAGGTTTCTTAATTTCCCAAAGCAAGAAATATCAGCCCACTCAAATCATCTTCGATAAAGATCGTGGTTTAGAAATTTATGTTCGTGCCACTCAAGGCTTATATCTGCCACTGCAAATGGGTAAACCTACGGGCTTTAATCCGTTTCAGCTTGAGCCTACACCCGATAATCTGCTGTTTATTACCGCTCTGGTAAGCAAACTTTGCGGTGGTGCGCTTAACCATCAACAGCAACAAGAGCTTGCCGAAGCGGTTAAAGGGGTCATGAGTTTACCCAAATCCATGCGCCGATTGAGTCGATGTTTGGAGTTTGTCGATAGTGTCGATGCTGACAGCTGTGGGCAACGTCTAAAAAAGTGGTGTCAGGGCGGTGAACTCGCCTGGGTTTTGGATAACGAAATAGATGAATTATCCATTACTGACCAAACCCTGTTTGGCTTTGATGTCACAGAGTTTTTGGATAACGAGGAAATCAGAACTCCGATTGTGATGTACCTGTTTTATCGCATCGAAAAGTTGATTGACGGTCGCAAGCTGCAAATCTTTATGGATGAGTTTTGGAAGTTATTGGCTGATGAATACTTTGAAGATTTAGCCCAAAACAAGCAAAAGGTCATTCGGAAACAAAACGGCATTATGGTGTATGGCACTCAATCGGTTCGGGATGTACTGAACTCTCCTATTGCTCACACCTTGATTGAGCAGTGCGCCACCTTGGTTTTGATGCCCAATCCAAAAGCTCGCAAAGACGATTACATTGATGGTTTGCATCTTACCGAGCGTGAATTTGAGTTGATTAGCGCAGAGCTTCAACCTAACTCACGGCAGTTTATCGTCAAGCAAGGGCATGAAAGTGTCGTAGTCACTTTAGATCTTAATGGCTTTGATGATGAACTTGCGGTGATATCCGGTACCACCGATAAAGTGCATTTGATGTATCAGATTGTTGAAACTGCAGGTACAGATCCCAAAGATTGGCTGCCTGAGTATTTTCTTGCCTTGCACGATAAGCGAGGTGAGGCATGAGGTCATTATTAATACTCATTATTTGCCTGCCATTACCTTGTTTGGCATTTCCTGTGATTGATGTTGCCAACCTGCGTCAGAACATCTTAGAAGTGCGCCACATGCTGGAAGAAATCAACACGCTCAAACAACAGCTTGATACTGCCAAAGGACAACTCAGTAGCATCAATGGTATTCGAGGGATGGCGAACGCCATTGATTCCAGTTATGACATTGCGGTTAAGGTCGATCCTAATCTCACGCTCAAGCAGCAAGGTCTGCATGATAGCCAATGGCTGCAGCTCGGTGGTGATACCGCTGGTTTGTTTGATGATGTGAATCGTTATCGAGGTCGCTGGCTGGGTCAAACCAATCTTTCCCTGCAAGAAACCCAAGCACGGTATTCAGAGCTAACACGGCTTATCAACAAGATCAGCCAAGCCCCGCAGCAAAAAGACATTCAAGACTTACAAGCTCGGATAGATGCTGAAAATGTGTTGCTGCAAAACGAGCAAGCCAAACTACAACTTCTTAAAGCTCAAGCGCAAGCCAGTGATGCTCTAACCCAACAGCGTATTACCCAAATGGCAGTGGAATCCGCTGGTGAGCTGCACCCAATCAAGGTGAACTGGAATAACTAACCACCACGGATGGCAGAACATTCTCAAAATTTAACGAGGACTCTGCATGAAAATCGTCAATCTATTACTTATCTCAAGCTTACTGTGCGTGATGACAGGCTGTTCAAAACTGACTGACCATCATAGCCAATCAAATCAAAGCCAAGGGCATACGGTAGCGTGGTTTAAACAGCATCAGGACATCTTGATGCAAACCTTAACTCAGTGCAGTAACGATCCGGCTAAGTACCGCAATCATCCAGATTGTATCAATGCCCAACAAGCGGCTAATGCCATTGTCGCAGGCGATCCTGTGCCGCCAACCATCAGCTTTGATAAGCCCAAAGAGTAATCGACGATGGCAGCGACCAGTACTCTTTATCGCAGCATCTTTAGCTTGGTGGATCAGGCGTTGCACAATTATGTGCAGCAAGGTTCGGCTCGACTCATTCAATATCTCATTCCCGTGTTCACTTCGATGATGATTTTGTGGGTGGTGATATGGGGTTATTCCATGATGTTTGGTCGCAGTGAGCAACCGTTACAAGAAGGCTTTTTTCGAATATTGCGTATCGGCTTCATCCTTACCTTGGGATTAACCGTAGGGCATTACAATCAAACCGTGGTTAAGTTTCTGAGTGAATCACCACAGTTTTTAGCCGCTACCGTTTCTGGCACTCAAACCCAAAATGCCGCACAGCTGCTGGATCACCTTTACGGGCAAATCTTTATTCTTGCGGATAATGCGTGGCGTCAAGGTGGAGTGATGAACGGCAACTTTGGCATGTACATTTTGGCAATGGCACTACTCATTATTGGCAGCTGCTTAACCATGATGGTGGCGTTCTTTATTCTGCTCAGCAAAGTCATGGTCAGTGTGCTGCTTGCCATCGGGCCGGCTTTCTTTGTGCTGCTGTTGTTTCAAGCCACACAACGCTTTTTCGAAAGTTGGTTGGGGATGGTACTCAACTTCGGTTTTATCTTATTACTCGGAGTCGCCGCAGGACAGTTGATGACTACCGTAGCTTCTAAATACCTTGAACAAATTTCCCATAACCACGCTGCACTCACCACTTTAAGCGACAGTTCAATGCTGTGCGTAGTACTGGGTTTATGCATCTTGGTGATGAAACAAATTCCAGCGATGGCAGCAGCACTTGGTGGCGGTGTTGCGATTGCGGCTCATGGTGCCATTGCTAACAGTGTCCACTCATTACGTCCAACCACACTTCGCAATCAATACCGGAATATCCGTCGAGACATGAACTACACAGGACAAGCCTTATCCATGCCCATTAAGCCAGTAGGTGCAGGCTATCGAGCCTATCAACAACGCTTTGGCGGCAACAGCATTTCTGGGAGAACAGAGCAATGAAAACAACTCTAGTGTTAGTGATGGTTTTACTGTTAAGCCACTGCAGCAGTATCCCACAGCCACCCCATTGCCAAGATAACGGCAAAGGCTTACAGCCTGTAAACACTCATCCCATTGAGTTAAAGCCGGTTGAGGCTGCCCATGACTGAGTATCAGCAACAGTTATCCGACAAGCAACTGCTCAAGCTGTATTTCAAAGAGGCTAGAGGCTGGGACTCACAGCTGAATCTAAAGATAAAGCAATCTGAACAACGAGCGTGGAAGTCCTGTTTGTTGTTGGCGGCTATCGCTGTACTGCAAGGGATCGGTTTACTTTGTTTATTGCCACTGAAAACCATCGAACCTTTTGTCATTCGAGTGGACAACAATTCTGGCTTCGTGGATGTGGTGTCAACCCTCACCAGCAAAGGGCAAGTTAAGCAATCGGCACAAGAAGTGTTAGATAAATATTGGTTAGGACAATACCTGCGCCATCGAGAAGGTTACCAATGGCAAACCCGTCAATATGATCGCAGATTGATTGGCTTAATGTCAGATGAAAATGTGCAGCAAGATTATGGCTTAACAACCAATCCTAAATCTAACCCCAATGCACCTATTAATCGCTACGGTCAGTCGGCACAAGTCATCATCAAGGTGAATGCCATCAGCTTTATCGCTCATCACCAAGTTAGCGGTGAAGATACCACTACAGCTTTAGTCCGTTACAGCAAACAACTAAAACAAGTAGGAGAGCAACACCCGCTGCAACATTGGGTTGCCACCATCACTTTCACCTATCGCAATGCCCCAATGTCGGTGTCAGATAGGCAACTTAATCCCTTAGGTTTTCAAGTACTGAGTTATCGTAATGACCAAGCTACGGGAGGGGATTAGTATGCGGTACTTGTTCCTACTCTGGCTCATCATCTGCCAATCAGCATTGGCACTGGAAACCCCACATTCAGGGCATTTTGACCGTCGTGTACGCCACATTAATTTCAACGCTCAACAAGTGGTGAAATTGGTGGGGCATTATGGTTTTGCTACCGATATCGCCTTTGCAAAAGGCGAAACCATTAAACAAATCGCTATGGGTGACAGTGGCGCATGGAGTGTCACGCCTGTTGATAACCACATTTTTATCAAACCCAAAGCCCAGCAAGCCATCACCAATATGACAGTGCTGACCAACAAGCATGTGTATCAATTTGAACTTAATGCAACTATGCCTAAGCGTTTAAACTCAACAAGTAACCAAGCTCAAAATCTGGCTCGAAGTAAGGATATGATGTTTGCAGTGGATTTTATCTATCCCGAAGACATTGAAAAGTCGGTTCATCAGCACAATCAGCATCAGTTGCTTCAAGACCAGCTGGGCACTCATCAAACGCCATTAGTCAGTAATTCACACTACTTCTATAAAGGTGATAAAGCGCTATTGCCTGAATCAACCTTTGATGATGGTCGATTTACCTATCTGACTTTCAATCCTAAACAAGATTTACCTACGGTGTATACGGTTAACAGTGATGACAGCGAAAGTCTGGTCAACAGCCATATCAATCCTGATTTTCCCAACACCATCGTGGTGCAACGTGTGGTAAGGCGCTTAGTGCTTAGACAGGGAAAACTGGTGCTGTGCTTATTTAACCAATCCTTTGATGCCGAATCGGTGCAGCCTTATCGAACCACACAAGTACCACAGGTACAGCGAGTGCTGAAAGTAAAAGGAGATCATCATGGCTGAACAACACAATGAGCAACATGATGATTTACCTGAAGGCTTAAGTCATCAACCTGTACCTGAGTTAGCAACTAATAGAGTCAGTAACCCTTGGCTGTCAAGAGTGGTGGTTATCGGCATGTCAGTAGTGATGATGGTACTGCTAATCGCTATTAATGGTGGCTTTAGCCATGCCAACTCAAGCAATGATAATTCACAACATCATTACACCATTGCTGATCACTTAGGTGCGCCACCTGAGCCAATCAAACCTGTTTCATCTGATAAGCCTAAGGCAACACAAACCCATGACGGCAGCATTATTCATACGGGTGAACTGAGTGATGAACCCAACTCACCACAATTTGGCAATCTAGCAGAGATAACGGGGCAACATAAAGTACTAACCCCAATGCAGCGTAAGCAAGCGGATAGTTTATTGGTGTTAAGCAGCAATGTTCAAACGGTCACACCAGTTCATCAAACGGTGTCTTTGCCAGAGCTAACCTCTGACACCAATAATCATTCGCTTAACCAACAACTGCAAGCTACTCAAGTTAAGGGAAGTGTTGCCAGTCGCATTGTTGATCCCAATTTGTTTATCACTAAAGGCGCATTTCTGGATTGTATTTTAGAAACCGCCATCAGTAGCGATGTAGCAGGCATGACTCGCTGCCAGCTCAGTCGAGATATTTACTCCACCAATGGTAAGGTGCTGCTTCTGGAAAAAGGCAGTCACATTGTTGGTGAATACCAAGCAGGGTTAGAACAAGGACAAGCTCGAATTTTTGTGCTTTGGGATCGGATTGAAACCCCAACTGGAGTGATCATGGATTTGAACTCGCCCAGTACCGACAGCTTAGGTCGTAGTGGCTTAGGTGGCGTGGTCGAGCATCATTTCGGACAACGCTTTGGCAGTGCCATTTTACTGAGTTTGATTGGTGATGCCGGAACTTATTACGCTAATAAATCCAGCAAGGGAGACAATAGTAAAATCCAATTCGGTGACACCATCGGCAGCAGTAAAGACTTAGCCTCCATAGCCCTGCAAGATTCCATTCATATCAAACCTACGCTGTACAAAAATCAGGGTGATCACATCAATGTGTTTGTGGCGAGAGACTTAGATTTCAGGAGTGTGTATGACTTGCAATTTAGCCACTGATATTAAGTCCATCAATGCTGTAAATGAATGTCGCTCGCTGGCGTTGATGGAGCACTTGAAATTACTTGGAGCATATTTCAAACAACCGAGTGTGACAGAGATTGTTATCAATCAGCCTAATCAGGTATTAACTGAATCCAATAAAGGTTGGCGTAAACAAAAATACAACGCCATCAGTTTGGAATACTGCCAACGGCTCAGTAAATTGATTGCCACTTACTCAGGGCAAAAACTGGATGCGGCACATCCGATTTTATCAGCGACCTTGCCCGATGGTGAGCGGGTGCAAATCGCCATTCCGCCTGTGACCTTAATGGGTTGTATCAGTATCACCATTCGTAAGCCTGCCAATGTCGTTTTCAGTTTGGATGATTATCAGCAGCAGGGCTATTTTGAAGCTGGCACTACTATCACTTCAAATCAGCAACAGAATGATAAACAGCTACTGGCACTCAAACAGCAGGGTGATATTGCAGCCTTTCTTAAACTCGCCATCAAGCTTAAGAAAAACATCATAGTTTCAGGTGCCACAGGCTCAGGTAAAACCACCTTTCAGCGTTCATTGCTGCAACAAGTCCCCACCACAGAGCGATTGATTTCCATTGAAAACGTCGATGAGCTGCAGCTGTATCGCACTCACCCCAACAGCGTCAGCTTGTTCTACTCTGCAGGCAATCAAGGCATTGCCAATATCACCCAAAAGCAGCTTTTGGAGTCCAGTCTACGAATGAAGCCCGACCGTGTGTTTGTGGCAGAGCTGATCCGAGGTGATGAAGCTTTTTACTTTTTGCGCAACATCAATTCAGGACATCCGGGCAGTATTACCACCATGCACGCAGGTAGCCCCAAGCTGGCACTAGAGCAATTGATGTTGTTGCTGAAAGAAAGCCAAGCAGGTTCGTCGTTATCTAGAGCTGACATTAAACAACTACTGAACTTATGCGTTGATGTGATTGTGCAGCTACAAGTGGTGGACGGCAGACGTTTTGTCAGTGAGGTGTACTTTGAACCGCAAGCGGGAGCAGACGTATGACTCGCAACGGCTGGCTACTTGTTTCACTCAGCACATTGGCAGTTATCGCCAGCCTTTGGATGTGTGGTCTAGTGTTCATGTGGTTTGCCAACCTACCACTGAGTCAATCCAGCCCCATTACCCTTTTCAAATACGGCTATTACTTTGGAAGCCAAAAAGCCACCCAGTTTTATCTTATTCTGTCGGCAGTTGTTGGCTTTGCACCAGTAATGGCAATCCTCGGAGCCAAGTTCAAATCAAAAAAGCGTCCGCTTTACGGTGATGCTAAATTTGCCAGTACCAAAGACATTAAGCAAGCAGGGCTGCTCGTCAATCGAGGTATTGTGGTTGGTAAAAAACGCATGGGTTTTAACTGTCATTACCTGCAGTTTGCAGGTCAGCAGCATGTATTAATGTCAGCGCCAACACGTAGCGGTAAAGGGGTTGGCGTGGTGATACCGAACCTACTGAGCTGGCATGATTCAGTAGTGGTGCTGGATATCAAGCAAGAAAACTGGCACATCAGCGCAGGTTTTCGTAAGGCACATGGTCAGCAATGTTTCTTGTTAAATCTTGCACCAAGAGACTACCAAAGCCATCGCTGGAATCCACTTTATTACATATCAAGTGACCCTAGTTTTCGAATTAACGATATTCAAAAAATTGGGCAAATGCTGTTTCCCAATATCGATAACGAGGCTCCAGTTTGGCAGGCTTCGGCTCGTTCGCTGTGGTTGGGGTTAGTCCTGTATTTGATAGAAAGCCCACCGTTGCCAGTGACTATGGGCGAAGTGCTACGGCTGCTCACTCAAGGCGATGAATATCTCGCAAGTCAATTAGAGTTACGATTGGATTCAGAAGTCAGCTTATCCAGCCAATGCCTGCTGGCTCTCAAAGAATACTTAGAAACGCCAGAGCGCACCCGAGGTTCAGTGCGTAAAAGTTTCACCTCAGCCCTAGAGCTATTTTACAACCCTGTGATTGATGCGGTCACCGCTGGCAATGATTTTGATTTACGCCAAATACGTCAGCAAAAAATGTCGGTTTATGTGGGCGTGACACCTGATGACTTAAGCCGTTTATCACCACTCATCAATTTGTTCTTTCAACAATTGATAGACCTCAATACTCGTGAACTGCCAGAGCAAAACCCACATCTGAAATATCAGGTGTTATTACTCCTCGATGAGTTTGCCGCCATTGGCAAAATTAGCATCTTAAGCAAAGGCATTAGCTATGTGGCAGGGTATGGCTTACGCCTACTCACCATTATTCAATCGCCAGCACAGCTTCGAGAAATCTACGGGCACGATGGTTCAGAAACCTTAATCGACAACCATGCTTTGCAAATCGTGTTTGCGCCTAAAAATCCCAAGGTAGCCAGAGAAATTTCCGATAGCCTTGGTACATCAACCATTCATAACCGCAGTCGTAGCCGTCAACTATCAGGTAAAGGCGGCAAAAGTGAAAATGTCAGTGATCACGGTAGAGCCTTAATGCTCCCACAAGAGCTGATCCAGATGGGCAAAGACAATGCCATTTTACTGTTAGAAAACTGCCCACCAGTGCAATGTCAAAAACTGCGTTGGTATCAAGACAGCAACCTCAATAGTCGAGGCAATTTGCCTGACAAGCTTAATTACGCCATCCCCACTATTCCGAAAGTCACGCCACGGCAACACAATATCACCATCACCAAAATCCGCTGCGCTGATGATGGTGACAGCAGCTCTGAGTCAAAGAATGCCCCTGAACCCAATCACATTGCAGCAGGAAACAACGAACCTGAACCCACACAGCCTGTCATTACAGATTTAGTTACCGATTTCACTCATCTTGTAGGAGAGACACGCAATGAGTCATGACATACTCGAACATCGAACCTATCTTGTTGTCGGTTATGACGACAGAGCGCTGGCACAGCAAGAGATTGGCAGGCTGAGTAATGGTGTCCAAGGGATCAGCTATGATGGCGAACAAAAGCTCTGGTACGCCAAAGCTGGCGTTGATAAACGCAAGGTTGCGCCTTGGTTGCCCGATCCAACTCTGCTAAATCAACATCAAGATACCGATCCTTTGGTGGAGTTTGCCAATGTATTAGACGGTGCTGGCTTAGTATTGAATGAACCGCCAATCATGGACGGCAAGATGCATCGAGTCCCTACCCAAGACGACAAGCGAGGGCAAAAAAGTGGTGTCTATGCGCTGTATAATGACGGTCATCCTGCGGGTTGGTATCAAGACCATCGCAATCACTCAGAGCCGCAGAAATGGCATGCCAGTTTTGAGCAAGCCGACCCACTGACTAAGCTGCATCAAAAAGCACACATGGCGAACCTTCGCTGGCAACGAGAACAAACCTTAAATCACAAACAGCAACATCACGCCAAACGCTGCTCACAAGTATATGGATTATTACTCACAGCCAACAGTGGACAAGGTTATCTGCTGCGAAAAGAGGTTCAAGCTTATGCTGGTGTTTGTCAGGATAAAAAAGGTCGTTTAGTCATTCCGCTTTATGATAACGAGCAGAACATTCACAGCCTGCAGCGCATCAGTGGTAACGGTTTTAAATGCCTGAAGAAAGGGGCGCAAAAGTCAGGTCACTTCTTTATTGTTGGGGATAGACCACTGAATAGTGACGAACCAATTTTGTACGCAGAAGGCTACTCAACTGCTGCCAGTATCGCCGAAGCCACTGGTCGCAGTGTGGTTATGACGGTGGATGCGGGCAATATGCCCAAAGTCGCTGAAAAGATTAATGCTGCTTATCCCAAGGCCAAGCACTTATTTCTGGCTGACAATGACCACAAAAACCAAATCAACAAAGGCATACAAAAAGCCAGAGAGTCAGCCAACTTTGTGGGAGGTCACTGGCTCACGCCTAATTTTATGGCTGAGCAAATCGAGCATGGGTTAACGGATTTTAATGACTTACACATGAGCAGCGGCTTAGCTAAAGTCAAAGACCAGATTGAGTCCTACATTGAGCGCTGTTGGCCAGAGCTGAAATACCAAAAGCCAGAGCGACTTCAACCTCAGCTTAACAGCATTATGCCTGCGGAGGCACTGCCACAATCAATAAGCACTCAAGCTCAAACGCAAACAGAATTCAAACCGAAACCAGTAGAGCAAACACAAACCACTCAACCACAAGAAACAGGAACTAAGCCTAAGCCTGAGTCAGAACAAGCATCGAAAACCATGCCGATGCCCAAGTATTTGTATCTGCGTTATACCACAGCAAATGGCAAAAGCTATTTCCCAAACCGCAATACTGCAGCCGTAGCGTTTATTGATAAAGGCAGCAAACTACAAACACGACTTGAGCACAGTAAAATCATCATCGACTTACTGGCTATTGCTGAACATCGAGGCTGGCAGAGCATCAAGCTCAAAGGCAGTCAAAACTTCAAACGTGAAGCGTGGTATCAAGCCAAACTCAAAGGCTTAGATGTCTCGGGCTATCATCCACAACCCCAAGACCATCAACGCTTGGCACTGCACGCTAACAAAGTGAAGTCATCACCAGAGCCAAGCAAGAGAGTACGCTCATCACAATCCAGTGCCGCAGTAGCAGTAACGCCTCAACAAACAAATCCTCAGCAGACCACCAAACAACAAGCTCAATCAGCACTAGAGCGATTTAAGCAGCGATTTATGCCCCAAAATTCGGTTATCAAATCCCAACTATCAACTCAACAGGAACACCACTATGAACACCAACTTGAACGATAGATTACGCACCCTAAACATTCCTGGCACTGTATTGGAGTTAACCCAAGCCGAAGCTGAAGAGCTGGGCGCATTTGAAGAAACCGCCTTAACCGAAATGGATGCCATTGAAGCGACAGCAATGGAAGTGGTCAGTGATGAGGAGAAATAAGCTATGGCATCGTCCAAAAACAAGCTGCCTTACCATGAGCAAATCGCCAATAAACTCATTGAGCAGCTGAAACAAGGCACCGCACCGTGGCAGCTGCCTTGGAAAGCTGGCGAACCACGTATGCCACACAATCCAGTCAGTGGAACCAAATACAAAGGCTCCAATGCCATCTGGCTGGCGATGCAAGGCAGACAAGATCCAAGATGGATGACCTTCAAACAAGCCAGCAGCCTTGAGGCCAAGATAAGAAAAGGTGAACACGGCACCATAGTTCAATACTGGAAGCTGTTTGATAAGGTCGATAAAACCGACAGCAACGGCAAAAAAATCTTAGGTGCAGATGGTAAACCGATAAAAGAAATCGTTAAGCTAGAAAAGCCAAGGGTATTCAGTGCGGTGGTATTTAATGCCGGACAAATCGATGGTTTACCCGAGCTAGACATCAAAACCGAACCCGACTGGCAACGTCACGAACGAGCAGAGAAAATTATCAACAACCTTGGTGTTAGCATCCACTATGACCAATGGGATAACGCCTACTATAGCCCTTCAACGGATAGTATCCATTTGCCTGCCAAAACCCAATTTGAAAGCGCAGATCTGTATCTGGCGACGATTTTTCATGAGACAGCTCACTCGACAGGCCATCCCAGCCGATTAGACCGAGATATGACAGGCCGATTTGGTGATGAACCCTACGCTAAAGAAGAACTCAGAGCTGAAATCGCCTCATTGATGATCGGTGATGAACTCCAAATCGGACACGATTTTGGGCAGCATGCCGCCTACGTCGATGCTTGGATAAAGGTACTGCAAGATGATCCAAAAGAAATTCTAAGAGCTTCAAGAGATGCAGAGAAAATCCAGAGTTATGTGATGGGGTTGGAGCATGAAAATGTCGTAGATAGACCTGTACTGGCGAGAGATAATGAAACAGCTAAGCCACTTGTGAGAAGTGTGAAGAAAGATCAGTATATAGAGTGTGAACTGGATTGATATGTACTCTAGTTGCGAACGTTGTCTGCAATACGAAGGCGCAGGCTATGCTACGCCTATTCTTATTTGTGTTTATTATATTTCTTTTACTAGGAACACTTCGTAATCAAATACCATTTGTTTTAACCAATTGCGTATGACAGCACTATCTTTGACACGAGCCTCTATCCAATCACGACCAATAATTTTGCTATCAAGGTTTGTCATTGAATTCATAGTCATAGTTAACAGTTTATCTTTAGATTTGTAGTTGCTCTTGAACTTCACTTGAACCCAATGAACACCAACCGAAATACCATGAAACTCAGCAGAAACTTTTATGCGTAAATCATAATCTTTTAATGTGCCTCCACGATAAGAAGAGCAAACAACCGAACTGTTAGAGAAAATCATAAACGCCAATGTTTCAAACTCAGTTGGAGATAGAAAGTCTAAATAATTAAAAGTATCAATTTTAATTTGCTGGTTACTGCAAAGTGCATCCGCAATTTTTTTCTCCGTA
Organism: Parashewanella sp.; assembly: GCA_049608225.1. Classification (GTDB taxonomy): domain Bacteria; phylum Pseudomonadota; class Gammaproteobacteria; order Enterobacterales; family Shewanellaceae; genus Parashewanella. The sequence goes on from JBMYXI010000015.1 coordinate 20,260, forward strand.
CCTTTTAACTCTGTAATGGTTTTTCGATTATAACCTTGGTTAGAGTTAATATTAGAGAACACTTCTGGTAACTTGATTTTATCGTATAAGCTAACTAACTCTACATCCAATGACTTAGGTAAAGAGCCATTGCCATCAATAAACTCTGTGAGACCGTCATATACCTGATGACCTACAACTTTTAGCTGAAGAATGTGAGATTTATAAAACACCCAAAGAAAACAATCATTACAATCTTTGCATAATAAATAAAATTGCTTAATTTGGTCAGCACTTTGACTTTTAGGGTTTTGCTCCAAGCCTAAACTCTGCTCACTGGCTTTCCACTTTCCGAAGTAAATCGAAACAGGGAAAGTTTCACCAACCAACTCGCCTAATGACTTTTTCCTATAGAAAGAAACTAGGAGATCGATCCCAGCATTCTCTTTCAAGTACTTAAAATAAAAATGTTTCATAAAACCTCTAGGAAATATAACCCTCATTAAAAGGCAAAAAAAGCATTGGATACAATTTGGGAAAGCAGTGACAAAAGGTGTCCTTGTTAAAGCGCTTGATACTTATTGAGCCCTCTTTCAACTTAGCGAACCATCTCTATGCTGAAAGGCAATCAAACCCAAAGGAGAAGAATCAATGAGATTCTATAACAAATTACATCCATACTACTGCGGAATCGATCTGCAGTAGTCGGTGCGTGATTAATTTTGGACGTCTTTTCTTGTTAAACCAATTGCTCCAAGAATATCATCCAGTGGCAAAGAAGGAGTATGATCTTTAACAGCCTTGTAGCCCAAATCTGCAGCTATTAAGACATTGATTAAGCTTTCATTTTCAAAAACACCAATGCCAAGGTCGCATTGATTAGGCCAAATATTTTTTAATTCATATTGCCTAACTCGAGATTCTAAATTACTTTGACAGGCTCTGTAACCACGCAGTAAGTGAGTGTTTTCCACGCTCCAGTCGCCACCTTGAGGGCGAATTACTATAAATAGCCTTGGTTTTTCCGTCCATTTTGGATCAGTTACTCTATAAAGAGTTTTCAAGTCATCTGAGTTTAATAGTCTTCTTTTTGTTGCTACCATTGTTAAAATTCTTCTTTAATATAATGTTGTTACTTATCGACATTACATGATTTTGGATTATGCCTCTAGGTCTTCTCTTGCGTAATTGGCTTTAATTGGGGAATGATAATTTAATAAAGGGAGTTTCCATGGTTTTATCTTAGAACTAGCCTCAGCAGCTACGCCGAGCCTTTCCATCTCCTTCGCAAACCTCTCGCGCCATACCTGCGGTAACCCTTTTCGAACATGTAACCGCTTACCATCAAACCCAAGGCTCTTAACGGTTAAATGAACGTGTGGGCTGTCAGTATCAGTGTGCAGTGCCATAACGTATTGGTGATTGTTGGCAAAGGTCTTTTTGGCGAATTCTCTTACCGCTTTTTTTACGGCTTTAGATTCGGTGCCGTTGGGCATGGATAGAACAATGTGAGTGCTGTGGCGAGTGCGTCTTTTGGTATTGGCTTGTGGTTCTTCCCAATCTTTAGCTAGAAGATGAAGTGACTGTTTATCTTGGTAGATATGACCACATTCATCTTCGATTTCTAGCTTTCCGTTACGACTGATGTAATCGAAGTGGCTTTGAGTATGATCCGCTGAATAGCAATAGCCGCTGATCTTAACCATTACTTCTGGTGTCTTTTTACTGAAGAGAGAAAGTGACCTTATGCGATTAGCTTTGTATCTGACATCACCAGATAGTAGCCCTGATATTTGATCATGCAGTAAACGGCTCATCGGTAATGCTCCATCTCTGGCAGTTTTTATTGAGTAAGTCGTTCACCTTTTGTTTGTGCTGGTTTAGTCGATTTTCCAGCATTTCAATCATCTCTTTGGTGATTTTATCGCTTTCTCTAAATTCTATATTTAGCACTCTGGCTATTTGGTTAAGGTTGCGACCAATGGCTGCCAGTTGGCGGTTAGACTCTCTTAATACGTTCACTTCATCATTGGATAATACTGGCTCTCGATACAAGCTGGCTAAAACTGTTGCTCTCGCCCAATTACTCTGATTAGGGTAGCCTTCAGCTTTGGCTTTATAAGTGATCTTATTGAGGTTATCACTGGTGAATCGAATAGTGATGCGGTTGGTTCTGACTTCTTGGAAGTCACTATTGATACTGTCATTGGGTGCCACTCGATTTATCATCATTCTGAGCATATCAGACTGGCTTATACCGCAAGACTGACAAAAGCCTTGCCAGTTAATTTTCTCGTCATCTGAGAGTCGAGTTTTTACTATGTGCTCTTTCATCATAACCGCCTTGATGAATGACTTTACTTAGTTTTTTATTTCACGTTTACGGTTAAATTTCCAGCACTTTTTGGTTTAACTCAAGTAAAAATAGCAATTGGTACCAAACGCAGACACTTTTGGTACCAGATGACATCAGTTTGCGAATCCTGCACTAGCTATTAAGGGATTAGTTATAGGAGGAGTTGTTCTGTAAATTCAGCCTCTAAGCTGTGATCCAATATCAAAATCAGGTGTTCACCTGAGAAAATGATAATAATTCTGAACGATCTTTGAATAACAATGAGATTATTTTGCACTCTGAGTCAATGTTGATTAATTTTCATTCCCATAAAGCATTTTAATTCTTGTGTTATCAATAGAATAATGGAGTGGAATGATGTCTGAAGAAATGCCGCTTTTTGTACCTACACTCAACAAACAAGGTTATGCAGCTCCTTACCTTGATCCATTCTCACTGAAGTTCACTGAATACGCAGAAGGTCAGTTTTTGGAAATTGGTGCAGCGTTTGGCTATGCCACTATACAGGCGTTATCCAATGGTGCAAAAGTAATTGCTAATGATATGGATGAACGGCATTTACAACACATTGAAGAAGCTGCTGACAAGTATGGTTATACCGAAGTTGAAACCATTGCAGCAGAATTTGCTAAAAACCTCAGCTTTCCAGAAAAGTCATTTAGAAAAATTTTGATCAGTAGAGTACTGCATTTTTTCTCAGGCGAAAAAATCAAGCAATCACTAAAGCAAGTTTATGATTGGTTAGAGCCAAATGGTGAACTTTATGTGGTTTGTGAAACCACGTTTCTCACCAATTGGAAAACCTTTATCCCTGAGTATCAAAAGCGTAAGGAAGAAGGTCGTCCTTTCCCCGGTGAAATTGATGACCCTCGCAACTGGGAACAAAATTGGTCGGATAATTTACCAGACTTTGTTCACTGGCTAGATATTGATCCCCTCGTGGCATTGCTTGAGGAAGCAGGATTTGAAGTTGTAGAAGTGGATTACATCAACCGAAGCGGTCAATTCCCTGAAAGCTTACTACTGGATGGTAGAGAAAGCGTCGGGATTATTGGTAGGAGACCCAAGTGATGCAGCTAGTTAAACGTAAGAGCTTGATATCAAAAGCCAGAGATCTCTATCAAGAGTTTACAACCGACAATAAAATCACTTACCGACTGGTAGAGCTAACTGAAGTTGAGGGAGTGAAGTATGCAATTATCTGCATGAGGTATTCCCACTACATATTCAAGATAGAAGTCAAAGAAGTGCTATCTGATCTAAGGTGGCTCAGCTGTATATCTCAGCTGGATGTTCGCAACCTCACCATTTACCTATTTTACTCTCCTCAACCTAAAAGCCCTCGATTTAGCCTCCAAAGTATTCTTTTTTATCTAACTGAAATCACTACTTTTGTCATAAAGGATAAGAAGCAAAGTGAGTTAAGAAGAGTCACTTTTGAAGAGTTGAGAAATGATAAAGAGCTGCTAGAAAATTTTGAAGGATCTCACTTACTGGAGATTGGTTATATATGCGGTCTGAAATCCAAGTAACCTCGGTAACAAATCAAGAAGTCATACCCCATAAAAAGGTATTGATGCTACTGGCTCTGTACTTAGCTATCTTGTGTTTGACGGTGTGCTTTGCCAATAATTTCATCCTTGTTTTTGGTATGACCCTACCGGGAGGGATATTTGTATTCCCTGTCTCATTTATCATTTGTGATGTCGTTAATGAAGTTTATGGTTACAGTACTGCAAGGCTGTTTATTTGGATTGGTATCATCGTTGAACTGATTTTTGCCTATACCTCACAAGCGATTATTTCACTCCCCAATCCAGAAACATTTTTGCATGGTGCCGCTTACACCACAGTATTTGAGCCGACAGTTCGATATGTCTTTTCAGGTATGGCTGGTTTCTTTTGCGGAGAGTTCCTTAACAACTATGTGTTATCCAAAACCAAGATCTGGCTTCGAGGTAAGCACTTTATCGTTCGTAGCGTTTGCACTACTGCTATTGGTCAGGGCTTATTGAGTATTGTGGTTGATAGTCTCGCTTTTGGCGGAAAAATGAGTAACACCAATTTAGTGAAGATGATGATCGCAGGTTGGAAAATCAAAATGGCTTACAGTCTTATTTTTGTTATCCCTGCATGGTTTATCGTGAAGTACATCAAGAAGCACGACAAAGTTGATGTTTATGATACCAACACCAACTTTAATCCGTTTAGGTTTTGAGTAATTCACATCTAGCTACAAGCAAATTACTATTGATGCTTAGTCGTTTACTACTATTCAATCATGTATTTGCCCAACTAGTGCTTAACTTCCGACTAAGCTTTTCAATTTATAATTTCGACGAACTTCATTGATGAACCTATGACGAGAACTTTTAATTCGCTCATGTGGTGCAAACTCTGAGCTTACTTGATCGAGCAAATTAACCGCTTGAATTAGCTTTTCAAGAAAATCCCCAGATATATTTTCTTCATCTAATAGTTCGTTTATTTCCAAAATAGCTAGCTCTTTAGCCGCAATATCTTCAGGTAACCCCGACTTGGTGCATAATCCATAAATACCATTTATAAAATGATCCCACTCTTCTTGAATATGCTCATTCAATTTGGAAGTCAATTTAATAGAATTAGCTGAGTGTCCTTGTTTATATAGAGTTTTCAAAGCGCTTTTATACCGTTCTGAAAATAGGTTATAAATGTCTTGAGGCGACTTGAGAGATAGAATAATAGCAAGCCATGATGAGTAGCCTTTCGCATAAAATTCTATTTTTTGTGTTTCTCTATGTAAGCCAAAAAAAGAGTTACTTTGAAGATTCAGCTCTAGCTCATATGAACACTGAGGCATTAAGCCTATACTTTGAAAATCAGAAAATTCTGTTTCAGTAACTTTCGATATTTCTAACAATTCCTGTTTTGTATAAAAGTTTGATTGCAAGTAATTAATTAGTTCCACAGATATAACTCTTCCTTTTTTGGCTATTACTCAAAAAGATGTTTCCTGATCGAATAACAGCAATACTCACTTTTGGTTTTAATTTCCATTTAAACACAACTGTATATTTACACAGGAACAAAGTAAAGCACTACATAAAATACTAAATTATTACTAAATTCTTCCCATTTTCATCCATATAGAGTAACTTAGAGAAAGCTAGATCAACCTCCAAGGATGCGAGACCTTTATTCATTTTTAATTAAGGTACCGTTATGAAGTCCAGTGTTACTCTAGATCCTGCCTACCTTTGCTATGACGAGTTAATCAATCAATGGCTAGACCATCATCCACAATTGGCTGAATGTTACCTGAACTTTTTGGATGAATGGTCAGAGATGTCAGTAGTGACTCAACGTCTTGCCGAACTGTTAAGTTGTCACCTCAAAATTTTTGATTACTCACTGTTCGAGCTATGTATGACCAACGGCTTAATGTCAGGCACTCATGGCTTTAAGTGTGACTCTGTAAATCCTATAACTTATTGTGATTCACTGTGCAGCACTGCTGTCAATGCCTTAAAGGGAGTTTATATCAGCAACCGATTTGGGTTTGAGTGGAGTATTTTGTCTGGCTTAGGATTGTCACAGTGGCTTAGGCTTTGTGGAAATCATAGCAGTGATATTGAGCAAAATCAGTTACAAGTCACGTTCGAGAATACAGCCATTAGCTTGGAAGATATTAAAGGTAAGATAAAGCAGCAACTCCTTTGCTGTTAATCCTCTTTTTAGTGCTGCTGTAACTTGCAAAAAGGGCATACAGGCAATGTTCTTTGTTTTGGCGTACTAATGTAAAAGTGACCTGATTGACAAAGGTGAACTTGGATCAGCTTTGCAACTAACCCTCTGGCTAATACCCAGCTTTCATTTACCGATAAAAGCCTATTTTTCTCTACATCATTCTGTTGTTTCACTTCGTTTCGATAATAATTGTAAGCTTGGATCAACCAGTTAATATCTACTCTATTTTCTAACTCCTCTTCTACCCGCTTAGTGTAATGTGCCATTAACATTGACGCATGGAGCAATGCTTGGGTTGTCGATAAAATACTGGCGGGTGATGGTAGTTGCCCAGCTTTTGGGGATTCACCTTGTACTTCTTTATATAAGGTGCGGATGATATTGGAAGACAATCCAGTATCTTGCACTACGATGTTAGTTTTAAAGCCCTGCTTGATTAACTCTGCTGCTCTTAATGTTTGAGAGCTTCGTTGAAGTAGGTTCATTAGCTTAGCTCCTTCATTTTGCTAGTTGAGTATTCAGAGAGTCGATGTTGGGTAATTTGGTACTGGCTATCCAATAGAGCGTATTCGAAAGAGAGGCAGCCTTTCACATACTGACAATCAACAATACCTTTAAGAACCATTGGGCAAGTATGGGGAACAGGTTTATTCAAAAGAAACTGGTAATGACCAATAAAGTCTTTTTGCTTGAAGGATAATTCAGACTCTTTCAGCTTGCAGAGTGTGATCCAGCCTCCTATTTTTTCTATCACAAGATGGATCAGTAAGTCATCAAACTGGATAGAAGACCATGCTCCAACGTGACGAATCGCATACAGGACTTTTGCCCAAGCGTTGGAAGCTCTATCGATACCACTCCCTTCTATTTGTTTGATCACGTCAGCAGGTCGAGGACAAAATGCACCGCTCTCAGGTGATTGAATATGGCTAGTTAGCCCATTCCTAATTTGCTTAATAGTAAAGTGGTTCAACGCCTCAAAAGTGAGATTCAGTATCGGTAACGTCATCTGCTTACTGTATAAGTTGTAAGTGGCTGACCATATTTCGGCAAACTCTTCTTTATCCTGTTCAGTCATAACTATTTTCTCTCTATCGGTTTCTCCATCCATTGTTGTGCAATGGCTTGGTTATTGGTTTCTAAGGTGGTTTGTGAGTTTTTTGTAGGGTTAGTAGAGGCTTGTAATAACGTAATAGGCTCATCATTTCGGATGAACTCATCATTCCATTGTTCATTAGCCAGCCAGTTACATGGCAAAGGTGTTTTTGACTTGTCTCGATACTGTTTTCGATTTTGCTTTTGATCTTTCCAGCAATGAATAATGTGTAATGCTCTATCGCTGTCAGTATCAAGTCCCAATTTGTTCCATATTGCTTCTGCTCTGTTTTTGTTTTCTTTACGGCTCTGCAGCTGCCAAAAATATTCAAACTGATTGGATTCATTTTTGAGGTTTTTATTCGATATGTTTAAGTTCGGGGATGGAATTATGGCGATAGGGCTTTCAGATATGCGGTGGTTATAGTAATCAACAAAAGCTGCTGGGAGCTTGAGTTGAAAGGCTTTGAGCTTTTTCAGTAGCCTCTTCTTACCATTAAAACTATCAGGTACTTCAAGTAGTAACCGATAAGCGGCTATGCCCTGATTTTGGTTTTGAATTGGATTGTAGTTGAGATAGTTGTTGATCAATATCCAGTTGGTGATGTCGCAACGAGTGATAAAATCTCGTTGTTGTTGTTTTTCAAATAAACCTAAAACCTTTTGCTCATCCCAGCCGAGATCGGCAGTGACATAACCAACGGGTAAGTGGCTACAGCCTATTAGATTTGTGTGTGAAGAGGTCAGTAAATAAGTTCCAAGTAGCTTATCGGCATCAGATGTGTGTAAAATGTCCACATTACGCCAATATCGAGAGTATATCTTTCCGTAATCACGCATAACACACCTCTTTATTTGGCATAGTTAATAGGCTATATACTGATTTATTAGCGAGTTGTAGCTTAATATGGCTTGTTTATACTATATTTAGCTTTCTACACATTAATGTGTAATTTATTTTCTACTCTTATATTTGTGTTAAAACAAGCTTGTCTTTGTTCAATATTGTGCTTATTTATAAGATTTGGTTATGAACAAACTTTCTGAGCGTATCGAGTACGTGCTTAAATCTGTAGGACTTACCCAAACGGAACTTGCTCATCGACTTGGTGTTAAGCAGCAAGCGATCAGCCGTGTGTGCCGAGGACAAACTCAAAACTCTACCTTCTTATTACCTATGTGTGATGAACTCGGTGTTGATCCCACTTGGCTGACTACTGGTGTGGGTGAACCTTTTTTAAAAAAGAAAGAGTTGCGAGATCAGGTAAGAAGACTCCCAGAGATCAGTTGGAAACTAGCCATTGATTGGCATGAACAATACGCACGGATAAGCTCTGATCAACTTGGCGGTTATTGGCGCACTACAGCCGACTTAACCGATGACAGTGGCTACATACTCAGGGTTCGTGGCGATGGCATGGAAGGTACAGGCACAAAACATATTCCTGAAGGAGCTATCATCATTGTTCAGCCACAAGAAGATGGTTTATTTAAGTCAGGTGATTTGGTGATTGCGGTCTTACCCGGTGCAGAGCAGGCTATTTTCAAACAACTCATCATTGAAGGGCAAAACCGCTACTTGAAATCTTTTAACTCTCAATACCCAATGATCCCATTGGATGAAGGCTGTAAGTTAGTGGGGTTGGTGAAGCAGTCGATTGTTGAGTATTAGGAAGTGAGTTTATGAAATACCTGATTGTTTTTATTTGTTTTTTTATATCTTTTTATTCTATTAACACATATTCAGAAGAAAAAATTTTGTATCGTCCAGAGTCAGGTAAAAGTGTTTTGGATTATAAGACCGAATGTAATGAGCATGCCTATTTTGGGGAATGGAATGAATACATTAGGGAAGATGGACATCTTGTGTCATATTCTAAGAGTTCATTATATGAGCCGAAGCCTATATCAAAATTAAAAAATTTCGATGCTAGATTTATAAATATCGTTGATAAAGTTAGAAATTTCTCTCTAAGGACGACAAAGAAAACTCTGATGACAACATTAGGAAACCCCATTGATTCCTATAACAATAAATTCATCACTAAATATCAATGGTCTTTTGAGAAAAGAAAAAATGGTCTACTGGGTTTATTAAATATTACTGATAAGATGCTTGTTAAAATTAATATGATTCATGGGTGCATTGCACAAAAGTCAATCACATTGAATGAGAATGTATATCAACAGACAGCATTCTTTCAATTCATCCCCATTGATAAAAAGTAATATTTTATCGAAGACGGGATCGGAGACGTCCCGTCTATTAATGGAATAGATACCTTAGTCTATCAACTTCATTTCTTTTAGTTTGGGAACAACACTATCTCTAAAAATACTGCTGATACTCATTTTTTCTATATCAGTAGTGTCTACCCATGCTAATTCTTCTATTTCTCTTGAAGTACATATTTTACCTTCATAATAAGGCACAAAAAAAACGTCCATATCTAACGTTACAGTTTCATTGTCTGTAGCTGGTGCACTATAAGAATTAAAGAAAGACACAGAGTCTTTACAAACATCAATGTTAATCTCTTCTTTTAACTCTCTACACAGCGCCTCAATTGGTGATTCTCCAAAGTCAGGTTTTCCTCCCGGAGCATAAAATGTGGTTTTACCACTTGTACGCAACACCAGTAGTTTCTTGTTTCTAATAATAATTCCAGCAGACTTTTTCATTATTACTCCCTTTTTAAAAAAGATTAAAAATATAACAATTAAATTTGAAAGAAATACTTACAACGACTGCACCTTATACTTCACGTTCTTCATCCAATGATGCCAATCCCTCTCTAAGCCATTAAGACCATTGGGGTAGAGTGACAACACATCTTGGACATTAGTTTTACCACAGCGATTAACTGCAAGATGTGATAGTAGTTGTTTAGCGACAGGCTTACCTCTAGGTGTACTCATCAAGAAATGGACTAAAGAGTTTGATGCAGAGTACATAGTTGATTGATTACTCCCTTTCCAATCTTGTCTTGTACTGTTGATCAAACTAATCAGTCTCATTCGCTTTACTTGATTCAATGTGCTCCAATCTTGAGGTTGGATTTTGGCAGCAAGTCCAATGACCTTCATGCGTTCGAAGTATTCTGCAAGCCCTTCATTAAGCCATTTGGGAGTATTTCCAAATAAGCCTGAATTGATCACGTGAGTGGCTTCATGTACTGCAGTTTTCTGCGCTTGTTTTGAATTTTTGAACCACACTGCAGCATAGTTGCCATTAGAGGTATAAAAGCCCTGACTTTGACCTAGGTTCGGTGCTTTGGCTCTTTGAATGGATTGATACTCTCGCTTAGAGTGTGCAAAAGTTAAATTAACTTCTACTTCAAGAAGATGCTGTTTATCCAAGTAAAGGCTTAATATTTGATAGATCTTTTTTATCCCAACGGTGACCTTATTTTCAAAATGTCTAGGTAAGGCTTTAGAACTGCTCACTGATAGCTCGAGTGGCTCTAACTGTGACTGATACTCTTCAAGTATCTGAGCGTCATCACCAGCACCAAATAAGGTATTAGAAAAATGAGTTATGCCATTATCATCGACCCAAGAAAACACTAGATCTTCTTTGAGGGCTTGTTTTCTTCGCTGCTTTTGTTGAGCCGTTAATTCGGCTGTTGAGCACACATTTGAGTGTTGTTCGAAATAGTGAGTTTTCTCTTGATTATGAGTATCAGAGTTTGGGGTTTGAGGAATAACTTTTTGCTTTAACAACTCAAATGGCGATGCTTCAAGTTGATTGAGGTCATCAGTATCATTAACCACTTTATGAGTTGATGGTACTGGCTCACGATCTACTTTACTATTACTTTCAAACCACTCAATCGTTTCAACCGCCCACTGTGTAAATTGATTGTTGAACCATTTATCTTGAAAGTGATCCACGACAATCGCTATCGCAAACACAGATACAACAAATAGAATATAACGACTAAGCCTACTTTCCATGTAAGTGTTCATTCTTAAACTTGACTTACCGCTATATTAACTGAGCACAAGAAAAGAATCAGTATTAAATGCGGTAATTGGGGGGTATGTATCCTGTCCTTATTTTAGGACACCATTAAGACAAAATGTCTTAATAACTCTCTTTATTGTCTTTATGTATCCATTTTTTCATAAATTAGCGTTTTATCTCTAATTCTTCCTAATTTTACTAAAACAATAAAGACAAAATATTGTAAAACACAAAAAATTGTCCTTATAATAAAGACACATTAAGACAAGTGTCCTATATTATGTCCTTAAATAAAGAAAATGCGTTAATTTTACAAGCTCTACAAGTATCCAATGAGCCACTTAGTATTGGACAAATTGAAGCAGCCCTTACTATTTCTATTAATAAAAAGACACTACAACGCCGCTTAATTCAGCTAATTGATGCAGGCTTAGTTTTCAAAGATGGTGAACGTAGAAACACTAAGTATTGCTTGAATAGGGACAATACATCAGAGTTATTAGGACAGTTACAAGAAGATAAAGCTGATTACCAAGTCAATGAGCATCCTATATATTCGCAAGCTGCTCTTTCACTATTGAATTACTTAGAGACCCCTTCATATGCAAGAATGAAAAGCAGTTATAACTCTCAATTACTTAATGATTACATTCCAAACCAGACCCAATATGTCCCAGACGAAATGAGGGAAAAATTGCTTTCTTTAGGGAAACGGTTTGATAATCGATTGGCAGCTGGTACCTACGCAAAAAATATTGAACAACGTTTACTCATAGACTTATCTTATAACTCAAGCCGATTAGAAGGTAATACCTACTCTAAGCTTGATACGGAACGATTGATTGAGAATGGTCTAACGGCTGATGGTAAAATCCATGAAGAAACGGTGATGATATTAAATCACAAGGAAGCGATTCTGCTTTTAGTTGAAAATGCTGAAGAAATTGAACTTAATAGCTTTACTATTCGCAACCTTCACTATTTATTATCGCAAGACTTACTTAGCAATCCTGAAGCTTGCGGCAATGTTAGACAAATTGAAGTTACGATAGGAAAATCCGCCTATCAGCCTCTAAGTAATCCTCATCAATTGAGAGAGTATCTTGATATATTACTAAGGAAAGCTGGACAAATTATTGACCCTTTTGAGCAAAGCTTTTTTCTATTACTTCATTTATCTTATCTTCAGGCTTTTGAAGACGTAAACAAACGAACGTCTCGCCTTGCGTGTAACATTCCCTTTATAAAAGATAACCTTTGTCCTTTGAGTTTTATCGATGTTCCCAATGAAGATTACTTTAAAGCCCTACTCTACTTTTATGAAAAAAATGATCCTCAACCCGCTTTAGAATTATTCCAGTGGGCATATTCGAGATCTTGTCAGCAGTACGAAGTGGTAAAAGCGTCACTTGGAGAAATAGACACCTATCGAATTCAATATAGAAACGAACGCAAACAGGCAATGGGCGAAGTAATCCGTCAGCAATTACATGGCAAAGCAATAGAAGACTTTTTAACTCAATTCTGTATTGATAATAGTATTGACTCATCCGATAAATTTATTGTGATGACCGAGAACGATTTAAAGCAACTGCATAGCGGAGCCATTATCGGTTTAGGGATAACCAAAAATATGTTCGATGAATGGAAACATAGTAACGACAGCTTTGTATGTCGGTAAACGAGGTAGCGCACAACCCAACCTTTAGTTATTATCTCGTAAGTCATCTTGGCGGCGTTATTTTTCAACTTTGTCCCCCGTATGCCTCCAAGGTGGGCTGGAATACCAGTAATCATGGGATTTTTCACTTTCTGTATTGGAAAATAGCAAAGTAGACCAAGGAGTTAGTGCAAATAACACAAAATCAGAATGGCTACCAGAAATTAGCTTTATGCTTTACCTATCAGCTGTTGATCTTTCGTGCTTATTTTTGCAGCGTTAAATTGGTTGTTTTATGCAAGGCAGAGTTTGTTTATGTAGCTACTCTACATAAACAAACGATAACGCGACAGCTTTCCGTTTAAAAAGAAGTACCAATTTACGCTGTCTTCGATGCTTTTGTTCGCTTCCTGTTCTGTGTTGTGAGCAGCTTACTTAGATGACTAAACTTCACTGCTCACGCCTTGAAAAAAAAGCACTCAAATAGCACAAAACTGAATCCTGAAAGATCCACACGCCCTATTTTTTAGATAAAAAAGCGCTATAAAGATTGCACCTTATACTTCTCATTTGCCATCCAATAGTGCCAATCCCGCTCTAAAGCGTAAAGACCATCAGGATACAAAGACAACACTCCTCTTACATTCGTTTCACCACATCGATTAAGCGCAAGGTGTGATAGCAGTCGCTTCGCAATAACTTTTCCTTTCGGTGTACTCATTAAAAAATGAATTAAAGAATGCGATGCCGAATACATTGTCGATTGAGTACTGCCTTTCCAATCTTGCTCAGAACTGTTCAATAAACTTTCTAACGTTATTCTATTCACCTTATGCTGGTTTACCCAGTTCTGCGGTGGGATTTTTATCGCGAGTCCAAAGATATTCATACGCTCAAAGTATTCAGCCAGTCCCTCATTAATCCATCTTGGCGTAATACCAAATAAGCCAGAATTGATCACATGCGTCGCTTCATGAATAGCCGTCTGCTGGGCTTGTTTGGTGTTTTGATACCAAACCGCTGCAAAGTTGTCACTGGAAGAATAAAAGCCCAGACTTGGCCCTAGGTTTGGGGCTTTTTGTTTTTGAATGGATTTATATTCCCCCTTAGAATGGGCAAAGGTGAGGTTCACAGCAACTTCACGTACATGTTGTTTTTCAAGATATAAACTCAGTACCCGATAAATCTTTTTTATCCCAACCGTCACTTTGTTCTCAAAGTGTTGAGGTAAGACTTTCGCACTGTTTACTGATAGTACAAACGGTTCTAATTGTGCTTGGTATTCAGCAAGGACTTGCACATCATCACCTGCGCCAAATAAGGTATTAGAAAAATGTTTAACGCCTTTGTCATCTACCCAAGAAAAGACCAAGTCTTCTTGAAGGGCTTGCTGTCGTTGTTGTTTCTGCTTAAGCGTTAATTCGGCGCTTGTACAAACATTTGAATGTTGTTCAGCATATTGATGGTGAGAGTTTACTTCATTGTGTTTTTTTATCAGCCTTGGTTCACGATCCAATTGATTGGCTTTATAGGTACTTAAGAATTCTGTGACTCTATTTGGAATATTGATTGGCTCTGTCGTTGATAGATGCTCTGTTGTCACCAGCTCAATATTAGGATTGTCACCAAAAAAACCGGCTACTCGTTCCACCCATTGTGTAAGTTGAATGTTAATCCATTTACCTTGAAAGTGATCAACCATAATCGCGATCGCAAAAACTGAAATAACAAAAACAATATAACGACTAAGCTTACTTTCCATGTAAGTGAACATCCCATCAATACATCTTGTTGATATGTTAGCTGAACAGCAGAAAGCTGTCAGTACAATGCTTAGTAATTTACGCTGTAAGTTTGTCTTGCTCTCATAACACAAGTTCAGATAGAAATAATAAAAACAGTAACTCATTGAAAGCTGCTTTATTGCCCCAATATCTATTAAATAGCAACTACAAAGGAAGTCATTAATGAAAATTAACCTTAGGGATATAACCAAAGACAATTGGGTAGACATGATTGAACTGGAAATAACTAAGAAACAAGAAAACTATATCTCCCTTAATTCCGAAGCAATTGCTGCATCTAAATTTCATGATGATTATATCAATCGAGGAATTTACCTTGATAATGAGCCCGTCGGTTTTATTCAGTATTATCCAAACCTTCCAGATAATAAGCCAAATGAAATATTCATCGACCAGCTAATGGTTGACGTAAAACATCAAGGAAAAGGTTATGGAACAGAAGCCATTAGACTAGTTTTACAAGAAATAAAACAAATTCCTAACTGCAATGCCATCTCAATTTGCTATGTTGAAGGTCACGATGTTATGAGACAATTTTTCGAGCGTTTTGGTTTTCAGGTGATTGATCAAGACGAGTTCGATGAAACCATTATGGAGCTACATTTTTAAAAACAATCGATGCGTTTAAAATAAGGAATACAGCAATCAATATCGTATTCCTTTATTCGTCAACCTTTATCTACTGCTCATCTTTATCCAATAAATCGGCAAGCCCCACTAAAGCAGCAAATAGCACCGCACCAACAGGCCAAACAAGCCAAGTGATTCCCCAATCCCGAGTCCAAAAGCTCCAACCAAGAGATAAGGCGGTTAATAGTGGCCAATAAAAAGCAGCCAGTTTTTCAGCACGCTTGCTATGTTTGCTTTTATTCGTTTGCGTATCACCTTCTTGTAATATCCAGTTATAGGCATCAAACTTAGCATCCGTAGGCGCGATAATCCCGACACCAATAGCAATCATCCCCAGCAGCACGATTAACATCAAAAGCGTAAGCTCAAAGCTATCCATTAGAATACTGACGAATATCAGAGGCACTGAGCTAACAATAAAAAAGAAGGTACCTACAACCGTTTTAAAGTTATGACTAGGGCGAAATTGCTTAAGCTTCGCTTTAATAGCACTATGAACACCATAAGCTAACTCAAACAGCTCATTATCAATGTATTTTATGTCATCGTCATATTGATTGGTTTTAACAAAAAAACTAATGCTGATTGAAATAATGATCAACAAACTTACCACCCCCAATACTGGTGCAAGCTCCTCTGTCATACCCAGTTTTCCGCTGTCGGCCATAGCTAAAAAGAAAAACAATGGGATAGCAGAGCAAATACATAATATTGTGCCCTTAATCTCTAGTACCGATTTCGCTAATTTACTGTCTACATAGGTTAATGCTTGTTCCAAAGTAATTTGTTTGTTGCTGTGCTGAGCAGGCTCTGTTATTTCAACGGTCTCTTGCTTATCTTTTAATAAAAAATCTGTCGTCACGCTAAAGATCTCTGCCAACATTAAGATCTTATTTAAGTCGGGTATGCTCTGAGTGCTCTCCCATTTAGAAACTGATTGCCGTGATACATTCATTTTTTCAGCAAGCTCTTCTTGTGATAAACCTAACTGCTTCCTTAATTGAACAATTTTTTCAGCCAATACCATGTTATTCATTCCTTTGTTCATAGATGAATGGGAAGCATAGATAATCAAACAGTTGCAAACTATCAATTGATGTTGGATCTTTGTCAACCGCCAGTTGCTTTTTAGGCTAAGTAACGGTTTAAGTTTAAAAAATGGCTCTACTCCTCTCAAATCCTCAATCAATAAATAACGATCGTAACAAGCAACACTTCAAACAATAAAGCAAATATGTTATAACATAACAAACGTATCGATTTAGATTTATGAAATAATGGCTGACATCTCACAACTCATTCATTGTGCTGAGCAAAAATGCAAGAGCAATGAAGTTAGATTAACGGCAAAACGCAAACAAGTACTCATTGGTATTCTAAGTTCTCAAAAAGCGATTTCAGCTTATGAGTTAGCCGACTATTGCAATCATCACTTTAATGAAAAATTTCCAATCATGACAATTTATCGGATCTTAGATTTTCTAGAAGGTGAGTCTTTTGTTCATAAATTACAAACCAGCAGTAAATATGTTGCTTGTTCTCACATAGCCTGTGATCACGAGCATTTAGTGCCACAGTTTTTAATTTGTAACGACTGCCAAAAAGTTAAAGAGATCCATATCAGTAAAAGCATTGTTAATGAACTCAATGACAATGTTCAACAAGCTGGGTTTCAAATGTTAAGCCCACAACTTGAAGTCAATTGTTTATGTGATGATTGCAGTAAACAACTTCATTAATCTGTCACTTTTTTGTTGTTATAACCAATTACATAGAAATGAGGTTGTCATGAGTAAATTTCGGTTGATATCAGATAAAGTGTCCATCACCTTATCTTTGCTTTGCGCTTGTCATTGCTTGTTTTTACCTTTTTTATTAATCGCTTATCCGCCATTGATAGCCTTACCTATGGGCGAAGAAGCTTTTCATTTATGGCTATTAGTTGCCATTGTTCCATTGAGTTCACTCGCTCTATATAAAGGTTATAAAACTCACAACAATAAAGCCGTCCCTATTTTTGGACTGTTTGGGCTCCTTATTTTAGTACTAACAGGTCTTTTGGCTCATGATTTCCACTTAGAGCATCTCGAAAAAGCATTTACCTTAATTGGTGCGATTATTGTTGCAGCTTCACACCTTGTTAATGCAAAAAAATGCAACTGCGACTCGAACCATTCTTGCACGGTAACTGAACACTCACTATGAATGACTTTCTTTCAGATATCACTTCTAAAGCTAAAAGTACTATTTCAAAAAAATTGAATTGGGTCGGTATGGAAGAGATTGCCATCCCCGTCCAAGTCGCGATAACGGGAGAAGAACCGCAAAGCGTTAGTGCCAAATTAGGAGTGTTTGTCAGCCTTGACGATCAACAAGCAAAAGGCATTCATATGTCGCGACTGTATTTACTTGTAAATGAGGCGCTCGCCAATCAAATCATCACAGAAGAAAAAATCAACGCATTGCTTAGGTCATTAATCCAATCTCAGCGAGGGTTAAGTCTGGGCTCGAAACTAACACTGTCGTTTGATTTTACGATTGAGAAGCCATCATTAAAGAGCCAACTATCTGGGTTTCAGTCTTATCCCATAACGCTTACATCCCAATTTAGTGGCACAGAATTTAAGCATGAAATAGCCCTTGATATACCTTATTCAAGTACTTGTCCATGTTCAACATCCTTGGCGCGCCAAGCCATGGCAGATACGCTCTCACATACTTTTCCTGATGATGAGATCAATAAACAAAACTTGCTCGATTGGGTGCAATCTCAACAAGGCATTGTTGCAACACCTCACAGTCAGCGCTCGTTTGCTTATTTAAATTTAGGCCTAAAAACTAACTGGCCATGTTTTCACTCTTTAATCGAGTTGATTGAAAATACGCTAGTTACTGCATTACAAACTGCGGTAAAACGTGAAGATGAACAAGCATTTGCACAGCTTAATGCTGAAAATTTAATGTTTTGTGAGGATGCGGCCAGACGGCTAAAACTCTGTTTAGACAAATACGAGCCTGTAGAAAATTATCATTTTAAAATTGAGCATCAAGAAAGCTTACATGCGCACAATGCGGTAGTTTACGCTGACAGTCATCGGTAAGTTTCTGAACAGTCTACGATCTACGATGATAAAATATGACTCTCTGTTTGTAGTATGTCTATATTAGAAATATACATTCTATTGAAAAAGACTCCAGAGTTGTAAAATCAAAGTCGGGAACAATTTGAATCCGTTAGGCACCACAATGATGCGTTTGTTTTTATTACTTTTTTCTCTTTACTCACTGGATGTGTATGCTGCAACAATATTAAAGAATAATTTTAGTATCGCTCCCAAAGTAAGCACAATAGAGCCATGTAGACTGTATGGTGTTGGTCATAATTTATTAGATAAAATACAAACTCAAACTCAAGTAGATAATTTTAAAAATAAGTACAAAGGGTGCACTGACTTTGATGGCGTGCTTGTTATTTCAGACACGAGTTTCCTTCCTCATTTAGCTCACTCAACCCTAACTCCTACAAATAATAAACAATCCGATCCCATCACCAATCTTTCTGGATTATCCCAAATAAAAAAAATCACCACTATTTTTATTCAATCAACCGCTCTCACTAGCTTAATTGGTTTAGAAAGTTTAAATGAAATAAAGGGGTTTCTAGTAATTAAAGATAATCCCAATTTAGTGAATTTAGATGAACTGAAGAATTTGCAATCAATATACGAATTGCGAATTATAGATAATGACTCTCTAAGCTCTTTAGTTGGGTTAGATAACCTGCAAAATTTAACCTATTTATATATAAAAAATAATGCCGTACTGCGCAAGCTAGAAGGGCTGAGTAACATAACAAGTGACCCAATGAATCAGCACATTATTCTTAAAAATAATCCAAGCCTAACCGACTGCCAAGATATTTGCCATTTAAGTACGAACAACCTCGTTACTCTCAACGGCAACAACGGCTTATGTAAACAAAGTTTGGAAAAGTGCAGCAATATAGCTAACTAGATACCGCACTTATCTGGAATGCATTGTTCAGCTAAATCAGAACTCTTTTTTAGAGAGTCTTCATATTCAACTCCAACTAAAAGCAGCTCGTTAACTGAACAACAAACGGAAACAGGCATTCGTTTCAGGTTTACTTATATAAGTTAAATCACCACCGTGTTGGATCATGATTTGTCTAGATAGACTTAAACCAATGCCAGAGCCTGTCGGTTTAGTGGTAAAAAATGGCACGAAAATCACTTCTTGAACATGAGGTTCAATACCTTCGCCACTGTCACTAATGTCCAGCATCACTTGCGCTTGTGCATTTTGTGTCAGTTCAATAGCTATCCATTTATCCTTTTGCTTATCTACCGCTTCAATGGCATTTTTCAGTAAATTGATCAGCACTTGCTCAATCTGACTGGCATCAGCCATTAACTGATAATCATGATTTAACGATAGTCTGAGATCTATTTTGTAAGCGGCTAACTGTGCTTGAAATAAATGTACAACTTGTTCTACGAGTATCTTTAACGAGCAGATCTCAAGTTTTGGTGCGGGCAATTGACTTAATGAACGAAAACGAGCAATAAATTCATCTAAATGCTGAGTTCGATTGTTGATGGTTTGTAATGCCAGTTGCAGATCTTGCTTATCTTCTTCATCCTCAAAAGTTAAAGTTTTAGGTAGTAATGTATTGGCCGTTTGAGCAAGCGAAGCTAAGGGTGTGATCGAGTTAGCAATTTCGTGGGTTAAGACCTTGGTCAACTTTTTATACGCATGCTGTTCTTTGGCTTGTAGCGCCAAATGAATGGATTGAATGCTGACGAGCTTTAATGACTGATTATTAATGTTGACACAATTTACTTGCACTGAAAGCGTGTCATTGTGCTCTCCCTTTTTCCAAGGAATGGTAAATTTTTGCTGTTGCCGAGTTTGGGTTATGCAATCACCAAGCTGCTGCAATTGACTCACATTTTCAGGTAACTGACCCAGCAGTCGTTCACTGGCCGGATTTTTTTGAATGATGTTTCCTGCTTCATCGACCACCAAAATCGCCTGTTCAAGATGCACCATTAAGGTTTGTAAATAATGGCTCTGCTGCTCAGCCTGTTGACGACTGTACTTTAAGCTATTATTCACTTGCACCATTTGTTGTCGAAGTGGATGGCTGGCAGGTAAACCTAAGGTCGGATCACCGTTTACAATGGCATTTAACAAGTTTCTTAGTTGTGTTTGCTGTTTTTGTAACGGATTAATGAGTGCACAACCCAATACAGTATTCACCAGCAACAATACTATCACTATCGCGCTTATACCTTGCTGACTCCACAAATAAACAAGGGATAATAAACTGAATGAAAATAGTACGAGTCGAGCAGTTTGTTTTAAGGCTGGATTAAAGCTCATGCTTTTCTAACCTTCTGTATAGTGCCCCGCGAGTTAATCCAAGCGCTTTAGCTGCTTGACTCACATTACCTTTAAAGTGGTCTAAAGCTGCAGCTATGGTGTGTTTTTCTACTTCATCAAGATTAAAACTATTAAACAAATTTGAAGTGGGCTCAGGCGAGCTATTTAAAACAATAGCGGAAATATCAAGATTACAACGTTCAGAAAGAATAACGGCTCGTTCGATAGAATGTGCAAGTTCTCGAACGTTTCCAGGCCATGAGTAGCGACATAACCGTTTTAAATCTGAAGGTAAAATTGATAACTCTCGTTGATATTTTTGGCAAAAGTGAGTGAGGTAATGATCAACCAGTAACGGAATATCTTGCTCTCGCTGCCGAAGTGACGGCAATCGCACTTCAATGGTGTTGATTCGATATAAGAAATCTTGACGGAACTCACCTTGTGCAATGGCTTTTGATAGATCATGATTAGTAGCGCAGATCAGTCGGCTATCAAAATCAATGGGTTTATTACTGCCGACAGGCGTCAATTGACGATTTTGTAATACTGCCAGTAGCTTTGCTTGTTGAGAAAGAGGTAAATTGCCAATTTCATCTAAAAATAAGCTGCCTTTATCAGCCAATTCGATGCGCCCGACTCGGTCTTGCTTAGCATCAGTAAAAGCGCCTTTCTTATGCCCAAAAAGTTCACTTTCAAACAAACTGTCAGAGACGCTGCCCATATCGACACCGATGAAGGCTTGCTTGGCACGAGGACTGGCTTGATGGATAGCATGAGCAACTAACTCCTTACCCGTACCACTTTCACCAAGAATAAGAATATTAGCATCGGTTTTAGCGGCTTTTTCTATGGTTGAAAACACCTGCAACATCGCAGGACTTTCGCCGATAATAGCTTGTGGTCTGCCTTGCAAAGCAATGTTCAAACCTTGATTAGTTAAAGTCAATTTATCGAGTTTCTTTTGCGTATCTGCTTGCGCAAAAGTTGCAGTTACAACCGCAAGTAGAGCTTCATTACTCCAAGGTTTAGCAATAAAATCCGCAGCGCCAGCTTTAATGGCTTTGACCGCCAAATCCAATTCAGCAAAAGCCGTCATCATGATCACTTTACAGCTTGGTTTTAGCTTGAGGATTTTCTCCAGCCAATAAAAGCCCTCTTTGCCACTGATCGCATCTCGAGTGAAGTTCATATCCAATAGGATCACATCAATATCAAACTGCTCAAGGTAGCTGGCAATGTGTTGCGGATCTGTGGTGGTTTTGACTTGCTGATAACTTTGTTTCAGTAACAAACGCGATGCCGTGAGTATGTCTGCATTATCATCAACAATTAAGATACTGCCCTGTTGCTTCATTCAAATAATCACTTGTTTTCTTTACATTAACTTTACTGATGTTGAAATCCTAAGTACAGGCTTTATGTCCATTTATGGACAATCGGTTGTTTCATTTATGGACACTTATTGAAAGCTTAATCAAGTAAAAACAATATAACCACTTGATAATCTTAACAATTAAATATTGGCACAGGCTTTGATGTGCATATAGCAATAGTAAAATGTAAAGCTAAGGTGTTACAAATGGATAAGAGAGTCAGCAAAGGATCGTCAAAACAACGAAAAAAGTGGCTGTTTATTGGGCTCAGTGTGCTTGTGGTTATTACTGCAACTTGGTACTGGCTCAATAGCCAACAACAAGGCCGAGTACAAAAAGTAACGCTTAGCAGTTTAACTGTATCGACCGTCACCAAAGGTGAATTTTCAGACAGTTTACGTTTACGTGGCAGTATTCACCCAAAAACCAGTATTTACTTGGACACCATTGCTGGTGGTCGTGTTGAAGAAAAGTTGGTAGAGCAAGGGGAATTTGTCAAACAAGGGCAACCTTTATTAAGACTTTCAAATACTAATTTACAGCTAGATGTTATGGGGCGTGAAGCACAAGCCACAGAGCAGCTTAACTTTCTTAGAAACACTC
This sequence comes from Parashewanella sp., assembly GCA_049608225.1. GTDB lineage: Bacteria > Pseudomonadota > Gammaproteobacteria > Enterobacterales > Shewanellaceae > Parashewanella. Next base: position 42,866 of record JBMYXI010000015.1, read on the forward strand.
AAATGACAATGGAAACCAATCGCTTAAATCTAAAGCGTGACTTGTTAGAAATTGACCTGCAACTGGCGCACTTAGCTCGAAAACTCAAGCAATCTAAGCCACTGGTCGCCAAAGGTGTGTTAGCGAAAGAACATTTGATGAATTTACAACAAGATCACGATTACTATGTTCAGCGTCGAGCACTCACCAAGCAACGTCAGCAACAACAAGAAAGCATTCGTAAATTACAAATTACTCAGTTAGAAGATAGTGCCGACATGCTGCAATCTAACCTTAAATTTGCGCGAAAGAATCTTGAAAATTTATTAGTGAAGGCACCGGTTTCAGGCTACTTGAGTGAATTTAATATTGAATTAGGCGAATCGAAATCTTCTGGCATGCGTTTAGGACAAATTGATATTCCCGACGTCTATAAGTTAATTGTTAATGTCGATGAATATTACCTCAGCCAAGTTCAAGTTGGTATGCCTGCCAAGCTAAGCATTAATGGCGACACGCACACCATTAAAGTGTCGAAAGTCGACAGCCGCGTAAGGCAATCACAATTTAACATCGAGTTAGATTTACCAAAGTCTATGACCAGTTTAAAGCGCGGCCAAAGCATGGATATTGATTTGATGTTTAATCCAAACTCAACCGATTCATTGCTACTCAGCCGCGGTGCATTTAGCAATCAAACCGGTGGCAACTGGGTATTTGTGCTCAATAAAGACGGCAAAACTGCAAGCCGTCGTCAAATCCGATTAGGGAAAAAGAATCAACAATATCATCAGGTTTTATCAGGCTTGCAAGCCCAAGAAAAGGTGATCACTTCCGCATATCGCGCGTTTGATAAAGCCGATACGTTGCACATTACATTTTAAAAATGAATAAAAGAAAAGAGTAAAGGACAAACCAATGATTAAACTAAAACAATTATCGCGAGTATTTAGCACCTCTGACGTTGAAACAACCGCACTTAATGACATTAATTTATCGGTAAACCAAGGTGAATTCCTTGCAATCATGGGACCATCAGGCTGTGGTAAATCAACCTTGCTATCAATTCTAGGTATGCTCGACTCACCAAGCCAAGGTCAGTTCCATTTTGATGGTGTCGAGCTCAGTGAATACAGTGAAAAACGCTTAGCAGAAGTACGCAAATCCAATATTGGCTTTGTATTTCAGAGCTTTAATTTAATTGATGATTTAACCGTTAGAGAAAATGTAGAACTGCCTTTGCAATATCAAGGGATCGCCAAAACCGAACGTCAGCAACGTGTTGAAGCTATTTTGAAACGAGTGAGTATTGATCATCGGGCTGATCACTTGCCGCAGCAGTTGTCAGGGGGACAACAGCAACGTGTCGCGGTTGCCCGAGCCTTAGTAATTAATCCCAAACTGATCTTAGCCGATGAGCCAACGGGTAACTTGGACTCAAAAAATGGCGAAGAAGTAATGGCCATGCTCAAAGAACTGAACCAAGCAGGCACCACCATCATTATGGTGACGCATTCAGAGCATGATGCTAACTATGCCAGCCGCATTGTGCGCTTATTCGATGGTCAAATTATGCTAGATAAAGCCACAGAAGCTCAGCGCGAGGTGCAATATGCTTAATAATTACGTTATTGCTGCGCTGCGTGCGTTTAATCGACAAAAAAAGCACACTTTATTAAATTTGTTTGGCTTATCTATTGGACTTGCCGCAGCGATCTTAGTTGCATTATTTGTAAATTTTGAGCGCTCGTATGATAGGTTTCAACCTAATTTTGAAAACACGTATCGCGTGTCTCAATACTTTATACCCATTGGTGCTACCGCACCGATCAGTAGTCCTGCATTAAAAAATCATATTAGTAACATTGCAGGCATTGATGATGTGTTTACCTTAAATTTGGTCGGGGTAGTCAAAGACTCAAACCTTGAGCAAGTATCTATAAATGGGGAATACCTCAAACTTGATGATATATATGCCGCTTCCCCCAACATTGAAGATTTTATTCACCTCGACGTATTAGATGGCGATCTCAACCAAGCTTTGACTCAGCCTGATAATTTAGCACTAACAAAGTCTGAAGCGATCCGCTTATTTGGCAAACAAGATGTTATTGGGAAAACATTACAGCGCAAAAAAGGAAAATGGACGATAGCCGCTGTTATTGATGATTTACCCAATAACAGTCACTTTTTCTTTAAATCACTAACTTACGTTAATCCAGCAATTTTTGGTGAAACCACACTGCGAGACAACTCCAGTTATAATTATTTACGTATTAATAATCCTGATGATATTGCCAGTATATCTAGCCAACTCGAAAACTTAATCAATGAATCTGCCTATGGTGGCAACCAAGTCACTAAGATAACATTACAACCTTTAGCTGATATCCATCTTACTTCACACAGCCGCTATGAACTTAAACAAGGTGGCTCGAAAACAACTGTGATAATTTGTATTGGGTTAAGTGTGTTATTAATTGTGATTGTCAGCGTCAATTTCATTAATATGAGTATTGCTCAAGCTAGCCAACGAGCGAAAGAAGTTGGGGTTCGCAAGGCGTTAGGCGCATCGAGAACCCAGCTGGTGACTCAGTTTTTATCTGAATCAATATTGTTGTCAGCCATCGCTGCTGTGATTGCCTGCGCCATTGTTGAATTAAGTTTGCCTTGGTTTAATGTCTTAATTGAGCGAGAACTAACGTTACATTACCTATCCAGTTTTAGTGCTTTTATTGTCGCTATTACCATAGCAGTAGGCTTGGTTGCAGGCTTATATCCTGCATTATTTATTTCCTCGTTCAGCGCTAAACGTGTACTGAGTGGCGACTTACAACGCGGAAAAACGGCTATTTGGGTACGCAAGTCATTACTGGTACTTCAATCAGCAATGTCTATTGCTCTGATCATTGGCGCAATGACCTTATACCAGCAATTACAGCTACTTAACTCTCTACAAGTCGGGTACCAAAAACAACACAAACTGTTAGTTTCAAATTTACCACGAGACGAGTTATTTTTTGAAAACAACTCAGCCTTACTGAACGAAATTCAAAGACTTCCCGGCGTTAACTCTGTTTCGACTATCGATAGTGATTTAACTCATGCTATCGGTAGTTCGATCCAGTTTTATTGGCAAGATGGTTCAGAACAAGGCGAAGTATTGCCCTTTATCGGTGCCGGCTACAACATCGCTAAAACACAAGGTTTTAACATCATTGCGGGTCGAGATTTTTCATCGAAATTTGCTTCTGATTGGTATAGCAAACAAGATGATGGCTCTCACAAAGCAGCAATACTCATCACTCGCAGTCTTGCGAAACAAGCTGGATTTCAAAATCCGCAAGATGCCTTAGGACAAGTCTGGCGCTTTAACGGCAAAGACCAAGCAACTGTGGTTGGTGTTATCGACAACCTCAAAGTGGGCTCAGTAAAAGAGGCAGCTTTACCAACCGTGATTATTTGCGGCATATCTTTTCAAGCTGAAGCGCGTTTAGTTATTGACTTTGAACCACTACAGTTCAACCAAATTAAGCAGAGCGTTAAACAAATTATTCAGAATAAACTGAATGTTGCGGCATCAGACATTGAGTTATTATCAAACAATTATGAAGCTGTTTATCGCAGTGAACGCCAGTTATCACAGCTAGTGATAATCTTCACCAATTTAGCCATAGTGTTAACTTGTGTGGGTATTCTAGGTCTAGCTTCATTCAGTGCGCTACGCCGCAGTAAAGAAGTTGCTATCCGTAAAGTATTAGGCGATACCGTGTTGGGATTAATTAACTTACTGGCAAAAGAGTTTTTAATCTTGGTACTTATCAGCGTCGTCATTGCTTTCCCCGTAACTTACTGGTTAGTAGACGATTGGTTGAATAACTTTAATGATCGGGTATCACAATCTATCTCAGCTTATGGGCTAGCCGTTGGCTTAATTTTTGGCTTCACTTGGCTTACCGTTGCCAGCATTGCTTACAAAGTCGCAAGTTCTAGACCCTCAGGTATGCTGCGATACGAATAATTTAAAGATCAGCGATACATACCAGAGCGAAGCTAACTGAGTATTCGGTTAGCTTCGTTTTTATTAAAAAGGAGCTATTTCGCAGTCTTAAACACTTTTTATCACTGACAATGGATTAAAATAGTTAGAACAAATAAAAAAGGATTATATTTGAGATGAAAAAAGCCCGTTGTTAATATGCATTTCCTGTTTTACATCATTGGCAATATTCGCCAATAAAACCGCTACCCTACCGATTCAAACTCAAGCTCATTTTAGCTTTACAATGAGCAAGCTAAAAACGCTAAACCCAAAAGATTGGATCAGCCAAGACGCTGATGTAGAAACAAAAGAAATACAGGCATAATACAAAGAATTTAACAAAAGACAATAAGATCTAAAGTAACAAAGTAACAAAGTAACAAATTCAGCACGAGAAATAAAACCCTCGCAAACAATTGACTATGAATTGTCTGGCTATAAAGGTACGGCTAATTCACAAGATAGCTTCATCATTGAATTAAAAAACGATCAAACAGTGATAAGCCGTTATAGTTCAACTTGGACTTTTTAAACAAATGTGAACATAGCTAATTCATGATTAACTGGATTTTTCTAAAAAAATACCATTATAAAAACAATAATGTACTGATTAAATAAAAGAATTCATTCGACTTGTTTTATGGAGGCTATGACCATTTGTTAAATACATACAATGCACTTCATATTCCAGTTCATGTTTGAAATCATAAACCTCGTTAACGACTACCGTGCTGTACTTGTAACACTCCTGTTGAAGTTTAGCTTGTTGAAGTTGAGAAAAAGAAGTCAGGCTCACTTCGCGCTTAAACTCAATGCCGTTATCAGATAAAAGATGTAAGCCATAATCTTTATTATCCCAACTGAACAATAGATGCTTACCATTACTATCGTCGATACGCACAAATCTAGGATGATGATCTTCATTGATATCTCGACTTGCCTGTGAAAGCATAAACAAACCTGAAATCACCATGGCTGAATAACCAATTTTAACAAATACCATTTTAGGTATGCGATTAATAAACAATTTCACTACAAAAGTAGCAATAATGGCAGACATCGCCACCAATGCTCCTATTTTCATCGCTTGTAAGCTGAGTATACCTAAATATGCATACACAGCTAATTTAATCAGATGGCTCACAATTTCATTTGCAGCTCGAGTAGCGATCACTTGTTCATTGGATAAGCCATATTTAAAGTAGATACGATTAAACAATACCCCTACCGCTCCCACCAACGACGAAATAGCGCCAATTAAAAAACCAACAATAGATAAGAAATAGACAGGAAAATCAGTAGTGACTTCATCAGCAGTCTGTTTTTTAAAAATCATCAGCAAATTACTCATTAGAAACATACTGAGCGCTAACTCAATGAATGAGGTATCAAGGTAAGACAGTAACCAAGCTCCTAAGGCTATACCCAGCAGAGAAAAACTCACAATCCAGCCGACCATGTACCACTGAATATTATTAAAAAATAAACAAATTCTGGAAATTGAACTGGTAGCTGTTCCTATGGTAATGGCAACAGGCACTTGCTCTGCAATCACAAAGTGACCAACTAATGGAATAAGCAGCAAACCAGCACCACCACCAGAAACACTGCTGATCCCAAACGCGGCTATCGACACTAGAATAACAATTAAATAGCTCATGTTTACACCTATCATCCATTGTTAATAAAAGGCTACAACCTCTTAATACCGCCACCCTACTTCAGACAATAAAACAGAGGGAAATAAACAAAAGTAATGGTTAATAACTAAAAATGCTGACATAAAAAGCCACTAATTTTTATTCAAAATGGTGCTACTATCCATTTATCAAAATGGGTCACTTTAACCAATTATTTAATAAGATAAGGCAATAACGTAAATGGCAGATATAGAAGTGTTAGTTGGCACCACTATGGGTGGCGCAGAATATGTTTCCGATGAATTGATCAGCATTCTTGAGGAAAACGGTCACAAAACTCAGCAACATCTACAACCCGATTTAGCAGAAGTTAGTCAGTCTGGACTCTGGCTAATTGTATCATCGACGCATGGTGCTGGCGATTTACCCGACAATATTCAACCTTTCCTCGAACAGATCAAGCTGCAACAACCCGATCTTTCACAAATAAAATTTGCGATCTGCGCTATTGGTGACACAAGTTACGACACCTTTTGTCAAGGACCAGAAAAGCTCATTGAAGTTATACAGCAACAAGGTGCAAACCAACTTGTGGATAAGATCCAGATCGACGTTTTAGCCGAAAGTCTACCAGAAGACAGTGCAATAGCGTGGCTAGAAAGCTGGAAAGATCAGATCCTCTAATTTTCACCACATCATTTCTCTTGGTTATACACAACAACTTTGCGTTACTCACGGAGTTATCCAGTATGGGATAAGTCTGTGAGCAAAGCTTGATCTAACTCTGATCAACGCGGGATAAAAATGGAAACAAGATAATAAAGGATCGCCCTTGTGGATAACCTAGCGATCTATCCCCAAGTTATATTGATGTAGATCGCGCACTGATCACAGGATCGAATTTGCGCTATCCATTGATACAGCTGACTTTTGACGGTTTTACACAGAAAAGTGCTTCCTTAATAATAAGTAATAATAAAAAGATCTTTATATAGATCTTTATATTTAATTAAGGTGATCGTCTAAAAAAGATCTTTAAACTGATCATTCACCTAAAAGCCTTCAAGTGATAAACTATGTCGCTCAGTTTTGAACGATCGTCTGTACTTGATAAGGTCTGTAATGCATTTTCATGAAAGCTTTGATGTCATAGTGGTAGGTGGTGGTCATGCAGGAACCGAAACTGCATTAGCCTCTGCAAGAATGGGATCAAAAACCCTATTACTCACACATAACATTGATACATTAGGACAAATGTCCTGTAATCCGGCTATTGGTGGGATCGGTAAAGGTCATTTAGTTAAAGAAATAGATGCCCTTGGTGGCGCTATGGCAACCGCAACCGATTTTGCAGGGATCCAATTTCGTACCTTAAATTCAAGTAAAGGCCCAGCGGTTCGTGCCACACGTGCTCAAGCCGATCGCAATTTATATAAACTGAAGATCCAACAAATTTTACAATGCCAAGCTAATTTGCGTTTATTTCAACAATCTGTTGATGATCTTATTGTTGAAAACGATCGCGTTGTCGGTGTTGTTACTCAAATGGGGCTCGCATATGGTGCCAAAACTGTAGTATTAACGGCGGGCACATTCTTAAGTGGTAAAATTCATATTGGCCTTGAAAGCTATTCTGGTGGACGCGCAGGCGATCCACCTGCCATTAGCCTTGCACATCGATTACGTGAGTTACCTATGCGTGTCGGTCGCTTAAAAACAGGTACGCCACCAAGACTGGATGCCAATAGCCTTGATTTTTCACAAATGGGTGAACAAAAAGGGGATGATCCGCTACCGGTAATGTCGTTTATTGGCAATGTTGAACAACATCCACAGCAGATCAGCTGTTACATTACTCACACCAATGAAAATACCCATGATGTGATCCGCGAAGGACTCGATCGCAGTCCATTGTATTCTGGTGAAATTGAAGGGATCGGGCCAAGATATTGCCCCTCGATCGAAGATAAGATCATGCGTTTTGCTGATAAAAACTCGCATCAAATCTTTATTGAACCAGAAGGGCTAACCACCAATGAGATCTATCCTAATGGGATCTCAACCAGTTTGCCTTACGATGTGCAGATCCAGTTAGTGCGTTCCATTAAGGGCATGGAAAACGCGCAGATCATCCGCCCTGGTTATGCCATTGAGTATGACTATTTCGATCCACGTGATCTAAAGAATTCGTTAGAAACAAAGTACATTCAAGGTTTGTTCTTTGCTGGCCAAATTAACGGCACGACAGGCTACGAAGAAGCGGGCGCCCAAGGATTATTAGCAGGGATGAACGCATCACTGCAAGTTCAAGGTAAAGAGTCATGGTGTCCACGTCGCGATGAAGCCTATTTGGGAGTTTTGGTCGACGACTTATCAACCTTAGGTACCAAAGAACCTTACCGTATGTTTACTAGTCGCGCAGAGTATCGATTATTATTGCGTGAAGATAATGCTGATATGCGTTTAACCGAAAAGGGTCGTGAACTCGGATTAATTGATGATCATCGTTGGCAATTATTTTCTGAGAAAAAAGAAGCAATCGAAACAGAGCTTCAACGTTTACGCAGTCAATGGGTACATCCAAAATCACCGTTAATTGAAGTATTAAATCCTCAGTTAAACACACCGATTTCTCGTGAAGCATCTTTTGAAGAATTATTGCGTCGTCCTGAAATGGATTATGACAAGCTTACCAGCATTGAAGGATTTGGACCTGGGTTAGAAGATCCACTTGCCGCGGAGCAAGTACAAATTCAAGTGAAGTATTCGGGCTATATTCAACGTCAACAGCAAGAAATTGAAAAAGCGGTTCGGAATGAGAAAACGCAATTACCGTTAACTTTGGATTACCAAGAAGTGCCTGGGCTATCAAACGAAGTGATTGCCAAATTGAATGAGAGTAAGCCAGAAACCATTGGTCAAGCATCCCGTATTTCAGGTGTTACGCCAGCAGCAATTTCAATCTTGTTAGTTCATTTGAAAAAACGTGGCTTGTTAAGAAAATCAGCTTAGCCTTGCTCGTTTTTATTGTAAGGGAAGCATGACGCTTCCTTTAATCTTTTTCGGGCTTCATAATATATCAAATTATTTCGCGTAAACATTTAGGTTCCAATCGATGACCGCTGAATTAAAGCTACAATTATCCCAATATTTACAACAAGCCAACATTTTGGTGACCGAGCATCAACAGCAGCAATTATTGGGATTGGTTGCTATGCTTAACAAATGGAATAAAGCATATAATCTCACGTCCGTCCGTGATCCTAAGCAAATGCTGATCAGACACATCATGGATAGCCTTGTGGTGTCGCCCTATTTGAGTGGTCAGCGCTTTATTGATGTCGGTACAGGACCTGGTTTACCTGGGCTACCATTAGCGATTTTAAACCCAGAGAAAGAATTCGTATTATTGGATAGTTTGGGGAAACGGATCCGTTTTCAAAAACAGGTGCAATTTGAATTAGGTATTCATAATGTCACTTCGGTAGAAAGTCGAGTGGAGCAATACCAAGATCAGCAAAAATTCGATGGTGTACTCAGTCGAGCCTTTGCATCGGTAAAAGATATGTTAAATTGGTGTCAGCATTTACCAAAAGCAGACGGTATATTCTATGCGCTTAAAGGTCAACTTAGTGACGATGAAATGGCCTTATTGCCTGATGAGTTTGAACTGGTAGACACTATTAGTTTGCATGTTCCAGAACTTAATGAACAACGTCATTTACTTAAGATTATTAAAAAGTAAGCTAAATAAAATGTTTAAGCCGCAGTTACAGGCAGAATAAATAGGAAACACGCGTGGGAAAAATAATTGCCGTAGCGAACCAAAAAGGTGGCGTAGGAAAAACAACAACTTGCGTTAACTTAGCTGCATCAATGGCAGCGACTAAACGCAAAGTATTGCTGATTGATCTCGATCCCCAAGGTAATGCAACCATGGGCAGTGGCGTTGATAAATACGAAGTCGAACGCACCGCTTATGATTTATTAGTCGAAGAAAAAGCGTTCGATGATGTCGTGGTGAAAGATACCGCTGGAAAGTTTGATCTGATCGCTGCTAATGCCGATGTCACCGCTGCTGAAATTAAATTGATGGAATTTTTCGCTCGCGAAATTCGTTTGCGTAATGCCCTTGCACCAATTAAAGATGATTACGATTACATTTTTATCGATTGCCCCCCTTCATTGAATATGCTGACCGTTAATGCCATGTCAGCGGCGGATTCAGTGTTAGTACCGATGCAATGTGAATATTATGCACTTGAAGGCTTAACGGCGTTAATTGACACCATTACCAAGCTAGGCGCAATGGTCAATCCTCAATTAACGATTGAAGGCATACTGCGAACCATGTACGACCCACGCAATCGTCTGGCTAATGATGTGTCGGATCAATTAAAGAGTCATTTTGGTGACAAAGTTTACCGTACGGTTATACCGAGAAATGTACGCTTAGCGGAAGCACCAAGCTTTGGTGCTCCGGCGATGTATTACGATAAGTCCAGTGCTGGAGCCAAAGCGTATTTAGCGTTAGCGGGTGAAATGATCCGTCGCTCAGAGCAAATAGCCCAACCAGCTTAGGGAGCAAGACAGTGAAAAAACGTGGATTAGGGAAAGGATTGGATGCGCTGCTTAGCACCAGTAAAGCGGCCAACACTAAACGTCAACAAGCTGAAGATGTGGTTGAGGCGGCCGCTGACGATGAATTAATGCATTTGGACATTGATTTATTGCAACCAGGCAAATACCAGCCTCGCAAAGATATGTCGCCAGATGCGTTAGAAGAATTAGCTGAATCAATTCGAGTTCAAGGGGTGATTCAACCTATCGTGGTTCGAAAGTTGACTGATGGTGAATATGAAATTATTGCCGGTGAACGTCGCTGGCGAGCATCGCAATTGGCAGGTTTAGCTAAAGTCCCTTGTATTATTAAGCAAGTTGCTGATGAATCAGCAGTAGCGATTGCGTTAATTGAAAATATTCAACGTGAAGACTTAAATGCAATGGAAGAAGCCATTGCATTAAATCGATTAATTGAAGAGTTTGAATTAACCCATCAACAAACCGCCGATGCTGTCGGAAAATCTCGGACCACTGTAACGAATTTGTTACGCCTTAATGCACTCAATGAACCTGTAAAACGTTTATTGGAACATGGTGATCTAGATATGGGGCACGCTCGCGCATTGCTTGCGATTGAAGGTGAACAACAAACGGTATTGGCTAGAACCGTTGTGGCTAAAGAGTTAACGGTGAGAGAGACCGAACGTTTAGTCAATAAAGCATTAGCGCCAGAGAAGCCTAAAAACGAGCCGAAAAAAGATCAGGATGTGGCGCGCCTAGAAGCACAGTTGATTGAGCGATTAGGGGCAAAAGTGACGATAAGTCATAATAGTAAAGGAAAAGGTAAAATAGTTATAAACTATCAAGATCTGTCTGAACTTGATGGTATTCTCAGCAAAATTCACTAAAAATAACGCTAAAACAGCGATTAATCTAATATATCCGTTGGCTGTTAATGTGACATGACAGTCAACTGGTTACCATTCTGATTACAAAGTCTCGTTTTTCCACATTACAAAGTTGCATTGAAGCTTTGAAACGGTATACTTTCGCAAGCTTTTTGTCCCTGATATTTGAGATAGGTAACAAAACCTGATCTTTTGGGCTGAAAGTATCGAATGTGGAGAAGGTAAATTGTCTAAAATAATTGCTCGTCGAGGCCGTGGGGCGGCTTATAAGTTGGTCCTTTTGCAAGCCTTGGTTGCGGTGATTATTGCAATTGTCTTTTTCACCGCGTGGGATGTACAAATGAGTCTTGCAGCTTTGGCTGGCGGACTTATCGCTGTGCTTCCTAATTTTGTATTCGTAACCCTTGCTTTTTCTCATTCGGGAGCAAGCCAAGCAGATAAAGTATTAAAAAGCTTTTACTGGGGGGAAGCGATAAAGATGTTGTTAACCATTGCGTTATTTTCGTTGGTATTTAGTCAGTTCAAATTTGGGTTTATGCCCGTGTTTCTTGGCTACGTATTAACTTTGATGGTTCATTGGACAGCACCTTTATATTTCAAGCAAAGTTAAGTGGGATGAATCATGGCTGCAACTGGTGAAGCTTTAACTTCGCAAGGCTATATCCAACATCACCTTACTAACCTCGCGGTTGGTGAAGGATTTTGGACGTGGCATATTGATTCGTTGTTCTTTTCGGTTGGTCTTGGTGTTTTGTTTCTGTGGTTATTCCGCAGTGTTGCTAAAAAAGCAACGACTGGCGTTCCTGGCAAGCTGCAATGCTTTGTCGAAATGATCGTTGAGTTCGTTGATGGCAGCGTGAAAGAAACCTTCCACGGTCGCAATCCTGTCATTGCACCACTATCGTTAACTATTTTTGTGTGGATTTTCATGATGAACTTCATGGATATGGTTCCAGTTGACTGGATCCCACATGCGGCAGCCTTAGCTGGCATTCCGTATATGAAAGTAGTACCAACGACTGACGTTAACATTACCTTCAGCTTAGCTTTGGGTGTGTTTGTGCTGATTGTTTATTACAGCATTAAAGTCAAAGGTGTTTCAGGTTTTGCAAAAGAACTGACGCTACAGCCTTTTAACCATAAGGCAATGATACCAGTCAACCTCCTGCTGGAATCCGTAACACTTATCGCTAAGCCAATCTCTTTGGCCTTGCGTTTGTTCGGTAACTTGTATGCGGGTGAGTTGATCTTCATCCTTATTGCGCTGATGTACGGTACCAACTGGTTACTATCAACTTTAGGTGTGTCTTTACAACTAGGTTGGTTAATTTTCCATATTTTGGTAATTACCCTACAGGCGTTCATCTTCATGATGTTGACCATTGTTTATTTAAGCATGGCACATGAAGATCATTAAGGATCGCTGAAGAAATTTTTAAACTAAATCAACAACTAAATTAGATTTAGAATCGGAGATAAAGATGGAAACGATTTTAGGTATGACAGCAATCGCTGTTGCTCTACTGATTGGTATGGGTGCATTAGGTACTGCAATCGGTTTCGGCCTATTAGGTGGTAAGTTCTTGGAAGGCGCTGCTCGTCAACCAGAAATGGCTCCTATGCTTCAAGTTAAGATGTTCATCGTAGCGGGTCTACTTGACGCCGTAACTATGATCGGTGTTGGTATTGCATTATTCATGCTATTTACTAACCCATTGGGTGCAATGCTATAAAACACGCTTCTGTCTTAACTCAAACTAGGAGGCTGTTGTGAATTTCAACGCTACCCTAATCGGTCAGACGGTCGCTTTTCTCATCTTCGTGTGGTTCTGCATGAAGTTTGTTTGGCCGCCATTGATGCATGCCATCGAAGAGCGCCAAAAGAAGATTGCTGACGGTCTTGCAGATGCCGATCGCGCTGCAAAAGACCTAGAGTTGGCACAAGCGAAAGCGACTGACCAACTGAAAGACGCTAAGGTAACGGCTAACGAAATTATTGAGCAAGCTAACAAGCGTAAAGCTCAAATCGTTGATGAAGCCAAAACCGAAGCAGACGCTGAGCGCGCAAAAATTATCGCTCAGGGTCACGCAGAAATTGAAGCTGAACGTAACCGTGTAAAAGAAGACCTGCGTAAGCAAGTTGCTTCTCTAGCTATTCAAGGTGCTGAAAAAATCCTTGAGCGTTCTATTGATCCAAATGCTCACAGCGACATCGTTGAAAAACTTGTTGCTGAAATTTGATAAGGGAGTTGAGTTATGGCTGAGTTAACCACCATTGCTCGCCCTTACGCAAAGGCAGCTTTTGATTTTGCTGTTGAGCAAAACGCAGTACAAAATTGGGCAGAGATGCTTGAATTTGCCGCTGTTGTTAGTGCGCATCAAGATGTAAATCCAATGCTAAAAGGCGCAATTGCTCCCAAAGAGCTTGCCCAATTTTTCATTGGTATTTGTGGTGAACAACTCAATGAGCAAGGTCATAATCTGATCAAAGTAATGGCTGAAAACGGACGTTTAGAAGTGCTACCAGCTGTATCTGAATTATTTGCTGAGTTTCAAAATGAATGGGCGAAAGAAGTGGAAGCTGATGTAATTTCAGCAACTGAACTGAGCTCAGAGAAACAGCAACAGATCAGCCAGCAACTTGAACAACGTTTAGCACGTAAAGTAAAGCTGAATTGCAGCATAGACGCGAGCTTAGTCGCTGGTGTCATTATCAAAGCAGGCGACCTGGTCATTGATGGTTCTGTACGCGGTAAACTATCGCGTCTGTCCGATGATCTGCAGTCGTAATTGGGAGTTTGAGCATGCAACTGAATTCCACTGAAATCAGCGATCTGATTAAACAGCGGATCGAGCAGTTCGAAGTCGTTAG
>JBMYXI010000016.1:0-53836 GCA_049608225.1 Parashewanella sp.
GCAACTGACTTGTAATCAGTAGGTCCCGAGTTCGACTCTTGGTGACGGCACCATTCTCTTTGTGAAAATACTTTAATTTGATAAAAAAACAAGTCAATATAGACTGTTTCTTGTGTTGAATAACATTAAGTAATAGCTATGAAATTTAAATTTTATCATTTTACTCTTCTGTTTGCTTTTTCTATTTTAAACATCTCTGTTGTTGCTGCTCAAGACATCTCTCAGACTAAGCAAACGCAATCTCATCCGTTATCGTATATAACTCATCAAACCGAACAACTACAAAATAACTTCACCTCCTCCGGTGCCAGCAGTGGCAATGACATGTGTAAAAAAGCTTTTATGAATCAAGACTGCTGGGTTGTTCAAAATACATCAAAAGATGAACTTGAAGTAAAATGGCTTGAATTTCCAGAAGGTCATTATTATTGGTTGCCTCCTAAAATAGGTGCAGTATTATTAGCCACTAGTTACAAACAGACGCCTAAAACAACTCGGTTCTCAGTTATTAACACTGTTACTAATGTCGAAATTTTTAATGGAGACGTTAAAGATATGGTTGGTTTGATTTGTGACGAGACCAGTTGCCGAGATTGGAATTAAATACGTTTCTTAGTAAATAAAGCGCGAGTCTCGCGCTTTATTACTTTTCATATAAAACATCGCTAAGCTCAATGAAGTTTCAATTTTGGTCTGTGCCAGCGTAACAGCTTCTGTGCTAAGCGGAATATCATAGCTGAAAAATATCCGAATAAACTCGATAAATGCCTCTGGTATAAAGATAAATACATCACTCTTGCAATATAACCTTCGACAAAAAATTCACCTGAACGTAAGCTTCCCATTAAGTTGCCAACTGCTGAAAAGTGACTCAGGGATACCAAAGAACCATAATCTTTATAAACAAACGCTTTAGGCTCACGTCCTTTTATTTTATTCAGTATATTTTTATATAAGCAATCAGCCATTTGATCCGCAGCTTGTGCTCTTGGTGGGATCGGTTTGTCATTTATGATTAAAGCTGCGCAATCACCAATCACGAACACATCTTCAATGCCCTTTGCCTGCAAAAGTTCATCAACTTCGATCTGATTACGTGATGTTACAGGGAGTGATTTGAAGTTTTGACAAACATTAGGCCCTTTTACTCCTGCCGCCCATACTTTTATATCTGAATGAATGAGCTCACCTTGTTGCGTAACAAAGCCTTCTTTAGTGACCTCTTTAACTTGAGTATTTAGATGAAGTTTAATGCCGATTTTATTTAACAAAATTTGAGCTTTAGTGCTCACTCGTTCAGACAGTTGAGGAAGGATTTTAGGTGATGCTTCAAGAATATGGACGTCAAGATGATCTTTAGTGACATTGACATAACCAAACTCTTTGACAGTTTCAATCACATGATGGATCTCTGCTGCTAACTCAACGCCAGTTGCTCCCGCGCCAACAATACCAATACTGAGCTTCTTATCTGGCGTTTCGCTTAATAACAGTAATGCGTCTAGCAGTTTTTGATGAAACAATTCGGCGCTGTCTAAGTTATCCAGCAAAATACAATGTTCCATCGTGCCTTTAGTATTAAAGGTGTTAGAAACACTACCTAGAGCAAGAACAAGGGTGTCGTATTCAATCGTTCGAGATGCTAATAACTGCTCACCACCTTCGGTATTAACAGGCGATAATTGAATAGTTTTATTGTCAGAGTCGACATTTTCCAACTCGCCCCTAATAAAGCGATAGCCATTTTTCAAGCCATGATCACGGTACAATAACCCATCGATTGAACGGTCAATGGCGCCAACAGCCACCTCATGGAGTTTTGGTTTCCAAATATGGATAGGACTTTTATCAATCAAGCAGACATCAACCCCCTGCTTTTTGCCTGATTTTCGCCCAAGCTTGGAGGCTAATGCTAAGCCCCCCGCACCACCACCAACAATGACAACACGTTTTTTTGTCATACATTACCTCAGCAAATAGCAAAGAATGGCGAATTGGTAATACCAATTTACAACCTATTTAATGTATCAGAAAGTATTGCGCACTGTTAATTTATTAGGCTGATTTATAATTATTTATTGTTAATCATAGCTTACAGTTAAACTGCGTCTTCGTTTTCTTCGCCGGTACGAATTCGGATCACCCGTTCCACATCGGTTACAAATATTTTCCCATCACCAATTTTATTGGTTCTTGCTGTCTCAACAATCGCTTCAATCGCTTGTTCTAACAGTTCATCTTGAACCACAAGGTCTAATTTCACTTTTGGTAAAAAGTCCACCATGTATTCAGCACCGCGATAAAGCTCTGTATGCCCTTTTTGACGACCAAAACCTTTTACTTCTGTTACTGTCATACCTGTAATGCCAATCTCAGCCAGAGACTCTCTTACATCATCTAATTTAAAAGGCTTAATAATCGCCTCTATTCTTTTCATCCCAAACTCCAGATTAAAAAATGACACTTGTACATTGTATTGCAAAAAATATGAATGACGCAGTTTATCCTACTTTGCCCTAATTCACCCAATTTGTAGCATCAACTAGACTTATTGAACAATGATAACAACATCAGATTCAAGGATAATGATATGAGTAAAGGGTTCACATTAGCTGAATTAATGATAGCTTTTGCTATTACAGTCATTTTACTGACCGTTGGCGCCCCTTCATTAACGAACTTATATCATACCACTCGAGCAGAACACGCAATCAAAAAAATACACCAAGCGCTCGTGCTTACTCGCTCTCACGCTGTCAGTTTAGGGCAAAGAGTCGTCGCTTGCCCACTCGAAAACAATAAATGCATCAATAACTGGCAACAAGGTATCAGTGTCTTTACCGATACCAATAATGATCAACAAGTAAATGGTGATGATGTTCTGTTATATAGCACTGGTCCATTCAACTCCGATGACTTCGTTACCTATAATCAACAAAATGTTATTTCGTTTCGAGCAGACGGTATTTCTGCTAGCGGCGCAGGGACACTCAGTTACTGCCCCAATAATAAACAACATCAAGCATCTAAAGCCATTTCAATCAATATGGCTGGCCGCATACGCTACAAAACAGATACGGTAATTGACTGCCTTTAATTTATACTCGTAATATTTTACCAATTGCATCGTGCTAATCGTCAACGATATACTCATTTTTACGCGACTAAGTAGTTTAAAAGTGAACGCTAATGTTCAAATTATCAGGCTTTACCTTGGTTGAAGTTATGGTTGCCGTTGCTATTTCAGGGATCTTATTAAGCGTAGGGATACCTTCTCTGGCCACCCTTTATCAAGAAACTCGCTCTCAGCACAGCATTAAGCGTATTAATTCTATTATCGCATTTGCCCGCAACCAAGCATTAAGCTATCACCGTTCTATCCTTGTTTGTCCCGTCGCACCTCATGGCTGTGGTGTTAATTGGAAAAACGGAATCCAAGTTATCATCCCCAATAACGCTCAAACCCCACAGGGAGGAGTCGACCCTTTAGCTGGGCACCAACTTAAAGTTTATGAGGCATTTGATGACAGTGATTTTGTTGTCATCCCCCAAACGAGCCTCCGTTTGAGTAAAGACGGTACCATTACCAATATTAATGCCGACATTGTTATTCGATATTGCCCAGGGTCTAAAACAAGCAAAGAATCTTTGGGATTGAGAGTACGAACTGCGGGGACGACTCGTATTATCAAAACAGCCATAAACTGTAACTAACATCTTTGCATGAGCAGCATACTGAAGTTATGATCCTTGGATGATATAATCTTTTCCTTGTCACACTTTTTGGAGTTTTTTTTGTCCCATTCCTACATACCACTTGATCAATTTAAGAAAAAATGGATTTTTAATCACAACGAATTACCTGTTTCAGAGCAAGATAAGTTGATGATAAAACCTTTAAGTGACAAGAGTTCAATGAAACTCTGGAATATGTTGATCAGCAACAAAAGCAGCCGAAGTGACTTATTCAGCAAAGGTGATTGGGCTGCCCGTAGTAACTCTTGGAAGAAGTCAGATCAATGGCAAACTTCATGGGACAGCGATACGCCAGAACTCCCTCAACTACTTGATGAATACATTCAATGGCCAGATGATACCTTGGTATATTTCGCCTATGATAAATATCAACTCATCGAGTCAACTTGGGAAGTATTTAAACGAAATTGGAAGTGCTTTTTATTCTTCGATGACGGACCATTATTGATTTCACCAAACTTTAGGCAAGCGGTTTGGTTTCAACAAGACGGGACTTATCAACTCGGTATCCGAAGTTAATAACGAGGTATTTATGAAACAATTAATCAAATTTGTATTTTTGTCATTGCTATTAATTGCTCCAACTATCAGTGCCAAAACGATTTCAGATGTGAATGTGTCAGAGACGATTAACATCAGCAACCAAAAGCTGATATTAAATGGCGCGGGAGTCCGTAGTAAGTTTTTTTTCGACTTATATGTTGGTAGTTTGTATTTGCCAAAAAGTACAACCGATGCCAATACAGCCATTGACTCTGATGTCGCTGCAATTCGGTTAAACATTACCTCAGGCATGATAACGCCTGAAAAAATGCAAGAAGCGGTTGCCGAAGGTTTTGAACATGCGACTCATAAAAATATCGCTCCGATACAAACTCAAATTGATGAGTTTATCGATTTGTTCGGTTCTGGTATCAAAGAAGGCGATCAATTTACCTTCGTTTCACACAAAAACGTGGGCATAACCGCCTATAAAAACGGTAAGCAACTGGCAAATATTAAAGGTGAAGGCTTTCGCAAAGCACTCTTTCAAATTTGGTTAGGCGACAAACCTGCTCAAAAAAGCTTAAAAAAGAAAATGCTTGGTAAATAGTTTCGACCTAAAGAGCTCAAGCGAGCTCTTTTTTATGTGCTTTCAAAAACATCTCCGCACACCCTTGAACATAACTAGCTCGTTCATCATTTGTTTCTGTGATCTCTAAGCCTAATTCCAACTGTAATTTCATTTCCCCAAACAACATCAGGCAAAGTCGGGTCGAACTATTTCGACAGTCACCAAAATCATATTTTCCAAGCTTGGAAACCTCTGTCAAATACTGAGCTAGGGTATCGATGACGTGATCTGGCCCAGCTTGATAGAACAACTTAGATAATTGTGGATGACTTTCTGATTGGGCGACACATGCACGAAACACAGTAACCACTTCAGGTTGAATGATCATATCAGAAAACTTGCTGGCAAATTCAGTGATGACAGCTTCGGGGTTAGTGGTATCGGAAAACAAGTCTTCAGAAACTTGATGTGCAACACATTTAGATTCAATAGCCGCCACAAATAAGTCATCTTTCGATCCAAAATGAGAATAAACGGTTTGCTTGGACACATCAGCAACTTTGGCTATCTCACTCATGCTGGTATTCGGAAAACCGTGCAAACAAAACAACTCAATTGCAGCTGATAAAATACTTTGCCTTTTTTGTTCACTTCGAGTTTTTGACGGTTCTGATTTCATTATCTTCATTAAGTAATCACTCTTTCCGTTAATTTAAGCACAAACTAGACTAGACAGTCCAATCCTTAAAACTTAAACTAGACTGAGTAGTCCAGTTAAAAGAAAAGGAATTACAATTCATGACAAGGAAGCGACCAGCAGCCAAGGCAAAGATATTCGTTCAGAATATATTGCTTATTCCAGTATTATTTGTACTAATGGCTTGCGATACACAGTCAGTTAATATTCCTAAATCGGCTCAGCGAGTCAAAGTCACCAGTTTACAACTCAAACAACAACAGGGTTTTGAGGTTCCGAAGCAATATGTTGCTGAAGTTAAAGCCAACCACTCAACCGCATTAGCATTTGAGCAGTCAGGCAAGTTGCAACGACTCATAGTCGACTCAGGTGATTATGTTCAAAAAAATCAGCTGCTAGCATTATTAAATACTGAAATTTTAAAAACAGAACTGGAACAATTAACTGCCAGCATGAAGCAAGTTGAGGCAGAGTTAGCACTCGCGAAAGCCACACTCAGTAGACAAAACAAGTTACATAATCAATCGTTTGTTTCTGAACAACAATTTGATGAAAGGGCAAAACAAGTCACTCGCCTTGTTGCTGAGAAAGAAAAATGGCAAGCGATGATTAATGCCGCTCACCTAAAAATACGAAAAGCCAACATTTACGCGCCATTCTCAGGACAGATCTCAAACCGATTCCAATCTGAAGGTAATATCGTCTCAGCAGGTGTCAAAGTGTATGAATTGATTGGTATTGGTGATATGCAATTGCATCTTCAGGTTGCGCCGAAAGATATTTTCCAATTTGATCCCAATGACCACTACCTTTTTTCAATAAAAGGTCAATCCTACTCTGCAAAACTGGTCGGCATCAGTCAATCAATTTCGCCAACAACACGCACTCATGAAGTTCGATTTTCGCTTCCTGATAATACCCATTTACCTCAGGCAGAACTGGCCTATCTCAATCGAAATGCCACTGTAAAGCAATCTGGATTTTGGGTGCCAGTAAGTGCCTTGACCCACGGTGTCAGAGGACTGTGGAACGTTTTATATTTAACACCCGATGAAAATGATCAATATGTCGTTGCACGACGCGACGTTGAAATTATCTTCAGCAATAAAAACAGTGCTTACATTACTGGCGCACTGGAACACGGCGATCGCATCGTGGCATCAGGTGCTCATAAGTTGATTTCAGGACAAAAAGTACTGCTGTCGCCAATCTCAAAAGGTAATGATAATGAGGCTGCAAAATGATTAAGTCCATTGTCGAAAACGGCCGTATAGCAGCCTTGATCATCGCACTTATCATAGTGTCAGGCTTTGGTGCATTAAGTACGTTACCTAGAACCGAAGACCCTGAAATCACCAACCGTTTTGCCACTGTCATCACCCACTATCCTGGCGCTTCAGCTGAGCGGGTCGAAGCATTAGTCTCTGAAGTGTTAGAAAACCAGCTACGTCGAATGGAAGAAATCAAACTAATTTCCTCCACATCACGCCCGAACATATCGGTGATCCAGCTTGAACTAAAAGACAAAATTAAACAGACCGACGCGATATGGTCACGGGCTCGCAACATTCTCGCAGATAGCCAATCATTACTACCTAAAGCAACGCTAGCGCCTAAGTTAGACGATCAAATTGGCTATGCGAGTACTGCTATCTTAGGGCTTAGTTGGCACCATGACTCTCCTGTAAGACTAGATATATTAAATCGTTATGCCAAAGAACTGCAAAGCCGATTACGATTACTGTCAGGCACTGATTTTGTGAAGTTATATGGTCAACCAACTGAAGAAGTTTTGATCACCTTAGACAGTGAAAAATTGGCACGTCTCAAGCTCACTCCAGCAATGGTTGCTCGCCAGCTGCAATTGGCAGACAGTAAAATTGCAGCAGGTGAAATTAGCAACCAATCCTTTCGTGCATTGATTGAAGTAAAGGGTGAACTCGACACACTTCAGCGCATTGGCAAGCTGCCTATAAAAGCCACAAATAGTGCTGACATCATTCGCATTGATGATATTGCGACTATAAAAAAACAAGCAAAATCCCCAGCCACTTCATTAGCGCTCATAAATGGTCAACAAGGTATTATGGTTGGCGCAGTGATGTTACCTGATGTTCGAGTCGATCGATGGCAACAGCAAGTTACCGCAACCGTCGATGAGTTAACTCAGCAGTTTTCTTCTAACGTAAAAATCAATTGGTTATTTGAACAAAACAGCTATACCAAAGTTCGCCTCGGTGACTTAACCATTAACTTACTGCAAGGCTTTGTGATCATCCTTGTAGTCCTAATGATGACATTAGGGTTACGAAATGCCCTAATTGTCGCACTTGCTTTACCCTTAACCGCTTTATTCACCTTAAGTGGCATGAAGATAGTGCATTTGCCTATCCATCAAATGTCGGTGACAGGCCTAGTCGTGGCGCTAGGGATCATGGTCGATAATGCCATTGTTATCGTCGATGCGATAAGCCAACGACGCGCTGAGGGTCAATCCCGACTTGAAGCGGTAGGTAACACTCTCAAGCACTTATGGTTGCCTCTAGCAGGCTCAACCTTGACCACAATTCTCGCCTTTACCCCGATCATTTTAATGCCGGGTGCATCCGGCGAATTTGTTAGTGGTATCGCAATTTCAGTCGTATTTGCCCTAATTGGTTCTTATGCTATTTCCCATACTGTTATTGCAGGACTTGCTGGACGTTTCAGTGACTGCAATCGAAGGATTAGCTGGTTAAATCATGGCATTCAATTTGAAACCTTGTCCCATTGGTATCATAAACTGCTAGCGAAATCCTTAGCGCGACCACTCATCACCAGCATTATTGTTGGCTTGATCCCGATCACAGGTTTCATTGCCGCAGGAAAACTTACTGAGCAGTTTTTTCCACCTTCTGACAGAGATATGTTTCAAATCGAAATGTATCTTGCACCGCAATCCAGTATTGATCATACCTATTCCATCACTCAAAAAGTTGATAAATACTTGCGAGCTAACCATAACATTAATCAGCTTGATTGGATGGTTGGCGGCAATGTGCCTTCTTTTTATTACAATTTATTACAACGACAGCAAGGCTCAGCGAACTATGCTCAAGCCATGGTGAAAGTGAAAGATTTTAACACCGCCAACCAACTTATTCCGTTATTACAGCAAGAGTTAAACAACACCTTTCCACAGGCGCAAATATTAGTCAGAAAACTTGAACAAGGTCCACCTTTCAACGCCCCCATAGAGTTTCGAGTTTACGGCCAAAATTTGGATATTTTGAATGAAATTGGCGAACAGCTCAGGCAGCAATTGTACAAGTCTGAACACGTACTTCACACTCGTACAACCTTGAGCAGTGGTTCTGCAAAAATTTGGATTGAAGCCAATGAAGATGCAGCACTTATGCTTGGACTTAATTTAACCAGCATCGCCGAGCAAATAGCAATGGCAACAACTGGAGTATTAGGAGGCACGCTATTAGAAGAAACCGAAATACTTCCCGTTAGGCTCAGGCTCGATGAGACTTTTCTACAACATCCACAAAAGCTTGATGATCTTAATTTGATCACTGCTTCAGGAGAAAGAGTGCCCTTTTCTTCTGTGGCTGAACAAAAAATGACTGTCAGTCGCGGCGCAATTCCAAGACGTGATGGCAAACGTATTAATGTTGTTGAAGCTTATCTAGCAACGGGGGTGTTACCTGCTAGTGTATTAGAGAAAGTCCAAGCTGACATCAATGCCATCGAACTGCCAGACGGTTATCGAATTGAGCTTGGTGGAGAAAGTGCTAAGCGAAACGAAGCTGTTAGTAAACTGCTTTCTAGCGTGGCTGTGGTACTCACTTTGCTTATCGCGACCATAGTATTGTCATTCAATTCATTTAGGCTTACCGCCATTATTTTATTTAGCGCATTACAATCTGTCGGCCTGGGTTTATTAGCTGTGTTTATTTTTAATTACCCTTTTGGATTCAATGTCATTATTGGATTACTAGGGCTAATGGGACTGGCCATTAACGCTGCTATTGTCATACTTGCAGAATTAGAGTCTGATGCCACTGCTCGACAGGGTGAAAACGAGGTGATAATTACTTTGGTAGGCACTTGCACTCGGCACATTAGCTCTACCACTATTACCACAATAGGCGGTTTTTTACCTTTGATACTCGCTGGCGGTGGTTTTTGGCCGCCGTTTGCTGTCGCTATTGCAGGCGGCACATTACTCACAACCTTGATTTCACTGTTATGGGTTCCAGCAATGTACCGTTTGTTGATGTGTAAAAACTAATTGATAACTCAGCCAGCTGCTGTAGGCTGAGTTAAGTTAACTCCATTTCTTGAATAATTTCATGGGCGATTTCAGGTGTAGTGCAACTTGGCTTTTGATGTCTATCCGCTTTAAGTTGACCTTTTCGATGTTTTAAAGCACTTTCTAGTTTTTTTGAAGCATCAGCAATCGCGGGATACATAACCTCATGACTTCCTGATGCCGCAACTGACACGCCTTCGTAATGTGTTCTTAATTCTACTTCGAACTCTTTATGCTCTTTAGAAATGGTGATATCAAGTGAAATGAGTGTGGGAAAATGACTGGCGAGTTTTGCAAACTTTTCGTTAACGTGTTGCTTAACATTGTCGGTGACATCAACATGGTGACCGGATAAATTTATTTTCATAGATTTTCCTTAGCGTGTTTCACTTTTATAAAACAGGCAGAAGTGAGCAATATTCTGCATTCTGCCAATTATAGGTGATGCTGTATCAAAGCTTTCTCTGACGTGAATTTTCTTTATATCATCAGTTTCAAATCAAATTCGTGATCGGGATCACTGTGCTTGATCTCGAGCACCAATTAAGCGACTCCAAAAATTGAGCAAACCAATAGTACGACGAACTTTTTCTGCCCATAGTGCACCATAACCAAATCCTAGCGTAGCGCACACCATCACAGCGGTTTCTAACATGCCATTTGAAAAGCCAATAAATACGCCCATAATAACGCCAAAAATGGTCGGAGAAATGGCAACTCCCAACCATAAAAAACCATGAATAATTATTTCCGTTAGTTTAATCATTCCAACTCCTTTTTATTAGTATTCTATGACTATATCATAAAGTTATACTCGTGATACCTGAAGATGCAGGATTTTAGTGAGGATTAATTGCCATTTAGGCAAGGCACTTATCCGTAGGAATAGTATTCTATTGTAAGGAGAAGTAACGCAGCATAAATGGTAATTAAACTCGCACTGCTTGGGCTTTTCAGCGTTGATTCTTCTTTGTTGTGAAAGCTTAAATTAGCCCGCTAGTTTTGCACTTTCACGCCTCGAATAATGCAACGCTGAATAAGCCTGAAAGTTGCATCTTCAAGTTTCACGAGTATGTATTTTGAGTTCAAGGAATAAATAATGAGTTTTACTGCAAAAATAACGTGGTACAAATCCGAAATGTCTGCAGGTGAATTTAATCGGGATCATTCTATTTCATTTGGCAGCGGCCAAACGATCCAAGCGTCATCGGCGCCCGAGTATAAAGGTAATGCTGAGCGGGTTAATCCAGAGGAGAGCTTGCTGTCTGCCTTATCTTCTTGTCATATGTTAACTTTTCTCGCAATTGCTCATTTAAAGCGTTTACCCGTTGCTCATTATGAAGACAATGCGCATGCAACCTTAGGGCGCTTAGAGTCGGGCAAGCTAGCCGTCACGGAAATAACATTAAATCCGAAAGTTATCTTTGATGATGTAGAAGTTACTGATGAGATATTGCAAAAAATACATAATAAAGCTCATGACAACTGCTTTATTGCCAACAGTATTTCTACCAACGTAATAATTGTTCCTAAAAAATAAAAGAGGCCAAGCCTCTTTTATTTTGTTTTAGAGCAATAAGTTACTACTACCTATTTCACTTTTTGTGCATGTCCTATTCGAGACATTGGCTGTGCATTAAGTTCTGAAACAGGTGCTTGTTGTAATTTCTGCTGTAAGTACTCAATGGCTCGATTCAACTGCGCATCTTTGCCTTCAAATGTTGCCAGCGGTAAGTTCGAGACTTCAATATCAGGTTTTACACCTATGCCTTCAATGATCCAGCGTCCGTCCATTGAATACTGAGGATACTCCGCAACTCGTGCCATGCCTTTATCTACCAAACGATTGCGACCCGACAACCAAACCCCTGCGCCAGCGGTTTGCTTGCCAATTAACGGCGCAAGTCCAAGTGTTTTAATTCCTGCGGCAAAAGTTTCACCGTCTGAATACGTCAGTTGATCTGTTAACACCACTAGATGGCCTCGGAAAGTTTGTTGCATATTGGTGCTTGGCGATCCATGAGTCGGCTTCCAGAATGCCCATGCTTTCCTTAACAGTTTTTCAATGATCCAACTATCGATATTGCCACCACGATTTCGGCGTACATCAATGATCAGTCCTTGCTTGTTGTAGTTGGCATAAAACTCACGGGCGAAATTAGCAATATCGTTCGCGCCCATAGCATAAAGATGTAAATAACCAATTTTTCCATTACTGGCATTTGATACCTTATCCATATTAGTTTCAACCCAATCTTGATAACGCAACTTGGCATTCACGCCGATGGTAACTGGATTAACAATGGTTTTTATCAACTTGCCATTACGCTTTAAGGTCAGTAACACTTGCTGCTTAGCTTGATTACGGAGTAATTGATTAACATCAGCAACGGTGTTAACCGCATCCTCATTGATTGAAACAATAATATCGCCTTGTTTGGCATCAACGCCCATTTTTCGTAATGGTGAAGCCATTGCAGGTAATTCAGGATCGGAATCAAAGATATGCGCGATTTTCACCCCGTTTTGAGTTTGTTCTAGCCATGCGCCTAAGCTCGCAGCTTGTGGTCTTGCTGGATCACGGTCTACATCACCACCACGAACTTGCGAGTGTAACGCATTTAGTTCGCCCATCATTTGCTTAAATACATCGTTCAACTCATAGCGATCAGTGACTCTGTCCACTAACGGCTGGTATTTCTTTTTCGCTTTTCTCCAATCGATACCGCGCATATTTTTGTCAAAAAACGAGTCACGGTGCATTAACCAAGCGTCATCAAACATTTGTTGCCATTCTTGTCTTGGATTGATAGCTAATTGCCAATTTTGAATATTGACCTTAGCTTTTGAGACATCTTTAGGCATCGCGGTTTTGGCATCAACAATGTACAAACTGCGTCCTTTGCGAACAAAAAGTTTGCTGGCGTCTACCGAAAGTTCATAACTTTTAATGTCGCGGCCAAAGCTGGCAACTTTAGGTGAGCGGTTATCAAATTTGATGTATTTTAGTTCGCTTTGCTTTGCTGATTTATCTAACAAATAAAGCTTGTTATCAGCGACGGATAAACGGCTGTAATTACCTGATGCGACAGGCACTTGCCAAAGACGTTGATTTATCCCCTGCCAGTCTATTTTCCACTTTTGCTCTTTATCGGTTTTACTCGCTTTTGCTAAGTCGATTAATTCATTCGGAGCTTGAAACGGAAAATGAGCTTTTGGATTTAATGAAATCGCAAAGACTTGAGTACGTTTATCGAATACAGGCCCCATGTTTCTGTCTCCCCAAGGAGAACTTGGCGTCGCTCGAAACATTCGATTTGATAGAAAATACAACCATTGACCATCTCGACTAAAGCTGGGAGAAAATGATTCATATTTATCAGTGGTTAAAGCCTGTGACTTTTTACTTTCAAGCTCATACAACACAATCTGCGATCGTGATTTGCCAATTTCTGCTTTGGTTAATGCGATGAATCGGCTATCACCAGACCAAACAATGTCAGCATAAGGCCCAAGCCCTTCACCATTTTTAATGATCTTATTATTTTTGCCACTCTTTAAATCCAACAACCAAACATTACCGTCGTAATCATCATGAGCCAAATAGCGACCGTCTGGCGATAAACGTAAACTCATGCGCATGCTGTTACCATCGCGAGTTAACTGTTTTGAATGTTTACTGCCATCAGCAGCAAAGCGCCAAATTTCCTGCTCACCTGATATGTCAGCAATCGCAAAAACCCATTTACCGTTTTGACTCAATATTGCATTTCGTAGGCGACTAGTTTTCGGACTATTAATATTCACAAGACGACTGCCATCACCGCTCACGACCGCAACATGACCTCTTGCTGTAAGCACGACTTTATCACCATTCACTGCAAGGTTAGTTGAAGTAAGGTAATTTAATGGTTTTTTCACCCAATGCTCACGCTGCATAGGCGAATCAGAGACCAAATGAATGTTTAGTTTGCGGTCTTTATTCGATTGCAGATCAAGTAACTTAATGTCGGCGCCTTGCTGAAAGACCACTCGCCCATTATCTAAACTCGCAGCTCTCATCGGCAAGCTTTTGTAATAAGTATGCTGCCAGACGTCACCACCGTTGATTTTCATTGACCATAAATTGTCGGTGCCATCTTCATCGCTAATGTAATAAATACGATCATTCCAAAGCATTGGATTTCGTACTGAGCCTCGATGTTTTTTCGTTAACGGTATAGCTTCTTCATTACTGCCAATTTTGTATCGCCATAATTCTCCGGTTGCGCCACCACGATACACTCTGGCGTTGTCACCTGTGGTTTGCAGTCCAAAGCGAACAAAGTAAACATAGTTTGCTTTTGCATCAATCACGCCTTCTATGGCATCAGCAAGCGGTAAATCGGTTGTCATCAATGTGTCGGGATTCACCATACGGAGCACCCAATAATTGGCTGGGCCATGGGCATTATCAGTGGAATACAATACGTCACCTGCTTCAGTCCAGCCCTGAACTCGTACGCGGCTATTTTCAAAACTGACCCGTTTAGCAACACCGCCTTTAACTGGCATGACATACACTTCTTGCGCACCATCATAATCCGCCGAAAACGCTACCCACTTGCCATCTTTAGAAATGCTGGCATCAATTTCTTCAGCAGGTAAGCTGGTTAAACGACTGGCATTGTGCTGAGAAATGTCTTGTGTCCACAAATCACCTTCAGCGGTAAAGATAAGTTGATCGCCATGCAAGGTAGGTGCTCGGTAATAGCCACGCTCAGAATGAGCAGAAGCGATTGAATGACCAGTGGTTAATGCCGTCATAGCCAATAACACACTGGCTAAACTAAATTTCAGTTTCATAAAACTACGCTCGTTATTTATTCGATACCTGAAACGTTATCAAACTATTGAAGAAAATGCAGGAAGAAGTTTTAACTAGATAAAATTTGTCAGAATTTTGAACATCGGGCTATTACAGATCACACAGCCCAAAAGGAGATTCGCTCTTCGCTATCAGGCTTTAGTCATTGATTTAATAAGAAATAGCGGTTACCGTATGGCGAAAATCTGATTTAAGAACATCAGATCACCCGTTTTAGTCTACTCTCGTTACAGGACGTTGCTATGGACGCATCACTCAAAATACTCGAATCCGTTAATAACTTATATTCTCAGTCTTTTAGTCAGTTAATCAACATCACTATTGCCGTACTTGCTTTTTCTAGCGTTGTATTACCTATCGTGGTGACGCTGTACCAAAAACGACTATTTAAAGTAGAGCATCAAAAGATTAAAGGTGAACTCTGGCTTGAAATGCAGCAAGAGCTTAAAGAACAGCTCACAATTATCAAAAATGAAATAAAACATGAGTATTCAGAAAAAGAGCAGAAATTGGAACAAGAAATTAAACGACTAAAAACTGAATTAAAACGAGATATGGATAGCCTCAATGGAGGTGTATTAATGGTCCAAGGTAGTAATCAATTAAAAAATGGCGCTTACGTATCAGCAGTCCACAGCTTATTTTCAGCAATTAATTCGTTCATTAATTCAAATGATAACCTCAACCTACAAAGAGCAATCAAAATTACTATTGAAGATTGTCTGCCGCAACTCACTAGTAATATACTAGAAGATCATACAGATATTACAGATATTGTTAAGCAAACGCTATCGTCACTAAAAAAGTTTAATAATAATCGTGCATATACCGATCATCTAAGAAGTCTTGAGCGTGGATTCAAAAAAGCTCAGCAGCGTCAAGACAGTAAACCTGCGGCGGCATAACATAAACAGTTCTTACCATTGACGACTCAAGCGAGAGCTAATAAAAAACCGAACCTGAGTACTCAAGTCCGGTTTTTACGTCAGATAAACAAGATAAGCTTATTTAACTAGAAAATTACCTTTGTCATCAAACGGCCAATCAATGCCTAACCAAGCTTTCAAGAAGGCTTTTTGCTGCTTGCTCGGTTTAGCCACCGCGGTAATAGCAAGCTTGCCTTTAGGCTGCTCACCAATAGTCATAGTCACGTTCTTTAGCTTATCATCGCTAAATAAGGTCAGCTCAACCTTATCACCAGCATTAAAGTCTTCCATACGTTTCGTAAAGCCTGACGCTGTTACTTTTAGACCATTGACCGCAACGATTTCATCACCGGCAACCACGCCTGCTTTCCATGCTGGGCCATTACGTTGAACACGGCTTAAGGTTAGCGAGTTATGACGGCTGCTTAACGTCATGCCAGTGTAAACTTTTTGTTTATTATCTTTACCATAACTGAGCTTTAAACCTGCTTGCTTAAGTAAAGCATCAAAATCCAGCTGCACAGGTGAGTCAATGTGTTGTTTCCACCAACTATCGTATGACTTATCAGTGAGCTTGGCGATGATGTTTTTCACGTCCTGCGGCGTATAGCCCGCAGGCACTTTATTGTCGCGATAAAGCTGACGATGAACATCGCGATAGCTTTTCTTCAAATCGGTATCTTCGAGAATAGAAAAGTCCAACGCCAGCGACACCATATAACCTTCAGAGTAAATATTCACGCTATGGTTATGTGCGTAATTACCGCCAGTGCTAGTCCACTGCCCTGCACTGGCTTGCGCAATTGATTGCTCGTCGGTGCCCGGCTTGTTTTTATTTGAGCCAATGCGCTTAACTAAGTCAGCAAAGAACTCTTTTGGCTTCATAATGCCCGCGCTTAACAGCAACTGGTTTTGGAAATAGCTGGTTGAACCCTCCGCTAACCACAGTAATTCAGTCACTTCTGGGTGCTGATAGTTGTATGTGCCTAACGCTGCTGGACGATAGGCTTTTACGTTCCATGTATGAATGAATTCATGAGAAGCGGTACTGATAAAGCGTAAATAATCTTTACGTTCACGGAACTTAAAGCGCGGTAATTGAATAATGGTCGAATTCAAATGCTCTGTCGCGCCACGAGCACCACTGGTTGCATGAACCATGTAAACATAACGTTTAAACGGGTAATCATCCCAAATTCGTTCAGCAGTGCCACTGAGCTTAGTCAGATCCGTGACCACTTGATCTAAATCGTAGTTACCTTCACCCCAAACCACTAATTCATAATCACGCCCGTCAGCACTGAACTGACGATGATGACTGATACCGGTTTCAATTGGCGAGTCCACCAACACATCATAATTCGGTGCAACAAAGCTGTGCTTGTTGCTGCCATAATCCATTCCTGAATAACTCTTCCACGACTTAGGTACTTTCAGCTCAACGCTAACTCCTTCATTGCGGAACTCTGGGCTATACATAAATGCAGCACTGGCGTCGAGATAAGCATGAGAAGCGCTAATATGACGAGTACGCGTACCAAGTTCATTGGCATGCAATTGATAGCTCACAGTAACATTGCTTGGTTTATCAAGCTGAACTTGCCATTGACCAATTTCTGTTTTTTTCCAAGGTAACACCTGACCATCTTCATCTTTTGCGATGAAGTTTCGTATGCCATCCGCAATTGGAAGCACGGTATACTTTCCCGTTCGCCAAATCGGTAAGTTCACCGTTAACAGCTTTGAATCCGTTTTGGGAAAATTCACTTCAACTTGAGCTAAATGGTGCTCAGGACTGGTTAGGTCAATTTGATAATCCACTTGTGCAAATGACATGGATGGCGCGAGCGCCGCGGTCGTTAACCAAGCTAAACGAGAAAGCTTCACTAGTGATCCTTATTATTATCTTTTATAAAAGGTTGACCTGTATCATACCAATAGAAACTGCGCTTTTCTTGTATACACACTAAAAACCTAACAAGCTGTATAATAAACCCTCAAGCATGGCAATTTATGTTAACGAGTTTTGAAGAAAGTGAGACTTAGCTCGCAATTCTTGTTTCACACTTTTTCGTAAATGAGATATTATGTTCTATCTTTCTAATTTCCTGCATATTTTGCGATTATTTTTAAGTTTCTAGTGTATCTGTTGAGTAAGGGCACAAAAAGTAATGAAAGGCGACCGGTCGACATCAGCAAGCTTAAACTTGTTGAAAAAACAATTACAAAACGCTAAAGCGGAAATAAAGCAGCTAACGTTAACAAGGGATGATCACTTTGTTACATTGGCGAGCTTTATTTCGAGTTTAAGTCAGGTTTGTAAAGGCCAAAACCTTGAGTTAGATAATAAACTTGCCAAGCTTAGAAGAAATCTCAGCAATTTTAATGCCTTAGACAAGAGTATTGACGATATTGTCAGTACCGATAAGTTACTCAAAGGGCAATATCGCCAAATTACCTTGCAGTTGGAAGAAGGACGCTCAAGCTTGAGTCAAGCCGTTTGCCAATTGCAACGCGTAACGACCTTGCCCGACAATGTAAAAAGAGAACTAACTTACTTTAAGCAAGAGTTAAAAAAGCCTTTTCATACTGTTTGGGATTATATACCTCAAGTTAATCAACTAATGTCGTCATACGACAAAGTGTTAAAATTGCAGTTTGAAGATAACAATTTAGAGCTCTTACCTAAGCACATAGCACTGGCTGCTGAATTAAGCTCATTAATTCTTGATATCGAGTTTAGTCATGATCAAAAAGACAAAGTTGAAACCGTTAAAGCAATTTTAACGCAAGATTTGACCGTTGATGACCTTTTCGACTGCTACCAAACCATTCTTGATTTAGTAGTTGAGAACTTATTGCGTGAAAAAAGCTCTTCTCAAGAATTTCTTAAAAGCCTCAATGAAACACTAGGGGTGGTTGGTGATATTGCTTCAGCAATAAAATCAAATCAAAAAAGCACTCAACAGAGAAAAGACTCATTAAATCAAGAAATAAGCAATCATGTCGCCATAGTGGATAAAACATTGGCTGAAGGCGACACACTTGAAGGATTGAAAGCACACATCAATCAACAACTTGAGCAGTTAAAAGACGCATTACAGCGTAAAGCTCAACTTGAAAATGATGAAAAAAAGCAATTACAACTTTCATTAGATAGCATGACCAGCGAACTGAGCAGCTTAAACTCAGAGTTAGATGGTTACAAAAGCCAAATCGAAGAGCAGCATAAACTGAGTTTAACCGATCCACTCACTCAATTACCCAATCGACAAGCGCTTGAAGAAAGAATGCAGCTTGAGCACAAAAGGTTCCAACGCCAGCAAAATAATTTATGGATTGTGGTGATAGACGTCGATCACTTCAAGAGCATTAATGATAGATTTGGTCACAGCATTGGTGACAAAACCTTACAAGTGATCGCCAAAGCCTTCAAAAGCTCATTAAGAGAAACCGAGTTTGTGGCGCGCTATGGAGGGGAAGAATTTGTGTTATTACTGCCCAACGTGCCTGATCATTACATTTCTGCATTGCTGAACCGTGTTAGAGAAAAAATAAAAAGCATTCCGTTTAAGTTTAAAAATCAGCGAATTACGGTTACAGTATCCATAGGTGCTGCGAATTTGATTGCAGATGAAACAATGAAGGAAGCATTTGATCGCGCCGATGCCGCACTTTACAGAGCAAAAAATGGCAATCGAGATCAAGTGATTATTGATTAGCGTATTTTCACCTAATGTACGCTTCTTTTTTGAGGGGGGAGCTTATGAAGGTATCAATTAGTCCTCGCGGCAGTATGGAGCAACTGTCACAAATTGAAGTTCAACGTTTACAAAAACGCGCATCCAGCGAACTTTATCAACTTTATCGTCGCTGTTCATTAGCTGTGCTTTGCGCAGGTGCTCACTCTGACAGTGACGTAGATTTATTTGCTAACCATCTAGATTTTGATATTTCGGTTGTTCAACGGGCACGTGGTGTCAAACTTGAACTCATTAATCCACCAGCACAAGCATTTGTCGACGATCAAATCATTGCAGGAACTCAAGAGCTATTATTCACTGTTCTTCGCGACATTATCTATTTAAGCAATAAATACGACGGCTTAAAAAATCTCGACTTAAATAAATCCAATCATATTACCAATATGGTGTTCGACATTTTACGTAACGCCAAGTCATTTGCTGAGTCAAGAGATCCCAACATCATTGTTTGTTGGGGCGGCCATAGCATTACCCAAACTGAATACTTATACACCAAAGAAGTCGGCTACCAAATGGGGCTTCGAAAATTAGATATTTGTACGGGTTGCGGCCCTGGTGCCATGAAAGGCCCAATGAAAGGCGCAACCATAGGCCATGCCAAGCAACGGGTGAAAAAAGCACGTTATATTGGGTTAACAGAGCCCAGTATTATTGCCGCTGAACCACCGAATCAGATTGTCAATGAACTGGTTATTCTACCCGATATTGAAAAACGCTTAGAAGCCTTTGTACGCCTTGGTCACGGTATTGTGATTTTTCCAGGTGGCGCAGGAACAGCCGAAGAATTGCTGTATATTCTTGGTATTTTGCTGCACCCAGATAATCAAGACTATCAGATCCCGCTCGTACTCACCGGCCCGAAACACGCCGAAGATTACTTTAAAGAAATTGATAAATTTATCGCTGCAACCTTAGGCAAGGAAGCTCAAGATAAGTATCAAATCATCATCGACAATCCTGAAGCGGTCGCCAAAACTATGTCTAAAGCGATGGATGATATTAAACAGTATCGTCGTGCTATTGGTGATTCTTATCAATATGCATGGGCGTTAACAATTGCATCTGGATTTCAGCATCCATTTATCCCAACCCATGATTCAGTGAAAAAGCTCGATCTGCATTTCAATGTTGATAAAGCTGAGTTAGCTGCCAATCTTAGACGGGCATTTTCAGCAGTGGTTGCTGGTAATGTTAAAGGGGAAACCATTGCATTAATTGATCAGCATGGCCCCTTTGAAATTAACGGCGATCCAAAGCTTATGTCAATGATGGACAACCTACTAACAGCCTTTATCAAACAGCAACGCATGAAGCTGCCCGGAACTGAATATACGCCCTGCTATAAGGTAATAACAGGATGAACCAACTGCTAATTATTGACGCACTTAACCTTGTGCGTCGAATGCATGCAACTCAACCAGACAGTGCCGACATGACGGCACTGTCTTTACGCATTACCTCAGCAATCAATAAACTCATTAACTATCACAACCCCAGCCATCTGGTTTTGGTGTGGGATGGTGATAAAGAGTCTTGGCGTAAACAGCGATACTCTGAATATAAGAAAGGTCGCAAACCTATGCCTGACGATCTCGCCGCAGGCCTTGCAGACTTGAAAAAAGAACTCGCAAGCCGACATTGGTATAATTTAGATGCCGAGTCAGAAGCCGACGATGTGATTGCAACGCTTGCAACTAAGCTTGTTAACTCTGGCGGCAAGGCCATAATCGTATCGACAGACAATGGTTTTAGTCAGCTTATTAATCCCAACATAGTGCAATGGGATCACTTTGCCCAGCAATTTGTTGATATTGCCGCAATGGAGCAAAAACTTGGCGTTGAGCGCACACAATTTTTAGAATATTGGGCATTAGCGGGATCAAGTGGAAATAAAATCCCGGGGATCACAGGTATCGGCCCCAAATCAGCAGCCCAACTGCTGCAGATGTTTCGCAGCTTGTCGAACATTTACCTATCACTAAATGAGCTCGGTGAAAAACAAGCCAATAAATTAGCTGAAGGTAAAGACATGGCACGGTTAAGTTATAAATTAGCTCAGCTGGTCACAGATATGCCATTAGATGTGCGATTAAGTGAATTTCGTTTAGCTAACAAAGCGCCTAAAAAAGAGTAAAAATCAGTTTAAAACTGGACAAAAATATTGCAATCTATGGCTTCAATTTTTATTTTCTTACGGAAAAGACACCATAATGAACTCTAAAGCGCCTGTGATCATTGGCTCAGTGTTTGTCAGCTATCTTATTTTTGCTGCTATTTTTATGTACTTTTATCAGCCAAGTGTTACCGATATGGACTGGGAAGAACGCCAAACTTACAATCAAAAATTTCTGACTCAATTAAGTTTAGGGCAAGAGATTGAACTTGTGCGTTCAAAATTTGGTGCCGCGGATTTTAGTGAGGCAAAAACCAGCCACAATAAACAAATCGTCGTTCTGTTTTACCGTACTCACCACACCAAAGGTGACGGCAAAACCACCCGAGATGAATGCACACCATTATTGTTTATTGACAATAAATTAGTTGCTTGGGGCACAGATACCTACCAACAATACCTTGAAGCACCAGTCACGATTTGAGGGATAGGCTTATTTAATCACTTCAACCACAAAGGCTTAACTAAGTATTAAACTTAATTAACTTGTCTATCTTTAGGACATAAAATTAAATGCCAGACTTCAATGAATTATTTTGAAGTCAGATCTAATGAGTAGTGTGACGGCATCGACAGACGCAACAGTACAACAAAGTCAATGTACTGGTTTATGCGACATGAGCAAAAAATTTGCTGCCAATTGTTTAGGTAACACTTTATCTTTTTACTGTGTCACAGGCGAGCCTACATCAGCCATAGCTCTAGGGACATTTCATGCAGTGGTACAAACGGTTGGAGAGATTTTATTTTTAGGTGTAAAAACCCCAAAAATTGAGCCAAAAGTAGAAACAAGTGAAGGCCCAACTAAAAAGGCCATTGGTTATTTTGTAGGAAAAACCGCAGGAACTGTTTTTAACATTGCAGGGCAGTTATGGAATTTACGCACTTGTAACCCCATCACAACAATAGGCTGGTTCACTATATCAACGATTACGGAACAATACTTTACTCCCGCAGAACAAAATCGGCCTGCAGCCATAGTTCCAAATAACATTAAAAATTAATCAATTATGGGGTTATCTATAAAATTAGCAATGCTTTGATGCACCTCATGGTTCATCAAAGCAGTTGCTATATACTGCAAACTTATTTAATTATTTCACCTAATTAGCCTATGAATTGGATTATAACAAAGTACCTTATCACAGCTGCTATTGTTGTCTTTGTTTCAGAAGTTGCCAAACGCAGCGATAAATTAGGCGCCTTAATTGTTGCCCTACCTTTAGTAACTATCATGGCGTTGATTTGGATGTACGTTGAAGGTCAAAGCGCTGAGAAGCTCGATAATCATGCTTGGTATACCTTCTGGTATGTGGTGCCTACTCTGCCTATGTTTTTGGCTTTCCCTTTATTACATGCAAAGTTTAGTTTTTGGGTGACATTAGGCTTGTGCGCCCTACTTTCCATTGCTTGCTTCTTTGCCTTTGCCGCAATAGTGAAATTTTTTGGTATCCATTTGCTGTAAAAAAGCGGCGATAAACGCCGCTTTCTTTCATTTTTGGTAAAGAAAATTAGTCCTTCTTATACTCGTAATAAGCTTCACCTTTTGATAACCACTCAGGTGCAGGCTTTCCTTTTAAGTAGTGATCAAAATACTGCTTCATCTTAATGGTGTAATCCAACTTATTGGGGT
Source organism: Parashewanella sp. (assembly GCA_049608225.1). Classification (GTDB taxonomy): domain Bacteria; phylum Pseudomonadota; class Gammaproteobacteria; order Enterobacterales; family Shewanellaceae; genus Parashewanella. The sequence continues at coordinate 23,171 of JBMYXI010000016.1, forward strand.
ACTTTTTCAGATGATGAGGTTCGTCTTGATATTGAAGCATCACCACATCTTTACCTGCACGACGCATTGCTAAGTACATTTCAATACCTTGCTCCCAAGGTACCGCATCATCACGATCGCCAAACATGATCATCATAGGTGTTTGAATGCGATCAACATAAAAAATCGGGGAATTCTCTATGTATTTTTGTGGCGCTTTATATAAGCTTTCTCCAATTCTGCTCTGACCCATTTCATATTGAAATTGTCTCGCTAAACCGCTGCCTAAACGAATGCCACTATACGCACTGGTCATGTTTGACACTGGTGCGCCCGTTACCGCAGCTTTAAAAATATTGGTTTGAGTCACTGCGTAGGCTGTTTGATAGCCGCCCCATGAATGCCCTTGAATTCCGACAGCGTTAGGATCTGCCACGCCTAAATCAATCAAGTGTTGCACACCTGACGTTAGCGCTTGCACTGAAGAAGGCCCTGGGTACCCCACTTCAAATCGAATATCCGGCAAAAATACTGCGTAACCATTATCTACATACCAAGCAAAATTGGGTCTATGATTGATTTTCATTTGCGGGAATGAATGCAAACGGTCACTCATAAATCGATAAAAATAAACCAATACGGGTAAGCGCTTACCCGGCTTATAATTAGCTGGTTTAATTAACACGCCATCTAATTTTTGACCATTAGCACTGGTCCAGTGAACTAAGTCGGCACTGCCCCAATTATATGGTTTGATTTGTTGATTAAGATTGGTTTGTTTTTTGGCGATTTGTGGGTCTAAGTAATTAGCCGTATAGAGATCTGGGTACATATCATAGCGTTGTTCGGAATACACTAAGGTATCTGCTTTTTTACTGCGAGCAAGTACTTTTAGCTTAACCGGCTCAGAGGTTAATTGTTCCAGTTCACCGCTCATTGATAAGCGATAAAAGTCATCCGATTTACTGTAAACGTTATAACCATTTATCAGCAACTTTTCATTCATTGCGATAGTGGCTGGAACATCATCTTTGGGCAACCCTGTCACACGAAACTCAATGCCTTGTTTACGTCCTTTACCCGCGGTCAAGCTGGTCATATCACCCGTTTTGGTATCGAGCTTCCAAATATCGAATTTGTCATACACCAATACAAAATTGCCGTTTGCTTGCCAAGGACCAAAACCATAGCCCGGAGCATTACTTGGATAATCATGATCTTCATTAGCAAATGAAACCGGTAAGTTCTTTGAAACTTGATTACGTTCACCCGTTGCTACATTGTATAAATATATCTGTCCCAGTTGATAATAAGCTAAAAACTTACCATCAGGAGATAGTGTCGGCTGAGTATATTTAGGATATTGAGTGAGCACTTGAGTACTCTTGCCCGTTTTCATATCCACTAAATAAACGTCTTTAAAAAAACCCGCCCAAGTGATCATTTTCTTATAAGGCTTGCTTGAATCTGCCAGTAAATAACGTGACTGCTGGCTGATGTGAACATTCGGCAATTGTCGATTTGCCAATTGAGTAATGGTGTTGCTGTCCACATCATAAACGGCAAGATAAGTACGCTTTAACTCTTGCTTGTATTGTTTAACCTCATTAGGTTTGATCAGCGGATCATCACCATGCCATACACGTAACTGACGTTCTCCAGTAATGATTTTATTGCTGTATAAGTCTTGTGAGTTAGTGACTTTCGCTATGCTGAGTTGCTGGCGCACCTCTGGCACGGTTCCAAAAAACAACCGCTTGGAGTCATCCGAAAACTGCAATTTACTATAACGATTTAATTTCCAGTGCTGATTTTTAGGCAGCTCTATCATCAACCCTGACTTCAAGTTAATGACATTTAAATTATATTCTCGCCCATATGGGTTAGATTGTGCGTTGCCTGTCGTGAATGCAGCAAATTGACTGTCTTCACTTAGCGCCAGTTCGCCAACTTGTAACACTGAAGAGCTAAACAGTGTTTTGTTGGTTGCAAGGTTAAGGTCAACCTTAATTAAACTATGTTTTTTATTGGCACCATCGTTCACGCTTAGTAATAAACTGCGACCGGTTTTATCAAACTGATCGTGAGTTACATTTTCAAAGTTTTGAGTTTTACCACTCAATAACGTGAGCAAGCGGACAGTGTGCCCTTTATCAAATTTTTCTATTTTGTTTTTTTTGGATTTGGCCTTGTCTTTTGACTTATCTTTCGATTTATCTTTTGCATCACTAGGCTCAAAGCGAATAATCAAGTGACTGCCTGACTCATTAAACGCGAAAGATTTTACGCTTTCGAATTGTTGTTGCTCACCGGTTTGAGTATCTAACAGCACTAAACCCGATTTCAGTTTTTTCTTTTGCTTAACATCGGCTTTTTCTGTTTTTAATAAGGGAATGGTTTTTACCATAGCCACAAACCGGCCATCAGCGCTCACTTGTGGTTTAGCTGCATTTTTTATATTAAATGCCTTACCATTTGCAATCACCTTAACAATCACGCGCGAATCACCACGATCAGGCTTGGCTTCTACCGCTAATGTTTGGCCGAAATCAGCAATAACAGGTTTAGATAAGGTTTCGAACTTCATAATGTCCGCAAGGGATAAAGCTTTGGCTGCTAAGCTCGTCGGGATGACCGTCAACGAACTAGAAACCAAGAGTGCAGCGGCAAGATTTTTATATTTCACCAACGTATTCTCTTTTTAGTTTCAATATAGATGGCTACCTTACCCAAAAAAACGCGACTTTGCTCACTATTTTCTGTGAAAAATTGTGAAATTTGTTTACAATCACTGGTCTTATCAGATGCCTACCCTGCCTAAGCTGAAACGATAATAATAGGGTCGCAGCAGGATTAGGTAATAACCAACTAAGTTGTTGAAGGATTTTCCATGTCAAAACGTACAATTACAGTAATTCCGGGTGATGGTATCGGTCCAAGCATTATCGATTCTGCACTTAAAATATTAGACAAAGTGGGTTGTGACTTTGAGTACGAATTCGCTGATGCAGGTTTAGTCGCGCTTGAAAAACATGGCGAATTGCTACCACAACAAACACTTGATTTAATTGAAAAGAACAAGATCACCTTAAAGGGTCCATTAACGACACCTGTTGGCGGTGGCTTTACTTCGATTAACGTAACTTTGCGTAAAAAGTTTGCCTTGTACGCCAACGTGCGCCCAGTACTCTCTTTAAAAGGTACGCAAGCACGTTACGAAGACATTGATATCATTACTGTACGTGAAAACACCGAAGGTATGTATTCAGGTCTTGGTCAGAAAGTATCTGAAGATGGCTGTACCGCTGAAGCGACCAGTATCATTACCCGTGAAGGCGCTGAAAAAATTGCCACTTTTGCTTATGAGCTTGCTCGTAACGAAAAACGCAAAAAAGTGACGATTGTTCACAAAGCAAACATCATGAAGTCAACCTCTGGTTTGTTCTTAAAAGTCGCTAAAGAAGTGGGCGAACGCTACCCAGACATCACAACAGAAGAAATGATTGTTGATGCAACTTGCATGAAGCTAGTGATGAACCCTGAAAACTTCGATGTTATCGTTACTACCAACCTATTTGGCGATATTCTATCTGACTTATGTGCAGGTCTTGTAGGTGGTTTAGGTATGGCTCCTGGTGCCAACATAGGTAAAGACGCGGCAATTTTTGAAGCGGTTCATGGCAGTGCGCCTGACATTGCAGGTCAAAACCTAGCAAACCCAACATCAGTGATCTTAGCATCTATCCAAATGCTTGAGCACTTAGGTATGGCAGATAAAGCAGAGAAAATTCGTAGTGCGGTTGCAGAAGTGATCGAATCAGGCGACCGTACCACTCGTGACTTAGGTGGCACTCATGGTACAACTGACTTCACCGACGCTGTACTAGAAAGACTGTAAGCAGGTTTCTATGTTTAAGCCCTGTTGCTGTCCTGACAGTATCAGGGCTTGTTAAAGTGATCATAATCGAACTCAAGAGATTTCCCTGCGTCTTGCGTCCCTGGATCTGCTTCCCAGATAATCGTTTTATAAAGCGGAACAGGCAAACCTTTTTGGTGAGGGGCAAGTAAAAAATCATGAACATTCGAACGATAGTCCTTTCTAACATTATCGATTATCCAGCAATTAATCGCTGTCATCGCAGCTTTGCTTCTAAAAATAACATTTGCATAAAACCCATTGCCAGCTTCATCTTTATCAATTGAGGCATCCAAAACCTCTTTACCAGCTGTTGCCATTAACATCGAAATTAATAATGAATATTCATCTTTCGACTTTAGTACTTGAAAATCGCCATTTATCGCCGATACCGCTAAGCTTTCGGGCATAAAACGCCGTGTCCCACGGTACTTGTTATAATTATCCAACTCCGGAATCGCCATATCTTTCAAGTCGATAAGTTGGCAAGGGCTTGAAATTGTTTTTAACGTGATGTTATAGGTACTAATATCACGATGAAAAATGCCCTTTTCATGTAACTGCGCAAGCTGCTCACATAACTTTTTAAACTGATGCACTTTCACAGAAGAAAAACAACGAATGGCAAGAATATCTGCGTGTAATTCCAACCCCGCTTGTGGGGTAAGAACAGTGAAAGGGTCAATAATTACAGCAGGCACGAATGCATCATATTCATGTACTGCACGACAAATCGCTAAATTTGCTTGCGCTTCTTTGGCGGTAAATTTATCTCTTTTCCATCGCACATTTAACTGAACAAAATGCTCATTTGCCATCGACACTTCCATACGACCGCCAACTTTAGCTAAGGTAGCATGCGACAAAACGCCCCAATCCATCGCCCAAGCTGCGTCTTGAAAAACAGCAATGCATTTATTATTCGGTTCAAAAAACCAATAGCCATCACGTGCAGCATCTTCAACTTTTTTCAGACCAAAAGGGGTAAGCTCTGCAGTCTCAACTAAACCTTTTACTTCGGCACTGGGCTCCATTTCACTGGTGATAAGTGCTTGCGATGCATCGCTGGCATTTGATAAATCAACATCAATCGCGACAAAAGTATCTGAGGGCTCCTCTTTACTAGCAGCATCTTTAAACTTTACAGTGTTTTGATCCAAAGACGTCGATTTTAAAAAATGAGGATCGGTAAATCGAAGTAACGCATCGAATATGCACTGGGAGTGATCTTTCGGTTTAACCACTTTATCTGCCACATATTCAAAAACACTTGCATTCAATTCAGAGACTTTTTCTACGAACTGCGCTTTAAAAGGGATTAGATCTGAAGGGCTTTTATCTGCAGTACAAGTAATTTTATAGTGTTGCCCACCTCTATCTCCGATAGGCAAACAACAATCATAGACATAAGTCTTATCTGTTGGTGTTATAGAGTCAGGATACTTTTTTAAAAGATCAAAAACATCGATTTCAGTTGGGTTTTCTATCACTGAAAATCCATTCCCTTAGTAATTATTTAATCAAAGCCACGATTAAATAATGGCTACAAGGGCTATTTTTTGCAAATTACTGTCACCAGATTCAATCAGCAGATGCACAAATTAGCTCGCTGCGATCCATGCAGTTACCGCGATAGTTGCTCAAAGTTAAATCCACACCTAATCTAAGCACGGGACAAAGAGCCGAGCAGTCAGCTAGATTATAATTTTCTATCACTGAGCTTTTAAGTTCACTATGCTGTGACGGCACCTTTGATAACGTAATGTTTTCAATCCCTTTTAGGGTCGATAGTGAGAAGTTTTTATTCACTTGTAAACTAATAACTTGAGCATGGTAATTTGACAGAGCATCAATCGAGGCTAACGTATCATTATCATTAATATACAAAAGGTTATTACTGAGTTTTCCTCTGTCACAACTGATAGACGACGCTTTACTCTCTATCGAAGCTTGTTGATTTAAATGCTGCAACCCACTTAATGAAGCTAAGTCTGGATTGCTTTCAATATCTAGAGGTCCAGACAGCTCAGTAACATGTTCAAATCCAGTTAAACTTTCCAATTTGTCATTATTTTTTAATACGAGCCCTTTCTTTAAACTCGTTATGTTGCTAAATGAGACTAATTCAGTGAGCTTAGGTTCATTATCTATTTCTAGGCCGCAAACCTCCTTCAGCCCAGATAGTGCCATAATATCAGCCAGTTTAGGGTTGTTATCAATTGAGATAACGCCATTGACTAATTTAAGCTGCTCTAAGCCTGCTAAATTTGTCAATTCGCTGTTATCTTGAATCATCAGGTTTAGACCAATCGAATTTATGTTATGAAAATTTGATAACTCGGTTAACCGAGTTTTATCGACCAACATGATATCGTCAATTGTGCGCAACTGTGAAAATGTATCGTTTGCTATGCTCGTTAGCTGTTCATTACCTGTTAGCCTTAATGAACTGACATGGACTAACGACGAAAAACCTCTCAACTTAGTCAATTTAGGGTTTTCGTAAAAGCTTAAAGTAGATAAATAATCGAACTTACATCCATCTTCTTTCACCCTTTGCAAACGGTTAAACCCCTCTACTTGCTTTAAGCTATCATTCCAAGCAATGTCAACCTTGCAGCCCACTTGAGTTAAGTTGTTAAAGCCAGAAATTGTGCTCAGCTGTCCGTTAAAGTTAATACTGATCTCATTTGCTTTTGTTATTTGATCAAATGTTGAAAGCTTAGTTAAATATTCATTGCCCTCTATAATTATTTTTCCACTATGCTCTACTGCATTAAATCGAGAGTTAAAAGCTTCTGCTTGACGATCTAATGCACTCGTAACACCAGTTAACTGCTGTAGATTTGGAAACGAGATATCTGAAATGCTTGTGTTAGTAATTTCAATACTTTCTACATACTTTAACTGATCAAGACCTTTTAGGCTCCACAAGTCTCTGGTTTGAATAATACGTAAAGGCCCAATAATCGTTTGTAACTTAGCCAATGGCATCAGACTTGTTACACCATCTTGAATTAAAAGACCTCCTTTCATCACAGTACAGTCTGGATAATCCTTTACATACTCCATTATCCGTGAATTTGATCCAAAAGTGATATTCCCTGGGCATTCAAATTTAGAGTAAGTGGTCGCACTTACAGCGAAAGAAGTAGCTAAAACTAAAGGATAAATAACCTTAAATAAAGAAAAGAGTTTCATCATCTTTGTCCCACACAAAATAACAAATCCAGATAAAAAACTTGAACGATTGCGAAGCCGAAATGGTCAAGCTATCTTCATCCTCAAGTTCATTGTGGACAAGTACTTTTGATGTATTCGTCAGCTAACATTCAGTTTCTGGCAGCACAACTCAAACAAGACACTTATAGCTAAAACAACTAACAACACCAACACTTATATCTAAATAAAGACAAAAAGTTGGAACAAAAAACCTAAAAAAAGCAAATCCTCACACCAAACTGACGCTTTCTTAAAATCCGTCAGCATTTATAAAAATCCGTCTTATTTTAGCTTAGCCACTTATCCCTGCCGTGTAATAGGTTGTAGACACTAAACTCTAGTGCCTATTTTTGCGACAAATTTTCGTAAGTAACACCTGAGTTTATCCAAGCTTTTCTTCGTGTAGTCCCTAGACGAGTTCATCAGGGCGAAGGATCAGAAAAAAGCAAACAAGGATAAAAATAATGAAGGATTTGATAAAATACCTATGCGTAACAGCACTCATAACAACAGCCTATAGTCCAAAAAGTACTGCTGCTTCCGCAGACGATGCAGTACATCAGTTGGCCCAAGGCTGCTATGCGATAAAGTCACCCGAACGAAACCGCTTTTTAATTCGCTACCATAAAGGCGGTCCTTTTGATGATGGACTCAGTTATAAAACCGAACCACAGAATATTGCTCAAGCAGAGCGTTTCTATTTCAAACCAACTAAATTCAAGCATTTCTTGATTTACGATAGAGCTGGTCGCTACCTAGCAGGACATCAGCCCGTTCAAGCCAGTTCTGGCCGTTACGCCGGACCTTATGCCGAATTTCGCACCGAAGCCGTATCCAATGGTAAGGGCGGTTATCATTTTAAGTTTCATAGCGTAGGGATGAATCATACCTTAAGGCATGACACAGGTAATGGTGGCATTTTTTACTCCACCCTTGTTGGTGGCGAACAACAATGGGACTTAGTGCCAACAACAGGCTGTCGCACATATCCCGAGGCTGAACTTAATATCGCCAGAACCAATAAAGCGGATCAACACCCTCGAGTTGGCGATCAGATTAAGGGCTTCTCTGATGTGCATACTCATCTAAATTCCAATGAATTTATGGGAGGACGTTTCCTACATGGTGATCCTTTCCATCCTTATGGTGTGGCACATGCATTAGATGATGGTTCTGGCGATCATGGCCCATGGGGCGCATTAGATATTATTGGAAACCTTATGGGCGAAGGTAATATTGGTGCTCGCCATGATACTCGCGGCTGGCCAGATTTTCCCTCATGGCCTAAAAGAAGTACTGTCTCTCATCAGCAAGCTTACTATAAGTGGATTGAGCGTTCCCATAAAGCAGGCTTACGAGTTATGGTTACCCACCTTGTTGAAAATGAAGTACTTTGTAACGCACAAAGTACCATTAATCCTGCTGGCTGGATAAAAAAGAACAGCTGTAACACTATGGATAGTATTCGATTGCAGGCCAAGCGTTTGAAAGAAATGCAAGCTTACATTGATGCGCAGTCTGGAGGGCCTGGAAAAGGATTTTTCCGTATCGTGAAATCCCAGTATCAAGCGAGACAAGTTATCAGCCAAGGTAAGCTTGCAGTGATCATGGGAATTGAAGCATCAGAGTTATTTAACTGCGGCTCAAAAGATGCGGTTTGTACTCGCAAACAAATCGATGATCAATTAACCGAAGTCTACAATCTTGGGGTTAGAACCTTCTATCCTATTCATCGTTTTGACAACCAGTTTGGTGGCACCAGAATTGAAGACGGTTTCATTAATGTTGGTCAAAAACTATCGACGGGCAGATTTTTTGAAACTAAAGCCTGTAAAGCAGGAATAGATGGCAGAAAAATGACCAGTGGTTTCCCATTACTCGGTACCATTCCCGTATTAAGAAACTTACTCAATGCTGTTGGTCTGCAGCCACAATACGACGCCAACACCAAACATTGTAATCGACACGGTCTCAGTGAACTTGGGGTTTATCTCGTCAACAGAATGATTGATAAAAAAATCATGATTGAACTGGATCACACTTCTTTCGACACCTCTGATGCCATTTTAAAAATCGCTGAAGCTAGAAACTATTCTGGCGTGATCTCTGGTCACAGCCACTTACAACGAGCAGCGCAAAATCAACCAAGTAACTTGCATGAACGCATCGCCAAATTGGGTGGTATTCTTGCTAGCTACAACTTTGATACTCGTTACCTAAGCAGCGAAATTAATAACATGATTGATGTGACTTCGCGCTTCCCTTATCTAGTTGGCGTCGGTATCGGTACGGACGTTAATGGCTTGGCTCAACAAGCCAAAGCCAGAAGCGACATCAAAAAATCGCCGGTTCGCTATCCGTTCACCAGTTTTGATGGCCGCTACACATTCCAAAAGCAAAAAACGGGCAATCGTACTTTTGATTACAACAATGAAGGCATCGCTCACTATGGCTTACTCGCTGATCACATTGAAGACTTGAGAGCCAACGGTAGCAAAAGAGTTTACGATTCAGTATTCAACTCAGCAGAAGCTTATTTACAGATGTGGGATCGCTCGGAGAAGAATAATGATCGTCAATTTATTAACCCACTGCCTAGTGCACCGTTTGCATTAATTGATAGCCAATCAGGTAAGTGTCTAGACATTGCAGGTAATGACAATGGCGTACATCGCAATGCCAATGTTCAGCTATGGCAATGTGACACAAAGGCGAAAGATCAGAAGTGGATTTACGAGCCAAAAACTGGACAGCTTAAAAATTTTGCCAATCCAAACTTTTGTATGGATTTCGAAGGCCAATTTCACGATGGTGGTAAAGTTAAGCTTTATGAATGTGTTGCTAATGGGCACCCAAATCAAGCAATCGATTTTGTTGGCTTAAGCGTACGATCTCGTACTAATATCAACTTCAGTCTTGACGCGAATGGTCAACACAATGGTGCCAATGTTTCACTTTGGTGGCACGACAGTGGCAAAAAAAATCAACGCTTCATAAAAAGCACTGATACTTTTTCATTGGTGGACAAGCGTAGTGGTAAATGTCTTGATGTTCCCGGCGATGACAACCAGCTAAATGATCATGTAACAATGCAAATTTGGGACTGCCAAACCCACTCTAGAGATCAAAAATGGAGTTTCATCGGTACCACTGATCGACTCATGAATATGGCAAACCCAAATATGTGTTTAGACTTCTCAGGGCAACTGCATAATGGTGGAGCATTAATTTTACATCACTGTAATGGCGGTGGTAATCAAGCTTTTGATTTTTCAGGAGACAGGATCACTCCCAAAGGTCATAGCGGATTTTCTGTCGATGCCAGCAGCACACATAATGGCGCGAAAGTCACCTTATGGTCAAGTCATGGTGGCAATCACCAGAAATGGGAGAAACGCAGTCAATAATTGATTTTTCCAACAGCAGCTTACTGGTTATACCAGTAAGCTGTGACTACTGACATTTTTAAAATAGACTGAGGCAAAAGATTAGGATAATGTATCGCTTAAGTTGAAATCGAAGGCGTTCACTATCAAGATTAACTTCTTGCTGAACAATGGATTGCTGAAAATGGTGAATGTTCCATGAGGAATGAACCAAATGAGTGAGCCCATAACAGCAGAAGATCCAAAATCAAGTCCAATTGCACATCATCACAAAGATTCTGATATGGATAATCAATTACAGAATATCCAAGATTTTATTCAATCGCCTGAGTTTTCCGACTTTCAAAAAGTCCGAGAAATCAAAACCAATCTAATTGGTGTTTCATCCATCATTGATGTTGATAGAGAGTTGGCCCAAAAAGGCGACTCTGTATTGTCTGGTGGCATTGCTATTTTATACCTTTTCATGAATTTACTCTCTGAGTTAGCGAATCAAAAATATCTCGAGATGCAGCAAAAAGCTAAGGTCGCACGTGATACTCAAGATAAAGCTAACGAGATTAATGAATTAATTGCAAAAGTCGCAAAACAAGGCGACGAAGGCAAAGTTGCTTTACCAAAAGATGTGATTGATTATATGCGTGAGAACGGCATTCATATCGATGGTAAGTCTATTGATAAATACCTAACGGACATTGGCGGAACAGAAGGAAAAGACTCAGGTTACAAGTACATTAATCTAACGCTAACATCACCCAGTGGCAAAACATTAAAGCTCAATTACACCAGTGGCGAGTATTTTACCGAGCAAGGCGCCGGTATTTGGCCTAATCACAACGCTGACGGCAGTATTTCTTATATTCAAAACGGAGAAACCTATACAGGTAAAGCAGTCGACCCAGATGATCAACTGGTACTTATCCAACTGGATAAAGGTCAGCTAGAATCGGTAAAAGCTGCACTGGAAAATGTTTCTAATCGAGCCTCTGATTTTGTATCGCAATCGCAACTGCAACTTCAAAAAGTCATGCAAACTTATAATGTCAGCGTCAGTTTACTCAATAGCATGCAAACCATGTTAGAAGAAATGAATAAAGCCATTGCACAGAATGTGAGATAAATTAAGTATGATAGAGCAGCTCGATTCTCGCTCACATTCCATTCATTTTTGTTACTAAACATCTAACACAAGTTGAAGTGCAGAATCCACAATCTGCTCTTTAGATGGCAAAGGCAGCGTTGCCGCATCCGCTAATGGAATAAAACAGTCCGCTGCCGTAATTCGAGTAAGCTTAGGGCAATCTTCTCCTAATCGCTCATGCAAAGCGGTAACAATCGCTTCACTGACATTACCACTTTTGCGACATTCATCGACTATCAATACGTGCTGGCATTGAGCTGCAACATTAGCAATATCGGCTTCATTTAATGGCGCGAGATAGCGTAAATCAACAAGAGTGCATTCAATACCTTGCTCTGCTAATTCTTTCTCTGCTTGCCGACTGAGATAGTAACCATTGGCATAACTGATGATGCATAGCTGCTTACCACTTCCATGAATGCCAAGCTCGCCAAAAGGTAGTCGTTTCGCCTGATGCTGTCTCTGATATTCAAAACTCCATAAGTTGTCACCTTCGGTATGTAGATCTCGTGTTCGATACAATGCAATCGGCTCAAGAAAGATCACTAATCGACGTTCTTGTTGCGCTAACCGAACGCATTCACGAAGCATCGCCACGGCATCTTGACCATTCGATGGGCAAGCTAATATCAATCCGGGAATATCACGAAAAACTGCTAACGAATTATCATTATGAAAATGCCCACCAAAGCCCTTTTGGTAACCCAGCCCCGCAATCCTTATCACCATCGGGTTGTGATATTGACCGTTAGAAAAGAAAGGCAGTGTCGCAGCCTCACCACGAATTTGATCTTCAGCATTATGCACGTAAGCTAAAAACTGGATCTCAGGGATAGGAAGCAAGCCATTATGTGCCATGCCAATGGCTAATCCGAGAATTGAAGTTTCATCCAATAAGGTATTAATCACTCGATTTGGACCAAAGCGCTCGACCAAACGTGAGGTAACGTGATACACCCCACCTTTCTTACCTACGTCTTCACCGAACACCACAATATTTCGATGATGAGCCATTAACTCTGTTAGCGCCAAATTGATCAACTTGCCCATATGAACTGGTTTACCAATATTATTCTTGTCAGCTTGCATTAGCTCTTCAAACTGGGATGCTGTAAGCGCTTTGGTTGGCGTTAATTTGTTATTTTTGGGAGGAACAATTGACCACATGGTTTGTTCAATATTTTGCAGTTTAGGCTTTTTCACCGCTTGTTGTGCAAGCTCAGCAATGTGCTGCTTTAATTCTTGATACTTATTTACCACCTGTTGTGGCATTAATAAACCTGATTCGATAATGAGTTGCGCTGAAACTATCAGTGGATCTTGCGCTTCATTATTTAAAATATCTTCACGGGTTTTATAAGCGATTTCAGCGTCGCTACCTGCGTGCCCCATCAATCGAACCGTTTTTACATGTAAAAAAGCGGGTTTTCGATGTAAACGCACAAAATCTGCAGCCAGTTTTGCACCTTGATAACAGTCCATTAAGTCTCGACCATCACAGGCAAAATACTTTATGCCAGCACGATGACGAAAATTTGCCTCTATCCAGCCTTTTGGCGTTGCGGTTGAAATACCGACACCATTATCTTCACACACAAATAATAACGGCATCGGCACTTGTTGATACGATGCCCAACCCGCGGCATTAATTGCGGTTTGAGCACTAGCATGATTTGCCGATGCGTCACCAAAGTTACACAATACAATGGCATCTTTAGGCATTTCAGCATCCACACCAATTCTATCGGTTAGCGGAATACTTAATGCTGCGCCAACAGCTTTGGGTAAATGAGAAGCAATGGTAGAAGTTTGCGGCGGGACAAATAAGGTTTTGCTGCCCAGTACTTTATGGCGTCCACCAGCAATTGGATCATCACTGGATGCCGCGAATGAAAGCAACATGTCCCACAGTTGGTTTTCCCCTGCAATCGTTCGTCCGCGCTCTAACAAAAAGGCTGCGCTGCGATAATGCAAAAAAGCCATATCAGAAGTACGCAATGCTTTAGCATAAGCGGCATTTCCTTCATGACCTGAGCTACCAATGGTATAAAAACCTTGGTTGCGAGCGCGCATTTGCCGAGATTCTAAATCCAGCAAACGGCTTTTTAACTGAGACTCGAACAAACCAATAAAATCTGCGTCAGATAACCCTAATTGACGATGATCCCAACCTTTGGCAATATCGGAGAAATCCTGTTGTAGAACTCGCTCAATAAACTGTCTATCAACAGCTACCGCTCTGTCTTCCATAAATTTCTCCCTTAACTAATTTTTGGGTATTGATTTGTGATCTTCGGCCTACTGCATACTCAACTTAATTGGTAATCATGTTAACAACGAAAAAGCATTTTACGTTACATAAACGCTTGAATGCCAGTTTGCGCACGCCCAAGGATCAACGCATGTACATCATGTGTGCCTTCATAGGTATTCACCGCTTCTAGGTTCATCACATGCCGAATAACATGGAACTCATCAGCAACACCATTGCCACCGTGCATGTCTCTAGAGATGCGTGCAATATCCAGTGCTTTGCCGCAAGAATTTCGTTTGATCAGAGAAATCGCTTCAACAGGCAGTTGACCTTGATCCATCAAACGCCCAGCTTGTACACAGGTCATTAAGCTGGTAGTTATGTCTGTTTGCATATCAGCTAATTTCTTTTGAAATAGCTGAGTTGCCGCCAAGGGACGATTAAACTGATGACGATCTAAGCCATATTGTCTGGCTGCATGCCAACAAAATTCAGCTGCGCCCAATGCCCCCCAAGCAATACCGTAGCGCGCTTTGTTTAAACAGCCAAACGGTCCTTTTAATCCGGTTATTTCAGGGAAAATCGCATCTTCACCCACTTCAACATTATCCATGACTATTTCACCAGTAATGGATGCACGTAATGAGAATTTACCTTCTATTTTGGGCGCAGAAAGGCCTTTTAAACCTTTATCCAACACAAAACCACGGATGACACCGTCAAGTTTTGCCCAAACAACAAACACATCAGCGATGGGTGAGTTGGTGATCCACATTTTGCTGCCATTTAATCGGTAACCACCTGCTATTTTTTCTGCTCGGGTTTTCATAGCAGCAGGATCTGAACCTGCATCAGGCTCAGTTAAGCCAAAGCAACCGATCCATTCGCCCGTTGCCAATTTGGGCAAATATTTTTGTTTTTGTTGCTCAGTGCCATATTCATTTATCGGGTGCATGACCAGTGAAGATTGCACGCTCATTGCACTGCGATAACCACTATCAACACGCTCAACTTCACGAGCAATTAAGCCATAGCTAACATAATTAGTATTCGAGCAGCCGTATTTTTCAGGCAAGGTTGAACCGAGCAGTCCAAGTTCTCCAAGTTCATTGATGATTTCACGGTCAAACCGTTCTTCTCGATTCGCTGTTAACACTCTAGGCATCAACTTATCCTGAGCATAATCATGAACCATGTCACGTATCATACGTTCTTCTTCAGTTAATAAGCTGTTTAAGTTCAGCGGATCTTGCCAATCGAAATTTACTCGTGACATATATTTGTTCCTATCGTATACGCGTTTTCGGCTATTTAGTTAGATTACACACTATTTGATTTTAAATGAATTATTTCTATCTATTTTGATCTATCACCTTTGTTTACTAACAAACCATTGGCAAAATGAAAAATGTTTAACTCATCGTAAAACATCAGGTAATTTTAGCCTGTTAAAATTGACACTATGTTCTTGTAACTTAAACGAGTTAATTATGGCGACATCTGCTCCCGCTTCAAGCAGTAATCCGAGTTCTCCTGTAACGCCAACAAACTTAGAATTTCAGTTAGCACAATTGCTTAGCACTGTTACTTTTGATGCTACAACTAGCTCACAACAAGAGTATAGCGTTAACCCTGCGCCACTCAATGACAGTGTCAAGCGGCTACATACAGAAGAACTGGCTTCAGTGTCAGTAGAAACGCCAAATAAAATGAACACGGCAACAGAAGGACAAGTTACTTCTTCAACCAGTAGTCACAGGAAAGGTAGGCCACCAAAACTCTTCATACCTAACTCAACACAAAAAAAAGAAGCGTTAAAATCTCCAGTGCCAAATCCACTGTTCGATATAAAAGTACCCAGCGGCCTGCCACAGGGGGTAGATAAACAAATTTGGCGATTAGCGGAAATCGCTGATGTCGAGCTCCCCCAAGGGAAACAATGCATCATAGTTATGGATCTTGATGATGTTCTTATCCAAAAAAATATTGATTCAAGTGCTGCCGAATTTCAATTAGTTGAAGACGATCTTCCACAACAATTAGCGTCTTTGAAAGAAACGTTTTCACAAGCTCCCTTTTTTATACTTACTCGTACCGAGCCTGATAAAATTTCGATAAAGTTTGAACGATTAGCCTCAAGATTTCCTGAAGACGAATTTAAAGAGATCAAAGGAATAGCAAGATACACTATCAATCCTGACAAAGGTAACCAACTTCTCGCATTGCTAAATGAGCATAAGCTTACCGATAACGGGTATCAAATCATATTTATTGATGACAACTCAGACAATTTAACTGACGTAAAAAAGGTATTTGAAGATAACGTAACGACTCTCCAATACATGGGCGGTATTGATCATATTATTGCTTGCCTGAAACTGGAGCACAACTGCAAAGATGAAAATCAATTATGGGAAAAAGCAGTAGATGAAGCTGGTGTAAATCAGTTAGTACTGCCTCACTTAAGAACCCCTTATCGTCAGCATAAAGAACTTGAGCAAGCCATCCTGAGTCGGCAATAAAACACTGTAAGTTGATATTGAATATCATGGGTACTCAACACCAACTTATTCAAAATCAAAATGGTTATTTAGATCTAACTGTTGTTGAGCTTGCTGCTTTTTTTGAGCTTTAAACACGGCATATCGATAACGTTTTTTCCGCTGCTTACACAAGCGATTAACTTCAATTTTTTCCAGTTGAGAGTATTTCTGCCAATCAAATCTTTCTTGCCTGCTGCGAAAGCAGCCTAAACAGTAACCTCGATTATTGTTCTGACAAACATTAATGCAAGGGTTGGGGATCTCAAAAAACTCGAGTTGTTCCATAAGATCCTCCAAATTAGCTATCCTTTACAGTTTGGTGTCCGTGGCACGTTTTGCTCACCCTGCCACTCTTCTTCAGTATAAGTGTGGATTGATAAAGCATGTATGCTATTTTCTAGTTCCAGTGCTAACACTTGGTTCACCATGCGATGCCTTGCAATTAATCGCTTACCTGAAAAGTTATCACTGACTAACACAACCTTGAAATGACTCTCACTGCCTGGTGGCACATTATGGCGATTGCTTTCATTTAATACTTCAATGTAGCTTGGCATAAACTCATTGGTCAATTTTTCTGTAATGACACTGGCCACAGGGCCAATTTTTGACGCTGACATCGTCATAGTTCCAATTTATTGTGATTGATATCGCAGGGTAATCACTCTATATCAAAAGATCAATCCTGTGCATTTACCCTTATCTTGCGGTACGTCAAGTTATATCGAGGTTCTTTAACGTTTTTGCGTTTCGGCACACTATGTAACCAATGTTGCTGCATCGGCCAATGCATTATCAATAGATCGCCGCTTTGCAAGTTAAAACTTATTTTTTGATCAGTTTGCTTATGCTTAATGTGAAAATCTCTTGCTGTTCCAAGGCTAATTGACACTATATCGCTGCCTTGTTCAATCTCCACTTCATCATCACAATGCCACCCCATACAATCGTTACCATCGGCATATTTGTTCACTAGCACGCCGTTGAGTTCTAGCTGAAAGTCTCGTCGAAGTTTCTGCCTAAGCCGACTAAGGTGATAAGGCCAAGCTAATGCTGTCACCCACAAATTGGAATACACATAGTCACAGCCTTTATCTGCAAACCACACTTGACAACGGGGAATTTTATGCGTTTTGCCATAAACGGTGATCTCAGGGGAATGAAACGGATAGGTTTGCGCTTCTTCAATAAGATATTGTTGCTGTTTTGGTGAAAGATAGTTGCGAATAAATGTAACAGGCAAATCTTGTTGATTCTGCTTTGGCGTTGAAAATAGTGCTTGTTGCTGCATCGCTATCTTTTCCAATTTCTGCGATAATCCCAGCCCTTACTTTACCACCGTAATTATCAAAGTCATGAGTGTCGATTTTTCCGTTTTAGATTTATCCCTTCAGTTACGTAGATACCCACTTGAACAACAATCTAACCTACAAGCTTGGGACTCTGCCGATGAGTATTTGTTAAAGCATTTGATAGAGTCACAAATGGCGGTTAGTAATATTGCGATTATTAATGATAATTTTGGTGCACTGACTTGTGGTGTTACTCGACTTTATCCTGAAGCCAAAATCAGCGTAGAAACCGACAATAAAACCAGTTTACTCGGCACGTATGAAAATCTCGACGCTAATATCCTGCCACGAGATCCTGTCGAGTTTATTTCAGGATCTCAACCGCTGCCTGAAAACCTATCATTAGTACTGCTAAAGTTGCCAAAAAACCTTGTGTATTTCAGCCATTTATTAGCTCGACTTTCTCAAGTGTTACCTAAAGGTACTCAAGTATTAATTGGTGCTAAAGCGAAATCAATCAACAAAGCGTTATTAGAGCTTATTGGTAAACACCTTGGGCAAGCTAACGCCAGTCTTGCCTACAAAAAGTCACGTATCATTACTTGTGTTACTGACGGTGAAGAGCGCAGTTTGCCAACAGAAAATCAGTGGCATATTCCTGAATATAAATTAGAAGTAAGCAACCAAAGCAACGTATTTGCCGCCAACAAATTGGATGTCGGCGCGCGCATTATGCTAGAAAACATGCCCACAGGTGAATTTAACTCGATTATCGATTTAGGTTGTGGCAATGGTGTATTGGGCTTAAGAGCTGCGCAACTTTTCCCTAATGCTGATGTACATTTTATTGATGACTCAGAAATGGCAGTAACGTCATCCAAGAAAAACTGGCAGATCAACCAATTCGAAGATGCCAAAGGTCACTTTTATTGGAATGATTGTTTAACAGATCTACCAACAACCGTTAAGCCGGATTTGATCTTGTGTAATCCACCTTTCCACCAAGGCGAAGCCATTACCGATCATATTGCTTGGCAGATGTTTTTAGATGCCAGAAATCGTTTATCCAGAGGTGGCGTATTACACGTTGTCGGTAACCGTCATTTGGGCTATCACATTAAACTGAAGCGACTATTTGGCAACTGCACCACCATAGCTTCTAATGGTAAATTTGTGATCTTACAAGCTGTAAAGTAATCGCATTGTTTAAGTCGCTCATCACTGGGCGACTTATGTTTCAGTACATTTCTCATTTTAAGCATTCACGCTTTCATACGCGCACTGATGTTTTGACCTTTTTTCTTCATTCAATAGTTGCTTGAGTTCTTCGTAATATGACTAAGTCGACTCTCTATTTTCGATCAAAATTGAACATGCTGTAACTGACGAAATTGATAAGAAAATTTTGCTTAATCTCAAGTTTATATACGCGACATTATATTGCTTAGTTCTATATAAAAGCAGTATTATTTTCCTCAATTTACGTCGTAAATCGGTTTAATTATGGATAAAATTACAGCAGCCAAAGTTTTTAAAACCATTGTTGAAAACGGCAGTATGGCAGCGGCATCGAAGGCATTAGATATGTCTCGCTCAATGATCAGTCGCTACCTAAATCAAATGGAAGAATGGGCAGGAACGCGTCTCTTACATCGCTCAACTCGCTCGTTAAGCTTGACACCTGCAGGAGAAACTGTACTACAGCAAAGTTCACAATTATTGAATATAGCCGCAGACATTTCAGCCGCGGGTTTGCTTGATAAGCAAATACCTGCTGGGCATTTGCGCATCAGTTGTGCTCACGTTATCGCTCAAAGTGTATTAACTCCCTTTTTAAAAAATTTTTTAATGAAATATCCGAAAATATCAATTGAGTTCAATGTTGGTAATCATGTTATCAATATGGTTGAAGAACGAATTGATCTCGCAATTCGGATCACAAATGATTTGGATCCCAATATTATTGCCCGCCCACTGGCAACTTGTCGCTCAGTACTTTGTGCTTCACCTGAGTACCTAGAAAAATATGGTTCTCCCACAGCCCCAGTTTTGTTAGAGCAACACAATTGCTTAACCTATTCCTATTTTAGAGGGCTGTGGAGTTTCGGAAATGGTGAAGAATCAATAGCTGTTCCAGTTAACGGAAATTTTAGCGCTAATGAATCTGGTGTTCTACTCAATGCCGTTCTTTCGGGGATGGGGGTGTCTTTGCTTCCTCTGTGCAGCGTACTCAATCACATTGAAAGTGGACAGTTAATACAGCTTCTACCAGAGTGGCAGCCTGATACATTAGGCGTTTATGGCATATATCGAACAAGAAAACATCACTCCTTAGCCTTACAAGTATTAATGGATTCTCTTATTGAATATTTTGCAGAAGTTGATATGTAACGCTGGAGAAAACGCTATAAAAAAACAATAACACTGCACTTCATATACATTTTCGCATCATTTGATCTGGTTAAATTTTTATCATACATTGGCACTGAATTTTAATGAGGAAAGTGTCATGTTAAAGTATTTAAAACTATTCGGCTTAACTCTATTGTTACTACAATCTGCCTCTGCGACTGCATCACAGACCAGCGACAACGCTGATCTGACGACAAAGCTCAATCTCGTAAAAGGCTCTATCAGTATGATCCATCTTGATCATGTGCATCGAGATTATATTCATCAAATCATGTATTTAGACGATTTGCTGAATGCAATGATCATCAATTTAGACAATAACACTAGTATCTTTCAAGTACAAAGTATTGCGGAAGATCTCAATCAAATAGGTAACAACACTTCTGTTGGTGAAAATTTGCTTAGCCTCCCCTATGAGCAGGAAAGCTATTACACTGCGCCAATTGACTCAACACCACATATTTTAGGGCGCAAAGCCGTTGGTACAGGCATGTTTGAACAATACACCTTAAACATTCTTAATACGCTTGAACAAAAACTCATCGCCTTAAATTTAGGCAGCGTAGAACAATTTATTGATTCCAATGCGCTCGCCTATAAAGAGCTTGATGGCATGACCCAGCAATATTACCAACAAGCCAATAAGCAGCAAAAAATCGGTATGAATTTTGGCTTTGATTATGAAAAAGTCATTCTTGCTCGTTTTAATCAGCCCCTGAAAAAGTTCTATCAATAATTAAGTACCTAACTATAAATTTCAAAGAACTTATTGTCAGATACTTATTTACTTTTCTTATCTGCTGGCGGCGCAGACAGCACCATAAGCCGTTGTCGCCAGTTAATGTCGTTCGCAGACGCTTCTTTTAACATATCTCGCCATTCTGCAAATGAAACTTTAATCGGATTAAAGCTGTTTACAGGTTTAGGGATACCGTAACGAACCGTTTCTTGTTCAGGCACAAAAGTACCAAACAACTTATCCCAAATGATCAGTACACCCGCATAATTTTTATCAATATACTGTGGATTAACCCCATGATGAACACGATGATGGGATGGCGTATTAAATAGCCATTCAAAAATACCAAGCTGTTTCACCAACTGAGTATGCACAAAGAATTGGTAACCAAGATTGAGCAACACAGCAAAAACCACCCATTTAGGATCGAAACCGATAACCACCAGCGGCAGCCAGAACAACCACATTCCAGCAACAGGGTACATCAAACTTTGGCGAAAGGCCGTGGTAAAGTTCATATTTTCAGAGCTGTGATGCACCACATGCGCCGCCCACATCCAGCGAATTCGATGGCTGGCTCGATGAAACCAGTAATAACAAAAGTCCTGCGCCACCAGCAAGAGTACAAAGCTGCTCAACGACATGCTAATGTCAAATAAACGCCAATCAAACACACTCAAGTAAAGCTGCGCTATCAACAAACCTGCCAATATATCTGTCACTTGATGCAAGCCTGCTAATGAAAAGTTACACAGGACTTCCGGTAGCTCATACTTCGCGTTTGCAGGTAATTTATTTGCCCTAACGCCTAAAAAGTATTCCAAGGCAATACAAATAAAAAAGATCGGCGCTAACAACATAAGTAGCCACTCTGGATGTGTAATTAACTGCTCAAAACTCATTATGATCTTCCCTTACCAACGTGCAAAATGATCTTCCGTAAAGCCCAGCTCACTTGATAACACATGCTTATGTCCTTGGTTATCAATTAAGTAACCATTGAAATCACCAATAAACTGCCTGAAATTACTTTTAAGTAACCACAAGTTCAGCTTTTCACTGCGCACATTTCGCGGAGTGAAATGTAAATCGACCTGACCATTTTCAGAATAAATGTGCCAGCTTTCATCAAATTGACGGTGGCGATCAAACTTAAAATGAACCGGCGTGAGTAGATGTCGTTCGCCATTGACCCACAACACATTCTCACAACTGCCGGTTTCGTTGACACCTGAGGCTAAATTCAAACCAATCAATGTGTTATCGACTTTAGTATTTATTGATGCCCAACGCCAACTGGTTTCTCGGCGCATATACCCCGCCGAAAAGTCATAACTTGCCAATGCATGATTTAATGGTTGTAGTTCATTGTTGACTGACAATGTACCGACGGGCTTTATGGCATTATGCTTTTGGGTGTAGGTCCAACCGTTGTAGCCAGTAGGCGAGCACATTGCAATGGGTAAACTTAAGGTTTCAGGCACCAATCGGACATTGGCTTGAATTTTATCAGTAGCAATTTCTACCAACCAAGTACCATCTTCAAGAGTAAAGCTAATCTTTTTAGTTGCATTGCCAATAAAAGCCTTACTATTTCTGGGTGAGGCTTGGGTTGTATAGCCGCTTTTTGGCGGTCTTAGCCAATTCACTTCTTCGAGCTGATTGTTATGAATGTCATACAAATAGCAAAAGCCACTGCCTAAATAACGAATGTCAGCGATTGCAGCACCAATGATGAAATGCGGTGTTTTGATTGAGATAAATTGAAATTGCTTATAATCAAAATATCGACTTAACCAGCTTGCAGGCTTATCCATATCATTAAAATAGTGGAAGTGCTTTAGTCCGAGATCACGGACAATTCCATCAAATTGTCCATAAATAGGTTTGCCTATTCCGTCCATGAGGCAATCGGGAGCAAGCTCTGTTTTATGAGATAACATCGACGTCTTTTCCTATCTCGTTATTATATTTTTGAGATGAGTAATTACTCTACCCATAAAAGTCAACATTGAAAAGAACTACTTAACAACTAATTAACAGAATAACATGAAAACCATTGAGGAAACTCGCTGGTCGAGTATCAAGTTGATATACTTAAGCTTCACTCACCTTTTTGACAATATTGAATGAATAAATCAGCATACCTTGACGCAATGGCAATCACTCAATGGCAACTTGCCAGCAAAGCTTCAATCCAAGCAGCCTATTTCATTCTGCATGATGATGATGACATGTCCCCCACCTCTGAATTGGTGTCCCAAGTAGTGACTCTACTGAATATCGATCCAAAACAAATCCAGTTTGCAGAGCAGCCAGTAAAAGGCGCTGAAATCATTTGGGATATGCGCCAACGCAAAAGCCGTCCACATCATGCTTGGATAGAGTCAGTGCCGATGCAGCAATTAATCACAAACAGTGAACATAAACGCAGTTTATGGCAGCAAATTTGTCAGTTTAATAACAAAAAACAAATAAATTAATTGTGATATTTTTCTCAACTCTCTTTATAGAGAAACAAAATTAAAGATGAAGACTGAATTTTTTGAGTTAATGTCAGCCGATTTATCTTCGATGCATAGCGTTGAAATAGCGGCTCACTCACACCCTTGGACGCTTTCAACATTGTCGAGCTGTTTCTCCCGATTGTATTTCAATATTGGAATAAAGCTCAATAACAAGTTTGCTGGCTTTGCAATTGTTCAGCAAGTTGTGGATGAAGCGACCTTAATGGATATTTGTGTTTCGCCAATACTTCAAGGTCAAGGCGTTGGCAAGCAGTTACTTATTAAGGTGATCGAACAAGCAAGACAAAGGCAAGCATCAGTGATCATGTTAGAAGTTCGAGAATCGAATGTCGGTGCAATTAAGCTCTATCAACAGCAAGGCTTTATTGAAACATGTCGCAGAAGCGACTATTACCCGACAGTTCAGGGTAGAGAAGATGCTATCATGATGGAATTGAGATTCGCCGAGCCATAAAAAAGACCAGCAATGCTGGCCTCAATGCGCTTAATATAGCAAGCTTATTTCACTTCTTTGCCTTGAGCTTGTAAATCGGCATGGTAACTGGAGCGTACCATTGGCCCACAAGCGGCGTGAGTGAAGCCAATATCTTCGGCAAAGTCTTTTAATTCATCAAACTCTGCTGGCGGTACATAACGCTCAACGGGTAAGTGGAACTTAGAAGGTTGCAAATATTGGCCCAAGGTCAACATTTCAACATCGTGAGCACGCAAGTCACGTAATACCTGCTGAATTTCTTCGTTACTCTCGCCTAACCCCATCATTAGACCCGACTTTGTCGGAATATCTGGATGACGCGCTTTAAACTGCTTCAGCAAGTTAAGTGACCATTGATAATTAGCCCCTGGGCGCGCTTTACGATAGTGCGCTGGCGCAGTTTCCAGATTATGGTTAAATACATCTGGTGGACTTTGTGAGATGATCTCTAGAGCTTTATCAATGCGTCCACGGAAATCAGGGACTAAGATTTCAATCTTGATATTTGGGTTTAACGCTCTGATCTCTCGAATGCAGTCAGCAAAATGTTGCGCACCACCATCACGTAAATCATCACGATCCACTGAGGTGATCACAACGTACTTTAGCTTCATATCCTTGATGGTTTTTGCCAATTTTTTTGGCTCTTCCGCATCAGGCTTCAGTGGGCGTCCGTGGGCAACATCACAAAACGGGCAACGACGGGTACAAATAGCCCCTAAAATCATGAACGTTGCAGTGCCGTGATTGAAACATTCAGACAAATTGGGACAAGATGCTTCTTCACAAACGGAATGCAAGCCATTGCTTCTTAACGCTTGCTTAATTTCCGTGATCCGCTGATTCGATGACGGCAACTTAACGCGAAGCCAATCTGGTTTTCTCAGCATCGTTTCTCTTTCAGAAGGAACGACTTTTACCGGAATTCGTGCAACTTTATCTGCGTCACGCAGTTTTACACCCGGCTGTAATCTTTCTGGTCTACTCATGTTACTCTGCGAATCCTTGATGGTGGATCAGTGATTTATAGCCTAATAGATCACCAAGATCCTGAATAAGTTTATCGCCTGCTTCCTGCACCGATTTAGGGCCACCAAGATCGGCACATTGCACCATCTGTAACCCAGCATAACCACATGGGTTTATGCGATGAAATGGCTCCATATCCATATTGACATTTAACGCCAATCCATGAAATGAGCACCCTTTTCGTATACGTAACCCAAGCGAAGCGACTTTTGACTCATTAATATAAACACCCGGCGCATCGGCTTTTGGGTATGCTTCAATATCATAAGGTTTGAGCATGTTAACAATACTCTGCTCAATGGTATTAACCAGCTGACGAACGCCCATTTTAAGACGTTTTATATCAAGTAATGGATAGACCACTAATTGACCTGGACCGTGATACGTCACTTGTCCCCCGCGATCGACCTGAATAACAGGTATGTCACCCGGTGCAAGAATGTGCTCACTTTTCCCCGCTTGGCCTTGAGTGAAAACAGGGTTATGTTCTACCACCCACAGTTCATCATTGCTATGCTCATCACGGTTATCCGTATACTCTTGCATTGCATGCCAAACCGTACTGTAATCTTGTCTGCCAAGATGTCTTATATGAAGTTGTCCGTCCTGCAAACCGTTATCCTTATAAAACGCGCTTTACACCATCAATTTTAGCTAACTCGATATAAAGTTGCTCAACTTGCTCTTTACTCTCGACCATGACACGAATGGTAATCGAGTGATAAGTGCCTTTACTTGACGCTTTGCTGGTCGGTGCGTAGTCACCCGCTACGTGCTTTTGCACAACAGCAACTACGCGATCGGCTAAGGTATCACTAGCATCACCAACCACTTTAAAAGGAAACGAGCATGGGAAATCCATTAATTCATCAAATTTGGTATCTAACATAAATTTTTTATAGCCTAGTATTTCGATTCAGACTTAGATATGGCGGCTATTATACTTATTTCAAGACTAATGTCGCCTTTATGACGCATAAAAAAACCGATGTCATAATGACATCGGTTTCTAAAAAAAATCGTTCTTGAAATTACAAATCTACAGCGTTAACACTGCATCAAGCGTCATTTCAATCATGTCATTGAACGTATTTTGACGTTCATCAGAACTGGTCGCTTCACCAGTGCGAATATGATCAGAAACAGTTACCACGCACAAAGCTTTAGCCCCATACTCAGCAGCAACACCATAAAGACCAGCCGCTTCCATCTCAACACCTAATACGCCCATTTTTTCCATGGTATCAAACATTTCAGGCTTAGGCGTGTAGAATAAATCAGCAGAGAATACGTTGCCTACACGGTATTTTGTACCACGCTTATCCGCTGAGTCAATCACCGCTTTCATTAAGCCGTAATCAGCAATAGCAGCATAATCTTGTTGGTCGAAACGTAAACGGTTAACTTGTGAGTCAGTACAAGCCCCCATACCAATCAAGACGTCACGCACTTTTACGTCAGTGCTAATCGCACCGCATGTGCCAACGCGGATCAGGTTTTTAACACCGTAATCTTTAACAAGCTCAGTTGCATAAATCGATGCAGATGGAATGCCCATACCTGAACCCATTACTGACACACGCGTACCTTTATAAGTACCTGTAAAACCAAGCATATTTCGTACGTCAGTGACTTGCTCAACGTTTTCAAGAAATGTTTCAGCAATGTATTTTGCACGTAGTGGATCACCTGGAAACAAAACTGTTTCAGCAAACGCACCGTCAACTGCATTAATGTGTGGTGTTGCCATTGATATAACCCCTATATTTTGAGGTCTAAGCCTCATTTGTTAGATGTCGGGTAAGCTACCCGTTTTAATCAAAATCTTCACTAAAAAACTGTCCAAATGACCGATATTTTTATCAATTGGACAGCAAACAAACAGTTATTTTTTTAATAACGAGCAGTTATTAATCGATGAAAGAAGTGCCATAGTCCATTGCATCAAGCTTGTAGTAACTTGCAATCGACTGCCCCATATCAGCAAACGTCTTACGACCACCAATCGATCCTGCTTTCATGCCAGCACCTAACGCCAGAACGGGTACATGCTCACGGGTATGATCGGTGCCCGGCCATGTAGGATCACAACCGTGATCGGCGGTTAATAATAAGAAGTCGTCTTTATCAAGAATGTCTAATAACTCTGGTAAGCGAGAGTCAAAGTACTCTAAGCTACGCGCATAACCAGCCACATCACGACGATGACCATAATGAGAATCAAAATCAACGAAGTTAGTAAATATGATGGTGTTATCACCTGCTTGCTTAACTTGCTCAAGCGTTGCATCAAATAGAGCTTCAAGCCCAGTCGCTTTTACTTTCTGAGTGATGCCACAATGGGCATAGATGTCAGCAATTTTACCAACACTGACTACTTCACCACCAGCGGCTTGCATTTTATCAAGCACAGTTTTTGATGGTGGCTCAAGTGAAAAGTCACGTCGGTTACCCGTACGTGCAAACTCAGTAGCATTAGCACCAACAAACGGGCGCGCGATGACACGACCAATATTGTATGGCTCAAGCTCTTCACGAACAATTTCACATAACTTGTATAGGTTTTCTAAACCAAAGCTTTCTTCATGACAAGCAATCTGAAAAACAGAATCCGCAGATGTATAGAAAATCGGTTTGCCTGAGCGCATATGCTCTTCACCAAGCTGCTCAAGGATCGTCGTGCCTGATGCGTGACAATTTCCTAAAAAGTCATCAAGGCCTGCGCGAGCCAAAATTTTATCGGTTAACGCTTTCGGAAATGAGTTGTTTTGATCACTGAAATACCCCCAGTCAAATAACACGGGGACACCCGCCATTTCCCAGTGCCCGCTTGGGGTATCTTTACCAGAACTGATCTCAGCTGCGTAGCCATAGGTGCCAATAACATCGACATTGTCGTCAAACCCCATTGGAAATTCACCCGTACTCTCTTTAGCTGCATGAGCTAAACCGAGTCTTGATAAGTTCGGTAATTTAAGCGGGCCTTGTCGGCCTTCATTGGCTTTGCCTTCAGCACACGCTTTTGCAATATGACCAAAGGTATTGGAGCCTATATCACCAAAAGCTTCAGCGTCGCCTGCTGCGCCAATACCAAACGAATCTAACATCAAAATAACGGTTTTTTTCATAAAATATCCTTACAGATCTTCAGCGCGTATGGCTTTGTAGATCTCAACTTGCTTTTCAGGTTGAGCATCACTCACCTTAATCGCACCTTTCACTGCTGCGGCCGCTTCTGCAAACGCCGCTTCTGTTTGTGCATGTACCATTGCAATTGGCTTATCAGCGCTGACTTCATCGCCTAACGCACATACATCGGTTAAACCAACACTATAATCTAATGCATCACCCGGTTTACGTCGGCCACCGCCTAACGTCACCACTGCCATACCAAGATCACGCGTATTCATGCTGTGTGCAAAGCCTTGCTTATCAGCATAAACGGGGCGAATAATTGCAGATTGTGGCAAATACTTGTCATAACTTTCAATAAAGTCTGAAGGGCCACCTAAACCTGCAATCATTTTACCAAATATTTCCGCTGCGCGGCCATTATCTAATACTCTATTTAGTTTAACACGAGCCTGAGCTTCATTTTCAGCTAAACCACCAAGCACCAGCATTTCTTGGCATAAGCCCATTGTTACTTCATATAAGCGAGGGTTGCGATAGCGACCCGTTAGGAAGTCTATCGCTTCTTTAACTTCGACGGCATTACCCGCACAAGAGGCTAACACCTGATTCATATCAGTCAGTAATGCTGTTGTTTTAGTACCTGCGCCATTTGCTACCGCGGTAATACTTCTTGCTAATTCTTCAGAAGCTTCATAGGTTGGCATAAATGCACCACTGCCTACTTTGACATCCATAGCCAGCGCGTCTAAGCCAGCAGCTAACTTTTTCGATAAAATCGATGCTGTGATCAACGAGATTGACTCAACCGTCGCAGTATTATCACGAATAGAATAAAAGCGTTTATCTGCAGGAACCAAATCGCCAGTTTGACCAATAATCGCGACGCCAACGTCTTTTACCACTTTACGAAACAAGGCACTATCAGGTTCGGTTTGATAACCCGGGATCGCGTCGAATTTATCAAGCGTACCACCAGTGTGACCCAAACCTCGTCCAGAAATCATCGGTACGTAACCGCCACAAGCTGCGGCCATTGGGCCAAGCATTAAACTAATGACATCGCCCACACCACCAGTACTGTGCTTGTCGATAATCGGGCCGTTTAGTCCTAGTGAATCCCAATTCAAAACGGTTCCAGAGTCGCGCATCGCTGTTGTTAACGCAATGCGCTCATCCATGTTCATGTCGTTAAAAAACACCGCCATACCTAACGCAGCGATTTGGCCTTCTGAAACACTTTGAGTGGTAATACCATTCACAAAAAACTGAATCTCTTCAGTGGTTAATGCTTCACTGTTACGTTTTTTACGAATAATTTCTTGAGCTAGAAACATGTTATCGCCTCCGATGGTCAGCCAACCATAATGTCGGTTGGTGCCTTCTATGCAAGATTAAAATAAATTTTGTAGTAATTTTACAAAGAATTTTATCGAAGTTTGCCATCGACCAAATGGAGTTTGATCACAGTTATTAACGAATGTTTTGCTCAAATTCAAACTTTTAAGCAAAGCACATTAACATTAAAACAATCGAGCTCATTAATCCGATAATGAGCTCGATAAATACTGCAACTTAACCCAAGTTACACGTTATTATTAGTAACCTTGGTTTGGCTTAGGCGCTTCAGCCAGATCCAGTGTGTGTAACAAGCTATTTAATAAACTTGACGCACCAAAACGGAACGTGCGTGGTGTTGCCCAATCAGCACCTAGTAGGCGTTCAGCCAAACCTAAAAATTCGGCGGTCGCTTCTGCATCACGCACACCACCAGCTGGCTTGAAACCAACTTTAGTGTTCTTTTCTTTGATCACTGTCATCATGATTTCTGCCGCTTCTAGCGTTGCGTTAACCGCAACTTTGCCTGTCGACGTTTTAATGAAATCAGCACCAGCATCAATAGAGAGTTCAGATGCTTTGCGAATAAGTGCGGGATCGCTCAGCACGCCAGATTCAATGATGACTTTCAATAACACTTTGTCGCCACAAGCTTGTTTACAGGCTTTAACCAGTTCAAAGCCAACTTGTTCATTACCCGCCATCAGCGCGCGGTATGGGAATACCACATCCACTTCATCGGCACCGTAAGCAATGGCGGCACGCGTTTCAGTTACTGCGATATCAATATCATCGTTACCATGTGGAAAGTTGGTTACTGTTGCAATTTGGACTGACTCTGCGCCAAGCTGCTTTAATGTTTTACGCGCAATTGGAATAAAGCGTGGATAAATGCAAATAGCTGCGGTATTGCCAGCTGGCGTCAACGCTTTATGACAAAGATCAATCACCTTTTGATCAGTATCGTCATCATTCAAGGTGGTTAAATCCATTAGGTTAATACCACGCTTGGCGGCTTTATTTAAATCAGTCATGTACTTTCTCCAAAAGAAAACAAAAGAGTAAATTAAAATTTTTGATCCAGCGCTGAGAGACTTGAAAAGCAATGTTCGGTCAGAACTGAATGGTTGGCGTTATGCCAACAAAATTCATATATACTCGTGATACCTGAAGGTGCAACTTTCAGGGCTTATTCAGCGTTGCATTATTCGAGGCGTGAAAGCGCAGAACTAGCGGGCTAATTTAAGCTTTCACAACAAAGAAGAATCAATGCTGAAAAG
>JBMYXI010000017.1:0-51314 GCA_049608225.1 Parashewanella sp.
TGCCAATTTTAGGCTGTAACAAATCAAAAAGTCTTTAATTGGGAACGCCCTCTAGCTAATTATATAAAAGTATCAATAAGCTATTGTGTTCAGCGATAGTTCAGCAATAAACCTTATACTGTATCGATATCGGGGATAATTACCCTAAATTGTTACCGATTTACCAATTCGCTCGTGAATGCATGGACTCATCTTGAGTCCTTTTTTTTGCTTTGCGGCCAGTCAAGCAATTGTGGTTGTCTTAGTTGTTTCAGCTGCTGTTTTATCGTTTCAGTAGTAAACGCGTCACCTATCTCGGGTACACATTGATAAAAATAGGCTTTGTCGTTTAGCTCAAACTCAAGACAATATGCGTGTAAGTAGCACCTGTCGCTGTCATCTTTTCCATATAAAGGATCACCGAGTATGGGCGAACCTAGGCTAGTTAACGCTACGCGTAACTGATGGGTTTTACCGCTATGAGGTTTAAGTAGGTACAGTCGGAGTCCGTTTTGTAAGGCGTAGCTAAAAAATTGAGTAATGGCTGGATTTTGCTTTGAATGTAACAACTTATGCATACCACGACGAGATTTCGCCATGTCACCAATAACCCAACCTTGTTTTTTTTTCGGTTTGCCTTTGGCGATAGCAAGATAATACTTTTGTACTTGATGAGCTTTAAATAATTCAGCGAGTTGATTTGCTGTTTGACTGGATTTTGCAAAGATAAGCAAACCAGATGTGGGACTATCTAGGCGGTGAACGGGGTAGAGTTTTTGTTTTCTATCGAGCTCTACTTGTGCGACCACTCCAGCTTGTCCATCCTGACTGTGGAAATGCACATTTGGGAACTTGTTGATAATAATAAAATCGTCTTCATCAGCGATAAGCTGATAAGCTTGTTGTTTAGGTGTGTTGGTTGACATGTAAAGATTACTTAAGTTTAAAATTCGATCGTTACTTTGAGTCCGGGATGGTTATCAGAAAGTTTAATTTTGGCGTTATGGCGTTTTAAAATTGCCTTTACCATAGAAAGACCTAACCCAGTGCCTTGATGATGTCGACTTGGATCGAGACGCACTAACCGATCAAACACCTTCTCTTTGTAATTATCCGGTATCCCAGGTCCATTGTCGATAATTTCAATTTTATTGTAGTGTTGAACGATTTCAATCTTGGCACCTTTACCTGAATATTTGATGGCATTATCTACTAAATTAAACATGGCTTGAAATAACAAGTGTTTGTCGGCTTGGGTAGTGTATTCCTTACCGAGGTGCAATTTTAAGGTTTGTTCATTCATTTCGGCGAGTGCTTCTGCCATTTCTCGTAAGTCTTCACACATGGTATGAAGACTAATAGACTCTTTCTCAAGTGTTAGCTGACCTTCCTCGATACGGGTAAGGGATAGCATGGCATCAAAGGTACCTAAGCAGTGATCGAGCTCTTCTAGCAAATTAGCGCAATGTTCAGCGATGGTATTTGTGGGTTGATTAATTAGCTGTTCAATCCCAATGCGCAAATGCGACAAGGGTGTACGTAAATCGTGTGCGATATTATCGGTAATACCGCGAATGGCAGTGAGGTTGTTTTCAAGTGTATCAAGCACCGCATTAAATTGCTTAGCCAGCATATCAAACTCGTCATTACGCCAGCTCATCGGTAAACGAGTATCATAATGGCCTTGTTCGATTTGCTCACTGAGTTGATTATAGTGAATAAGCCTTCTTAAAATAGCTTTAGAAAATAAATATCCGAGCGCTAAGGCAAAAATAACTGTTAACATGACCGCCGTCGCCGCGGCGCTAACAAACTTATCAATCAATGCAGCGAAATGGTCGGTTCTACTGGCAACCAACACTGGTCCATAGCGAGTTTTCACCAGCCCACCTGTCAAAATGTGCAGTTTATCCGGCCCAGCAGTGAGGATCGGGAAGTCTTTAGTTCTGGGCAAGTAGGGCATATCATCTGGCATAAAGCTTAAGGCGCCAATGACTTCGTTGCCATTTTGCCATGCCACTAAGGCTGATTTAGAGTCTGCGGCTTGAATTTGCCTAATAAAGTTACGTCGGTTTACCGACGAAGCAAGCTGTCTATACCGCTGCACCTCGGCTAATAAGTTTTGGGTGATTTGATAGCGCTGCTCGATGATCAATTGCTGATATAGCGCAAAAAGCAAAGCGCCGATGATCAAAGTCACCAACACTGAAAACACAATGGTAATGCGCCAAGCGCTGCTTTGGTAAGGATTAATTCCTTTGGCGTAACCGATAACCTGCACCTCTTACGGTTTCGATAAGTTCACCATAACCGAGTTCTTCAAATTTGCGTCTGAGCTTGGCAATATGAACATCAATAACGTTAGTGCGTGGATCAAAATGATAATCCCAAACGGCTTCAAATAATAATGTGCGACTTATTACTTGATTAACGTGTTCCATCAGGTATTTAAGTAATTGAAATTCTTTAGGTTGCAATAAAATTTCATTACCATCAAGAGACACATTTCGGGTAAGTAACTCCATTTCCAGTGGACCTGCTCGTAAATGTGTTTGCAAGGGCTGAGTATGACCACGTTGCATTAACTTTTCACAACGAACCAATAATTCAGAAAAAGCAAACGGCTTGGTCATGTAGTCGTCACCACCTGCACGAAGACCTTTTACGCGTTCATCAACATGGCTTAATGCTGATAACAACATAACTGGAGTTTGGTTGCCTGTTGCACGAACTGCGGCAAGAAGTTTTAGACCACCAATACTTGGTAACATTCTATCAAGAATGATCAAATCATATTGATTGCTGGTGGCAAGCAATAACCCCTGATGGCCATCAGAGGCGGTTTCAATATTATGACCTTGTTCATTGAACCCCTTAACGATGTAGTCAAGTGTTGTTGCGTCATCTTCTACTAATAGGACTTTCATAGTACTCCTTAGGCTCGTTCGGCCCTAATACCATTTCAGTAAGGGCAGCGGGCGCAATGTTTCTACATTAAAGGCCGATCGATGTTGACCATTATTATCAATTAGCTCTAATTCAAGATAGCTAATGCCTAGATCATGATCCAGTTCAGCTCTTAATAAATGTACAGAATCTTGTTTTTTTGCTAATTCAACCAGCTCTGAAAATAATAGCTTATTTTTAGAAATAAACTTTATTGCTGCTAATTCAGGATGTTGGCTGCTATTAAGTATAGATACATTTTGCTGTATTAGTTTTCCAGTTAATGCTGCGTATTCAAGCTGCACACAGGTGTTGTCTCTTTGGTTAACAACGTAGAAAATGTAATAAATGTCGCCTTGTTGAACTTCGGTATTGAATGAGGAGATGACGCCGGGCTGAGTTTTTTCTACAAGACGAATTGCGTCCATCGGATCTTGGAAGGGTCTACTGGTGAGAGTAGCGAATAAGTTGCCGTAAGCAACGGCGATGCTGCTGTAAAACAATAACCCCAATAGCCAACGCATTTAGCCCCCTAGGTGATAAAAAGCGAACGACGATATTGAAGATAAAAAGAAAAGTTCGATTTTTAATAGGTAACGTTTGCAGTCTACCCAAATAAAGCGTAAAGCCCAATTAAGCTAAGATTAAGTTTTGATCATCTAGTGAGAATCATAATTGTTTCTTAATAATTTTGATGCTCGATGCTGCAACAGACCAAGTTAGATTCTGAGGCAGGTCGTTTGCTAGCTGTTGAGATAATAAGGTGATATTTACTTTTTGTTGAGTATTTTCAACGTAACCAATTGCTTGAATATTATTATGATATTGATGATGTGATAACAACTGAATAGGCAAATGGTTAACCAAGGCTTCTGTCGTCATTGGTATCGAGATGTTTGGAAAAATACATTGAATACTTTCGCCAATAAGACGTGAAACATCATCAATAATCATCAGTTGATGGTCACCAATTTGAGCAATTGTTTGCTGTTTTTTCGGATTGTGTTCGATTACTTGCGCTGAAAGCACGTTGCGATAGCCGAGCAGTTTCGCCACTTTATCACTATTGGGGGATTGCTGGACTTCAGCTGTAACGCCTTGTTGGAGGATTTTTCCATGCTCAAAAATGATGACTTTCTGTGCCAACATCATAGCCTCATGAGCATTGTGCGTCACCATTAGCACCGGACAATTAATGCTGCCTTTTAGCTTTAATAGTTCAAGATGCAACGACTCTCTGGTTTGACTATCCACCGCAGAAAAAGGTTCATCAAGTAGCAATACATCTGGCTCTCTGGCTAATGCCCGTGCCAGCGCAACTCGTTGTCGTTGCCCACCTGATAATTGCTTGGGTTTTAAATTGCATTGCTGCTGTAACCCCACTAAATTTAACCAATGTTCAGCTTGTTGAATTCGATCTTGTTTAGCAAGATGACTTAAACCTGAGCAAATATTTTCTAATGCTGTTTGGTGTTCAAATAAGCCGAAATGTTGCGGTACATAACCAATTTTTCGTTGCTGTGGCGACAAGCTTTGCTTTGATTGTGTGTCTAACCAAACTTTGCCGTTGAATGTTATTGAGCCAGATTCAGGCTTGATCAATCCTGCCAATAATTTGAGTAACGATGTTTTACCAGAACCAGAGCTACCAAGAATGGCAATCAACTCACCTGCTTGGCAGTCAAACTGTGCCGTTAATGCTAGCGGTGATTGTGTGTCAATACGGCAGTGCAGCCCATTTAAATGCTCAGACATTACTAGCTGCTCCCACTTTCGTTGTGAGCTTAGTGGTTATCGCTAAGGTGGTGATAGCAAAAATAAGTAACACCAAGGACATCATGCCAGCTGCATTAAAATCAAAAGACTGGACACTGTCATAAATTGCAATAGAAAGGGTTTTAGTTTCACCTGCAATATTGCCGCCGAGCATAAGCACCACGCCAAACTCACCTAAAACATGGGAGAAACACAAAACGATAGCAGTCAATATTCCTGGCCAAATAAGCGGTAATTCAATTTTAAATAATCGTTGCCAATACCCAAGTCCACAGCAAGCTGCTGCATCGCGAACATCTTCTGGGATCGATTCGAACCCGCGTTGAATCGGTTGCAAAGCAAAAGGGATATTGATCAACAGCGAGGCAACAACTAAGCCTGAAAAATGAAATACTAATTGCACGCCAAACCATTGTTGTAACAATTGTCCAAGCCAGCTTTGATTACCCAGCCCGACTAATAAGTAATAGCCAATCACTGTTGGTGGCAGAATTAAGGGGGTTAAGGTTATAGCTTCGAGCCAATGTTTGCCTTTAAAAGTGCGAAAAGCCAAAAAGCGCCCAAGAAAAATTGTAAAAGGGATCAACAAAGCAGTGGTAATAAAACTCAACTTGATAGAAAGAATGAGTGCTTGCCAATCCATAGTTGCCCTTAATGAGATGTAGAGTTAGGAAGATCGAATCCGTAATCTACTAGTATACGTTGTGCGGTTTTCGATTGCATGAATTGATAGAAGGAAAGCGCAGTACGACCACTTTGTTTTGTTAGTACCATAGCTTGCTTTAGTGGTTGATGTAACTTGGCGTCAATGGCGACAAACTCACCTTGTTGTGTGAAGTTGCTTGATTTGGCTAACGATAGTGCGATGATCCCACCTTGAGCCGATTGTGATAACGCGAACTGCGCTGCTTGCGCTACATTTTCACCATAAACCAATTTCGGTTTAATACGTTGCCATAAGCCTGAAGTCTGTAAAGCTTGTTTTGCTGCAAGGCCATAAGGTGCGTGCTCTGGGCTGGCGATAGCAAAGCGTTCAATTCTTGATTTTGTTAGTTCAATGGCAAGTTGCTTCAAGGTTGGATCAAGGATTAAGTTGCTCGATTTTGCTTTTACAAGAGCTAGACGTCCCATTGCATAAACGGTAGGTGCTTGTTTGGTTAAGCCTAAATCGACCAGTTGCTTGGCGTAATCTTGATCAGCACTTAAAAATAATTGAAATGGTGCACCATGGCGAATTTGCTGAACTAACTGCCCTGACGAGCCGTAGCTAATATTGACGGTTAACCCTGTTTTTTGAGTGAAGGCTTGTTGAATGTCTGCCAAGGCAAATCGAACATTCGCTGCAGCGGCGATATTAGGAATGTCTTGGGCTTGGATGGTAAGGCTGAGAAAAATAAATGAACTAATAAGCCAACTGAGACATCGAGCCATTCACTACTCCTATTTATTTTTTATTTCATCAAAATATGAGGATTAGTTATTTTAGCATCTCATTGTTTGCGATGTTATTTGGATTGTTTAAATTTCTACGAAATTTATTAAGATCGTGGGCTTTCACTCACCTCTGGTTGTGTTGAAACGCTTTTAGCGTTTATAAAGTCGTGGGCTTTCCGCCCACACCCAACCAAGAACAGTATGTGAACAGGTAAAAAGTATGTTGGGCAAAAGCGTGTTATGTTATTCGGAGAAAATTTGGTCATAAGTTATTAAAAAATAATAAAAAGCTTGTTAGAACTTCATTTTTTTAAGTAACAATATTCCATTCTCATTCAAAAAGTTAAATCATTTATAGTTTTTTTACTTTAAAAAACAAATGCTTTTAGAATTTTTGCACTGATAGGTTATTGCTATACTCGCCTCGAATTAACACATCGTATTGAATTATTAGTGGTCTATAAATGAAAAAAATCACTAAAAAATTGTTGTCTGGTGCATTAATGCTAGGCGGTTTAATGGCGAGCAATGTACAAGCTGATTCTCTTTCTTTTGTTCCTTCATCTGTAAGGATCTTAAATGTCGTAACTGGTACTTTCGTACATGTCGCAGCGCCACATCAAGTTGGAAACTGTGCTAATAGCCATACTTTGGGATTAAGTTTTGATGGTTCTGCAAGAGAAGTAGCATTTACACAATCAGTTGTTGATGCCATTCTTTTCGCTAAAGAAAACAATAAAGAGATCACTATCGTTTATAATCCAAATGTTTGTGAAAATCGTGCCGTTAGAAGTGTTAAAATTCAAGGTGTAAATTTTTATAACTAAATTAAGATTTGGAAGTGGGCACAATGCCTACTTCCTTAATAAATTAAAATTAAACATTCATCACCATTGTTCAACAGCTTGCTGATCACTATCCCTCGCATCTACCCACTTTTTACCCGAATCCGTTGCTTCTAACTTCCAAAACGGTGCCTTAGTTTTTAAAAAGTCGATTAAAAACTCACAGGCTTTGAATGCTTCGCCTCGGTGCGCACTGGTGACGCCAATAAACACGATTTGTTCACCTAATTGCATGGTGCCAACGCGATGAATAATGGTGATTAGATTAACCGCCCAACGCTGCTTGGCTTGCTCAGCAATATTGAGTAACATCTTTTCGGTCATGCCCGGGTAGTGCTCTAATGTGAGATCGGTGACGGCAGAACCATCATTAAAATCACGCACCTTACCCACGAAAGTGACAATGGCTCCGTCTGCATGATCTTGACTAAGTGCTTGATATTCATCAGCCAAACTGAAGTCCTCAGTTTGCACAACTATCTTAGGGAGCGTATTGGTTGATGTCATGACTTATCCGCCAGTAACTGGTGGGAAAAAAGCAACTTCGTCCCCAGAAGTTAACTGTGCTTGCCAATCACAAAACTCTTGGTTTACTGCTACTAATAATTTCTCAGAGGCTAACGCTGACTCCCATTTTGGATTTTGTTCAATGAGGTGCTGCCTGAGTGAGTCAGTGGTTTGAGTTTGTTGAGCGGCCTCAACCAATAATTCGCTGGTACCAATCAGTTCACGTACCTGAGCAAAAAAAAGCACTTTAATCATTGGTTTTCTCCTCACTATTTTCAGCAACAAAATGCCCAGATTTACCACCTTGTTTTTCCAGTAAACGTGTATTGGAGATGATCATGTCCTTTTGGGCAGCTTTGCACATATCGTAAATGGTTAAGGCGGCAACCGATGCGGCGGTAAGCGCTTCCATTTCGACCCCTGTTTTGCCTGCAAGCTTGCATAAGCTGGTAATGCGAACTTGGTTTTGTTGTGGCTGGGCT
Organism: Parashewanella sp.; assembly: GCA_049608225.1. Taxonomy (GTDB): domain Bacteria; phylum Pseudomonadota; class Gammaproteobacteria; order Enterobacterales; family Shewanellaceae; genus Parashewanella. The sequence continues at coordinate 7,970 of JBMYXI010000017.1, forward strand.
TCAATATCGACTTCAACTTTAGTAAGCATCAGCGGATGGCATAACGGAATTAAGTCAGAGGTTTTCTTGGCAGCCATAATGCCTGCAATGCGCGCTGTGGCAAATACGTCGCCTTTGTGGTGTTCACCTGAAACAATTAATTCAAGCGTAGCAGCTGACATTGTGACAGTGGCTTCAGCACGAGCAACACGCTCGGTGATCTGTTTATTGCTGACGTCTACCATGTGCGCTTCACCAGATGCGTTTAAATGAGAAAGAGCTTGGCTCATGAAGTTACCTTTTTTCTTTTTTTAAGTGGGTTACATTCTTTAGGTGGTTAACAAAATTGCATGGACGATGACGAGCATCTAGTTGTTCGCTGATGATGCGTTCCCATCCAAGTTTTACTGCTCCGGGTGAGCCGGGTAAGCAAAATATTGCAGTACGATTTGCCATGCCACCAATGGCGCGAGACTGCACACAAGAAGTGCCAATATCATCGAAACTGAGTTGACGAAATAATTCGCCGAAGCCTTCCATTTGTCTATCAAATAATACAGAGACCGCTTCTGGCGTGGCGTCATTTTCAGTAAAACCTGTACCACCATTAATGATCACCACTTGTACATCATCACTGGCAATCCAGTTAGAGACTAATGCACGAATTTGGTAGCGACAGTCTTTGCTTATTTGTTTTTTCATAAGCTGGTGGCCTGTTTGTTCGACCACTTGTGCTAAATAGTTGCCAGCGCTATCGCTTTCTTCTGAGTGTCTGTCAGACACCGTCATGATTGCTATGTTTAATGGCACAAATTCTTTGGTATTACATTTCGACATAAATTAGCCTCCAATTGATGCCAAATGCTGGGTGATCCCAGTGATCCCTTGATGTAATTCATGGGTCGCTTTCTTTTGATGAAGCTGCTGCTGTAAGCGCTCAATTAGCTCTGCTTGTTGGTTGTCATGTTGCAGTAAATCACGAAGATCGACGCCTGACTCAGTAAACAAGCACAAGTGCAGTTTTCCTGTTGCTGATACTCGTAAACGGTTGCAACTGGCACAGAAATCTTTTGAATAAGGCATGATAAGACCAAAACGACCTTGGTAATCAGGGTGGCAAAAGTTCTGAGCTGGACCGTCGGTAGGCTTAGGCACTTGATGTAACCAACCTTGAGCAAGCAATTTAGCTTTTATGCTGGCGCCACTTAAATGATGGTCAGCAAAGTATTGCTGGCCTAATCCAGTTTCCATGAGTTCGATAAATCGAACATCAATAGGGCGATGTTTTAGCCACTGAATGAACTTAGGTAAATCTTGGCTATTGAGATCTTTGAGCAATACCGCATTGACTTTGATGCGATCAAATCCAGCTTCTAATGCCGCATCAATTCCCTGCATCACATGATGAAACTTGTTTTCACCGGTTATTTGATGGAACTGCTTAGGATCTAAGCTATCTACTGACACATTGATGCGACGCAGCCCTGCATCAAACCATTCCTTGGCATTCTCTTTTAAGCGGTAACCGTTTGTGGTGGTCGCAATAGTATTGATACCATCGGTATCAGCGGCGGCACGAATGATGTCAGTAAAGTCTTTGCGCAACGTAGGTTCACCGCCAGTGATACGGACTTTCTGGGTGCCGACTTTGGCAAACGCGCTGATGAGTCGCTGGATCTCTGCCAGCGATAAAAATTGTGGTTTACCGTCAGCACGATAGCCATCGGGTAAACAGTAACTGCATTTGAAGTTACAAACGTCTGTTACCGATAGTCGCAAATAGCTAAACTTACGACCAAAATCATCGATTAGTTGAGACATGATCACCTTTCCAAGTGCGGGAGGTGAGAGCATTTCTGCTGTCACCCTGGTGGCGTTATTGCCACGGCCAACTATCCCTATGGGGGTTACTGTTTAAAGTAGACCGGACACGTAGGATAAAAGGCTCGGAGAACCGTCGATAGGTGAGTATAAGCAAAATCGCTGTCAATTGAACAGCGAAACCTGATTAAAGCTTGCGCTGAATCAATGAGAAGTGCGTTGGCAGAAAAAATGAACGCTGAATTTTGGTCTGATGTGTTGATCTTCTTTGTGTGCCAAGGGTGTTTTAGAGTATTGTGATGTAAAACATAATAAAACATTCAGTCAGAACTGAAGATTAGCAAAATAAAGGTGTGATGATGGAACGCGAATCAATGGAGTTCGATGTTGTAATTGTCGGTGCTGGCCCTGCCGGTTTGGCAAGTGCGAGTCGACTAATGCAGATCTCTCGTGATGCAGGTAAAGAATTAACTGTGTGTGTGGTAGAAAAGGGCTCAGAAGTGGGTGCTCACATTCTTTCTGGTGCGATATTTGAGCCTAAGGTACTTGGTGAGCTCTTTCCTGATTGGAAAGAAAAACAAGCACCGTTAAATGCCGCAGTCAGTCACGATGAAATTTATTTACTGAAATCAAATGATAACAGCCAACTGATGCCTAATACTTTTGTGCCTAAAACCATGCACAATGACGGTAATTATATTGTTAGTGTCGGTAACTTATGTCGCTGGATGGCAAACCAAGCTGAAGAACTTGGTGTTGAAATATTCCCCGGTTTTGCTGCCAGTGATATTTTGTACCATGAAGATGGTAGTGTAAAAGGCATTTTGATTGGTGACATGGGCGTATCAGAGTCTGGTGAGCAAAAAGACAGCTATATGCCGGGCATGGAGTTACATGCTAAATACACCATTTTTTCTGAAGGTTGTCGTGGTCATCTTGGCAAGCAGCTTATCAGCCAGTTCCATTTAGATAATGGCAGAACGCCACAGCACTATGGGCTTGGCTTTAAAGAAATCTGGAAAGTACCAGATGCTCAACATAAGCAAGGTACGGTAGTTCATACTGGTGGTTGGCCATTAACGGATGGTGCCAGTGGCGGCGGTTTCTTGTATCACATGGAAGATAACCAAGTTGTGGTTGGTTTGATTGTTGATTTGAATTATCAAAACCCGCATTTAAGTCCATTTGATGAATTCCAGCGTTATAAAACCCATCCAGAGATTGCCAAATACCTTGCTGGTGGCGAACGTATTACCTATGGCGCACGTGCCATTGCTAAAGGCGGGCTTAACTCATTGCCGAAAATGAGTTTCCCGGGCGGCTTACTCGTGGGCTGTGATGCTGGCACGTTGAATTTTTCTAAAATCAAAGGCACTCATACGGCAATGAAAAGCGGTATGTTGGCGGCCGAAACTATTGCCGAAGCATTATTTGCTGGCGTGGAAGGCGGTAAAGACTTAGATTGTTTCCAAACAAAGTTTGAGCAAAGCTGGCTACATGATGAATTGTATTGTTCACGTAACTTTGGTCCAGCGTTACATAAGTTTGGCACCTTATTAGGTGGTGCATTTAACTATATTGACCAAAACTGGTTTGGTGGTAAATTGCCAATTACCTTACGTGATGAAACGCCTGATCATGTACAAATGGCTGAAAAATCAGCTTACTCGAAAATTGATTATCCAAAACCTGATGGCAAGTTGACGTTTGATAAGTTATCGTCTGTTTATTTGTCGAATACCTTCCATGAAGAAGATCAGCCTTGTCATTTAAAGCTTGCTGATGCATCGATCCCAATTTCGGTTAATTTGAAAAAATTCGATGAACCTGCTCAGCGTTATTGTCCTGCTGGTGTATATGAAGTGGTTGAAGAAGCAGGAGAAAAGCGGTTTGTTATCAATGGGCAAAACTGTATTCATTGTAAGACTTGCGATATTAAAGACCCTAGTCAAAACATTACTTGGGTAACGCCAGAAGGTGGCGGTGGCCCGAATTATCCAAATATGTGATCTTCAGATTTATTGTGCCGCTCAATCGAGCGGCATTTTTTTAATTATATAAATAGAGAGTTATCGTCTATAAATAAGGGTATAAATAGATAAACGTTAGGTTTTTGTTTGACTGAACCTGTTGATCGTAACGCAACCTCATTGCCGCCAAAAGAGTCAACATCTGCAATTGTTGAGCCCGAAACTCTTTGTGTTGGCGAACGTCACTATACTGCTCATGAAGAAATCAGCGCCAAAGTTATACAGAGATGTTTTAAGAAGTTTCTCGCGTTTAAATCATCGCTAACACCTAATGAATATGGTTTTAAGAAATACAAAACGGCAAAGCGGGTAAGTTATTACTTTTGTGGTGAGGGTAAATTGCCTTACCTTGTCCGTCCTGTCTATAAATCTCGCGTACACTATGCTGGTTCAGAAAAATGGCTTGAGCGGCAAAGTGATCGTTTTGTGTTGCTTAGGCCTGTCGCGAATTCTCATACTAAAAGTTTCACCATAGATTCAGCGAAAAGACTTATTCATCTCGGGAAGTTGTTGGTTGATTGTCGTTTTATTTATCCGCAATTTGTTGTGGAAAAAGACGTGATCTTGTCTCGAAACGGCGGTGAATCTTTGTTGAAGGGCTATATTTTACAAAATCACATCATAAAGTTGAGCCAATTTAAAGGCGTGTGCAGCGATTTAGCTTTGCTTCATCAGAAAGAATTAGTTGTTCGAGATGTAAATGCAGGTAATTTTGTTGTCAAATTAGGGGAAAAAAGTCCAGTTTGTTTGATTGATTTGGATGCTATGGTTACCAAGGTAGAGCTTGCAGGTCAAAGCAGCGCTAAATTGACAGGAAAGTACTCAACGTCTGAGTTATTAAATGCTCAATATCGACATGATTTTGAACTGACAAAGCGTGGCGACCAGTATGGATTTTTAATGGTCATGTGTGAGTCTACCTGTTTAGAGTTAGCTGAAGTAGTCGAACAACATAAAGGTCTTACAAAAGGTGTTTTGAATGAACACAATCGTCAAAAATTTAAAAACTGGGCTGAAAAATATGTAAAACCAAAATATGTTGAAGAAATATTAGCTTTTTTAAAGTGCCCAGAAGCAAAGGCATTATCGCAGCCTTTGCACCTTATGTTTAATTGGGACGATTAATTTATACCACATGAATTAACTACAACCACATACAGAGCAGTTCATCTGTTTAGTTAACTTCATCTCACGCATTTCCATGCTTAAAGCATCAAACATTAACACTCGACCGACTAACGGCTTACCAATATTGCAGAGCAGCTTGATGGCTTCTACCGCTTGCAAACTACCAATGGTACCAATAACAGGTGCTAGAATGCCTGACTCAACACAGCTAAGTTGCTGCTCACCAAAAAAGCGGCTAAAGCAATGATAACAAGGCGATTGTGCTTGGTAATCAAATACTGTCACTAAACCTTCCATACGAATAGCCGCCGCTGAAACCAGCGGTACTTTGTGCTGTAAACAAGCGGTGTTAAGTTGCTCACGAACTGCAACATTGTCACTGCAATCCAGCACTACATCATGGCGTTGTACCAATGCGTTTATCTGCTGTTCATCGAGTCGCTGGTTTATGGTGTTTGTTTCAATAAGCGGGTTTAATTCTGCGATGGTTTGTGCGGCAGAGTCGACCTTAGCTTGACCGATATTCTTGTCTTGATGCAGAACTTGTCGCTGTAGATTAGAAAGCTCAACGGTATCAAAATCCACTAAGGTCAGTTGACCAACGCCTGCGACCGCAAGATATTGCGCTGCGGTGCAGCCTAAACCACCTAAACCAAGGATCAACACCTTGGCTTGTTTGAGTTGTTCTTGACCATCAATATCAATGGACTTGATAGAGATTTGGCGGCTATAGCGAAGTAATTCGGCATCAGAAAGAATATCGTCAAACTCACTCATTAACTATACCAACCTTAGGCTAAAACGGAGTTGAATGGCTCTACAGACACTAGGCTGCCCGCTTTTATTTCACCTTGATCAATCGGCAAGGTGATAAAACAGTTGGCAATGGCCATGGATGTCAGCATGCCTGAACCTTGAGCGCCAGTGGTGCTGACTTCAAGCTCACCAGCATCATTGGTCGCTAATACACCTCGTTGGTATTCAACTCGACCTGCACGGCGACGAATGTCATGGGCCAGCTTCACATTCAAACGTAATCGATTAAGTGCTGGCAAGCTTTGCATTTTATTAATGATCGGCAAAACCAGTTGATAAAATGTCACCATAGAGGCGACAGGGTTACCCGGTAAACCGCAGAAAATGGCATTATTAATTTTGCCCATGGCAAATGGTTTGCCCGGTTTCATGGCTAAGCGCCAAAAGGTGATTTCCCCAACATCATTGAGTACTTGCTTAACATAGTCAGCATCACCGACCGATACACCACCTGAGGTGAGTACTAAGTCTGCTTGACTGGCTGCATGCTTAAATGCCGCTTCAATGGCTTCAGGTTTATCTTCAATAATGCCCAAATCTATCCACTCGACTTGCGCTTTTGTCAGTAGGCCTTTGATGGAATATCGATTGGAATCGTAAATTTGACCTTCTTTTAACTCAGTGCCGACAGGTTTAAGTTCGTCACCCGTTGAGAAAAACGCGACTTTGAGTTTGCGATAAACATTAACATTTGCCACGCCTAGCGTTGCCAATACGCCTAATTCTGCTGCTCGAATTCGTGTGCCTTTGGTTAGTACTACTTGACCAATGCTGACTTCCTCGCCCATGCCGCGTACATTGGCGCCTTGTTTGGTAGGATGAGTAATGGTGATATTATCGCCATCATTGTCAGTGAGCTCTTGCATTTGTACTGAGTCTAATTGCGCGGGAACTTTTGCCCCAGTCATGATCCGAACACAACCGCCTTGTGGAATGTCATCATTGAAAGGATGACCTGCGAAGGCTTGCCCAACAAGTTTAAGAGTGGTTTTGTCATGCCCATCTTGTAAATCTTTAAAGCGAAATGCATAACCATCCATTGCCGAGTTGTCAAAAGGTGGCAAATTCAAATTTGACTTAATATCTTGTGCTAATACTAAGTCTAACGCTTGCTCTAGTGGTAGTTGTAGCACGTCAATAACGGGCGTTATCTGATCAAGTAATAATGGCAATGCATCATCGGGATGAATTAATGAAGGTTGAGCACAAGGATCGGCTGACACTGACATGACTCTTTTCCTAAAGGGATATAAAAGAAATACATTATGCCATGTAGAAAACCAATTTAGCACCATTAGAAAAACGAAAAAACGAATGCCTTGATCAAAAACAAGGTGAATTTAAAAATAAAAATTATTCCTATTTAACAAGTGGTTATAGAAATTTTGAGTTGATTTTGTCAATTGTGTGGCTCACAATATAGCTTCACACTGATGCAATACGGTTAAATTTATTGCCGTTTGTAAAAATAGATTGAGGTAAGACTATGTTATCAAAAGCAATGATCGACAAATTGAATGAGCAGATCAATTTGGAGTTCTTCTCATCGAATTTGTATTTGCAGATGAGTGCATGGTGCGAAGATCAAGGGTTTGATGGTGCAGCGAAATTTATGCGTGAACACGCAGCAGAAGAAATGGGACACATGCGTCGTTTATTTACTTATGTGAGCGAAACGGGTGGGTTGCCATTAATTGGAGCGATTGATGCACCGCCAGCAACATTTAAATCATTATTGGCTTTGTTTGAATACACTTATGAACATGAGCAAATGATAACGGGTAAAATTAATGAGCTCGCTCATGCAGCATTCACAAACCATGATTATTCTACGTTTAATTTTTTACAATGGTATGTGGCTGAGCAACATGAAGAAGAGAAACTGTTCAAATCTATTGTTGATAAAATCCGCTTAGTCGGTGAAGACGGAAAAGCACTATTCTTTATTGATAAAGACTTAGAGTTGATGGCAGAAAAGAGCCATGAAAGCGTCATGAATGCGCAAATCTCAGTAGAGTAAAATAGATTCATTTTGTAAAGCAGCCAGCATTGTCTGGCTGTTTTTGTTTGTGAAAGTAGGCAATGAATGAGTGAAAACAAGCAAACAGGCTGGTGGGTATACATGATCCAGTGTGCCAATGGTCAGTTATATACTGGTTGCACGACGAATGTTGAAAGACGCTTTAAAGAACATAGCTCCGGTGGTGTGAAAGCAGCGAAATTTTTAAGAGGCAAAGGACCATTGACTTTGGTTTATCAAGAGTCGGTGAGCGATCGAAGTCAGGCACTTAAACGTGAACTGGCAATCAAAAAGCTCACTCGTATACAAAAAATGGATTTATTCGTATCAAATTGAATTTTGAATAGTATCTGTCATTTCACCCTAGGTTTAGATAACCAAAGTTTCATTAATAATTCATTGCGCTTTCAGACAAGCTTGACTCTTTAACCGTACACTTAACCGAAATGTGTTGTTAAGGTTATGAAATATTATGGCAGGTCCACTTTCTATCGACGGTATGTCATCAACTGTTTTACATTCATCTGCGATATGGGATGGAGAAACACTGACAAATTTCGAAACGGATGATTTGATACAGTCACTTAAAAACTATGATTTGGTTAAGCTACATTTAACGACAAAAACAAGCAGTGAAAGTACAGAGAGTAAGAAGCAAGTTTTTCATGTACAACTGCAAAAAGAAGCAAATAAACAATTTGCCGAATTTCATAAAAAAGGTATTCACGACTCTTTGTGTCAGTTTGCGAGTAGCAAAGCGGTAGCTGGTTTGCTAAAGAGTTTTGACATGAAAAAAGTACAGCAATATTTTACTGAAGATTCAATACTTGCTGCTATGGCTGCACAGACAAACCTCAAGTTAAGTGAAAATGACATGTTAACAGGCACTAATACATTTCTCCTTCATAGTATGGGGCAGCCTTAGTTTTCTGTGATTAGAGGGCTTTGATTTTTATTCAATATCAACAAAGATCTATGACCCTAAATGATAAAAGTTTAATTTATGTTTAATTGCTGCTTAAGACATAAAAAACAATCTTCTTTTAAGCTTAGTTTCTCTATGTCATTTTTAGTTAGGAAAACAAATGGTTCCTACATTATCAGCTTCTTCTGAACAGGGTATAACTTCACCAAGTTTAATAATCAACTTAACATTGGATGTGAACTCTCGCGAAAAGAAATTCGTTAATTTTCCTAATGAGTATTTAAAAGAAAACTTAAGTAAAGGTGTATCAGAACAAAAGGTATTTCTTCATGTTGCATTGAGGCAAGATCAGCAACCTGCAAAAAAAACCTTTATATATGAATTAACGTTATATGGAATAGGAAGTGATAAAGCTGTTGCTGTTTTTCATACAGCGCCTCAAGGAAATGATCGTTATTTATTGGCGTTAGAAAGTAAAATTAATACTTGTCTACAAAACCCAAAGCAAGATTTAGTTTTTAATAAAGATATCGAGTGTCATGAGCTTGGCTCTATTGATCTACAACAAGCTGTAGTTGTAAGTGGTGGAAATTCAAGATGGAATGTTTTTTCTTCAAGTAAGTCGCTGTTAGGTAAGTTCGCTTTAGCTAGCGGAAGACAGGTCAGACAACTTTATAATTTCGCAATGGCTAACAGCAAAGAAAGTCAACCAGTCCCTCAGTCTCAAGCAATTAGGTATGTTCCTATGCATGAAATGACGGATGACGCACAACAATCAAACAGTAATCAAGAGGATGTAGTTGACAGCGTACAACGGCATGCTGAATTTGTTGATCCTTTTCTGCCTTTTCCTCATACCTAACTGATATCTAATAAGCTCTGCAACTTTTGGTGCGAGTCAACTTCAATTTTCGGGGAGATATCGGTTTTATTTTCGTGCATTTCGGGATTATACCAACAGGTATCAATGCCGAAATCATTGCCGCCTTTGATGTCCGTATCCAAATTGTCACCAACCATAAGTACGCGACTCTTTTCAGGGTTGCCCATTTTTTTGAAAGCAAAATCAAAAATTCGATGATCTGGCTTTGGGTAACCAACTTGTTCAGAAATAACCAGTAAATCAATTAGCTTATTAATTCCTGTTTTTTGCAATCGAATTTGTTGTAGGGCGGTAAAGCCATTGGTAATAATGCCAATCTTAGCGGTCTTGTTAAGTGCAGTTAACAAGGCTATCGCACCATCTAATGGCTGACAAACTTCCGCCATAGCAGATAAAAAACCACGGTTAAGTGTTAACGGGTCAATATTTAATTTATTACCCCAAGGAACAAAGCGATTAATTTGTAAGGTGTTGGCATCGATCACCTTATTTTGATAGTCAACCCATAAGGATTTATTCAGTGTCATATAAGACTGAAAATCGGCTTCGGTGAACGTAATGCCATATTGAGAAAACAATAAAGTTAGCCCAGAAAACGCATCAAAGCTGAATAAGGTTTCATCAGCGTCAAATAATATCCAATTGTAGTGAGTGTTCAATGGAGTTAAACCTGAGAGAATCATTTGCTGATGTTATCCTAATCAACCAAGCGTAACAAATACCTGAGAGTATTAAACAACATACTCATATATCTTATTTACAATTAAACGTTTCAATTAACATAATGTTTTTATAAAGATGAACTTCTATTAACTAATTAACATTTATATTTTCAGTGTCCAGATAGAGTTGTTACACCTTTTTGATTTTTCTTTGATTTTTGTCTATTGATTCATTTTTAAAAGTGAATTTTTATTAATATGAAACAAGCACTTAGTTTTAGTAGTCTTAAAAAATCTAATTAACTCGATTTGAGAATGTTCATTATGGCTACTAGTAGCACAAGCGTGAGCTCTTCACCTTCTTCTTTTTTACCTTCAACTAAACCAGCAATCAAACCTATTCAAACAGACAAAAATAGCAAGGCAAGCACAATTGGCAAAGTCGAGCAAGTAAGCGGCGATATTGCTCAATATGCTGAAGTAAAAGCTTGGTCAGAGGGTGTAGCACAACTTGACGCTGTTGTGAGAGCAGGCTTTTCGAGTCATGTTGCTTCTGAAGGGACTCACTTATTGGTCGAATTAATACGTGAAGAAATTAAGCGTTATCAAAGTGGGGAGGCTGAAAGGGCAGCATTGGATGTGCTTAAGCTGTTTATGGAAGTCAGAGAGTCACTCCTCAAACCCGTTGATAAGCAAAAATTGTCTTATGTTTTGTGTGTCGACAATAAAGAGACTGATGCAAAATGGTATTTGGAATTGCGTCTTAACGGCAAAGCCATAATTAGCTTTAATTCAACACAAGAAAAGTCACACAAACAATTGTTAACGGCTTTGAAAATCGTGCATGCAAAGTATGAGATGTTCTTGGCTTGTAATGGTTGTATAAAATACCCTCAATTTATAGGGCTATTTAAAAGTCTTACGGTTAACGACTTGAAACCCGAAGTCGTTGCAATGAGGTGTTTAGAATTAACAGATGCAATATCGGTACAAGCTAGACAAATGTTGGCGCTTGAGCTGGTTGAAAAAGAGGGTAACAATAAGTTACTGGTAAAACTTGGAGGGCGAGTGTTATTACCAGTAACCATTGGCGAAGGAGAGAATAAAGCAGGTAAAGTGGCGATCATTCGAGGCTGTCAAAAAGGTTTAGCTTGCTTGCAACACATTCCTTTTGGACGGTTCAAATTTGAACATTTTAGAGCGGCAATGAATCAAGTAAAAGGAGCGAATGCGACGTTTCCTATGGCGCTAACTAGTTGGACAAGGTTGCGTGAACAAACGTTACCTGAGTCCACGAGGCTATATACAATCGCTTGTGAAAATGATGCTCTTGCCTTGAATGATCAGCAGTCAAATTTATGTCCATTATCTTGTCAACTAGGCTTGCCTGGAGGTGGGGCTGCAAGCTTTAAAATAAACCATTATGCACTGCATCCGAAAGGTTTTAAGGTGTTATCAGCTGAGTACCTAGCTTTCTTAGAGGCGCGTCAATTGCCAAGTGCTATAGCGCAAAGAACAGGAAAGCAGCAACAAGCACAGCAAATGCAAGACATAAAGAAGTGTGACAATTTTCGGGCTGGCATTGCTAAAGCTACAGATCCAAAAAAGCTTGAACAAGAGCTGTTGGCTCTGTTAGAGAATTTAGGTATTGCTTCAAAAAAAGGGCTAATAGCAGAAAAATATCAAGAAGTTGCCGTGCAAGCACATAAAAAGATTGCTGAGTTAACAGAACAAGCAGCTCAGAGAAAAGAACAGCAAGCTCAGGCGGAAATCAAGGCCGAACAACAAGCACAAGAGCTGCAGAAACGCGAGAAACTCGAAGCTGTTAAACAACAGCTTGTTAGTGATATGCAATCCCACCTGCACGATGGCATTACGCCTAAAAACTATGGGGAGATTATTGAAGTTGTATTAAGCGATCATTATCCATTGCTTGAGAGAACTCGAGCATTGCAATTTCTGTGCTCTTGTCTAAAAAGCCAAAGAGATGTGTTCAGCTGTCAATTAAAAGAAGCGACAGCGGAAAGAGATGGTATGTTAATGCTGTATTACAATAAAGGAGAAGTTAATGAACAGCATTTGGCTACATTTCCCATTTCTAGATCAGAAGATCAAGATCAACACAAGAGGATCAAGGGGCATGTAGAGTCATTTCAAAAGTATCAAATTACTAGAGGAACGATCCAAAAAGGTTGGCCTTCAAAAGCTTATGAAAATGATGGTACCGGTTTGTTCGCTAGAGACTACATAGAAAGTGAATTACCGGCACTCATGGCGCTTAAGCGCCATAATGATCAACAAGAACTTTTAGTTGAATATGGTTTTGATTGTATCGATGTGACAGAGCTTGCATCCGAATCAAGTTCTCAGGAGGTTCAACAAAAAAAAGTAGCAGCATTAAAAGCCTTTTTTGGTGAGTTTAAACGTCATTCACATGTCTTGGGTCCTGATGAGTTATCAACTTTTTGTTTATCTGAAGGTAAAAAGAGTCTCACTCTTCTTAAAAAGGTAATAACAAAAGCTGATTTTGATGATGCAGATATTATTAAGGCTATGAAAGATTGCGAAATTGTAATGCCAATAAACAAAGACAAGTACCAGAGTATTGAGTTTTTAACTTCACTTGTTGTGATGTTTTAAGTCCAAGATTGCTTGTTGAGCAAAAGGATGAGCGGTTGCTAGCTGTAATTTGAATTAATACTGTCAATTGATAGAAATTGCTAACTGAAAGTTGTTACTTCTTTGGTGAACGATACTTAACCTGATCTTGGAGGCTAATCACAGTATTATTTGAGTTAGATTTAAGGCTGTTACGGGAGGTGTGAAATGGCAGTATACACATCTATTTGCTCAACTTCGAGTTGGGAGTTCGTTACAACAGACGATGCAGAAAAGGCGTATATCCCTAAAGGTGAATTCAAGCTAGGAGAAAGAAACGAGTATCTTGGTTTTATGAAAAAACTGGACTCTCTCATGTTAACGCTACCTCAAAAATACGTTTCTCTTGCTGAACAGCAAGAGGTAAAGAATCGGATTAGTGGTCTTAGAGATCAAGTCACTTATTATTGTAAGTCCGAAGATTATTTTGGGAGTCTACACGGAGACTCAGCAGTTAATGCGTTGCAAAGTTTTATTGAGCTACGAGAGTCAGTGCCTGTTACTGAGAAGTGGCGTTTTAACTATAACCTTGTTGAATCAAATGGTGTTGTAGAGTGGGGGTTAACTTTAGAAATAGACGAGGTTTGTGTTGGCAGGTTTTGCCCTTTGTACCAAGAGTTAAACCCTTTGACATTCGACGAGCTTAAGCTGCTTAAAATCAAAGATGATATGTTTCAAGCTTGCGGCAATGCATTACCCTATAAAATTTTCTGTAAGTGGTACGCTGAGCTAACAAATGAAAGCTTACCCCCTGAAAAAATTGTTGAGCAAGCCGTAACCTATATTGACTTAATTCCAACAGCAGCGAGAAGGTGTTTAGATATTTCAATCGTTGAGGCCACCGAGCAAGACAAAGGTAGTCCAGCTGGTACGCTAATCATTCGTGTAATGAATTGTGTTGTCCTCAAAAAAATTCTCCCTAGCGAAACTGAAAATCGTTTATGTAGTCTTAATATAAGAGCTCGTATTGTTGAACTGAAGTTTCTCCAGCAGGTATCTCATGAAAATTTAACCCACAAGGAATTGGTTGAAGAACTTGGTAAAATTGTTAATGTGCAGTCAAGATTTTTTGTGGCGCTTCAGGCTTGGAGCCAACTTAAAGCTCTATCATCTCCGCTGTTAGCACCACAATTTAAGCTGTCAGTTATTACAAATACACTGAGTAAAGATTCACCTAATTGTATTTGTGTACTTGAATTACCTTTTGGGGTGCGAGGTGAGTTTCGGATCCAAGTATTTCAATGTGCTTTTGGGGTTTATTCTTATACTGATGAATATCGTAAGTACTTATTACTGAGTCGTGCAGATTTAATTTGTGGAGAGATCCCAAAGCCAAAACAGACTACTTTGATTAACACGGCAAAAAGAAAAATTGATGCTGCTAAAGCGGAATTACCAAAACGGGAAAACAATGCGATTGACGATATCTTGTTTGATGTTTTTATGGATTTGGGTGTTGTAGAAAGAGAGCAAAAAGTAAGAGAAAAATATACTGAACTGCAGCAAGTTGCATCGAAAATCAAAGATCAACGAGCACAACAAAAACGGCAAGCAGATGCTCAAAGACAACAAGAACTCCGTGCCGCAGCGGCAGCAGAAACTGAAAGGCGACGAAAGGTTGAATTGCAAGAAAAACACGACCTAGAGCTGGCAAGAAAAATACACAAAGTAGAAAAGAAAAAAGAACAACAATGGCAGCTAGAACAGCTTAGGAAAGCACAACAAGAGTATGAGCTAAAACTGGCTCATGAAGCTGAATTGCTCGCGGTATATAAAGAAAAACAACAAAGGCAGCGCCAACAGCAAGCGTCATGCTCTGGAGATGTCGAATTGGCAGTGAAATTACAACATCAAGAGGGTGGATTTGCTGCAGCGACACTAGAGTATCAAAGAGTTAATCAGCAAAGAGCAATAGAAGCTGCAACTGTACATATTATTGAGAAGTGTTCATTGTCTGGTATCACTAAAGAATTAATGATTCTGTTAGAAAGTCTCTCAGATGAGAATATAAAACCCGCAGACAAAGTAAGAAACTTAATGGCGATGTTAGAGTTACTTCCCACAAGTAATCGAAGGAATTTTAGTATTGAGTTTTCAGAAAGCAAGCACAGTGTTTCAGGTCGGTTATGTGTCTCAATGAATGGATTGCCATTGATTGTTGTCGATGACAGACAAGACTTTTTAACAGAATATCAATGGCAGGCTCTTAAAGGAAAAGTGGCAACGTTTCAGCGAATCTGTCGTGGTGAATTATTTGCAAAAGATACAGGATCGGTAAAAGAATTAGCTGTTGAGACGAGTCCTCAATTACCTAAAAAAGTAATCATGAGTACCGCTGAGCTTGTGTCTCGCTTCCATGATATAGCTAAAGATATAGCGAGAGATCCCACAGCCGTAATCCAAGATTCAACTAAATGTTCGTTGCTTAAATTAGGCGGAAAACCCGTTATCTATAATGCAAATGTTCGCAAAGGACTAAAGGGGCTGTTTTGTGACCTCAATAACAAAACAGGAAAAAAAAATAGTGTTGATGCTTATTCTTTGTTATCTGACAACTTAATAGACTTTCCACCTTGTTGCCGTCCTCAGGTGACTTCTGCTGCTGACCGTGGGACGACATATAGGCTAGTGACGAAACATTAGATCATATTATCGAACAATAATTCTGTGGCTTTTTCGATGTCAGGTCCGAAATAACGATCACGATCGTAGTGACCGACTTGCTCACGTAATACCGCTTTAGCCTTGGCAACGCCAGCACTTGGTTGCAATGGCAATCTGAAATCAAGCCCTTGCGCAGCAGCCAACCATTCAACAGCTAAAATACCACGAGTGTTTTCAGCCATATCACGTAAGCGTCTTGCTGCAAATGTTGCCATAGAGACATGATCTTCTTGGTTTGCTGACGTCGGTAAACTGTCAACTGATGCTGGATGGGCAAAAGTTTTATTTTCAGATGCTAATGCGGCTGAAGTGACTTGAGCAATCATAAAGCCTGAGTTGACTCCGCCATTATCAACTAAGAAGGGGGGTAATTTCGATAAACTCGAATCGATTAATAACGCCATTCGGCGTTCTGATAAAGCGCCAATTTCAGCAATGGCAATAGCTAAATTATCCGCTGCCATGGCAACGGGCTCTGCGTGGAAGTTACCGCCAGAAATAATGTCCCCATTATCGAAAAACACTAATGGATTATCGGTTACGCCATTGGCCTCAATTTCTAACACTTCTTCAGCATTATGAATTTGAGTTAAGCAAGCACCAAGTACTTGTGGTTGACAGCGTAACGAATAAGGATCTTGCACTTTTTCACAGTCGACATGACTTTGCGCTATTTCAGAGGTTTCGCCTAACAGCTCGCGGAACATGGCAGCAGACTCGATTTGCCCTTTTTGACCACGCACTTCATGAATACGTGCATCAAATGGACTGCGACTACCCATAGCTGCTTCAACACTCATGGCACCAATTTTAGTAGCTTGAGTGTGAAGGTCTTGTGCATGGAATAAGCCTTGTAAAGCTAAAGCAGTGGACGCTTGGGTTCCGTTGAGTAAAGCCAACCCTTCTTTTGCTGCGAGCACCATCGGTTTGATACCTACAGCTTTTAGCCCCTCAATACTTGGCATGATTTCACCTTTGTAGCGAACATTACCTTCACCTATGATGGGTAGGCACATGTGTGCCAATGGAGCGAGATCGCCTGAAGCACCGACAGAGCCTTTTTCGCGTACACAAGGATAAACTTCATGATTTAGCATCGTGATTAAAAATTCGATGACTTCTAATCGAATCCCTGAAAAACCACGACTTAATGCGTTAATTTTTAACAGTAGCATTAAGCGTACCGTTTCATCGTCCATAAAACGGCCAGCACCTGCAGCATGGGATAGTACAATGGAACTTTGCAGCAACTCTAAATCTTGAGGTTCAATTTTGGTGTTAGCTAATAAGCCAAAGCCAGTATTAATTCCATAAACGGTGCGGCCTTCATCCAATACGGTTTGTACCATGTCTGCGCTGCGTTTTATGCCGTCAATCGCTTCAGCTGATAGCGAAATTTGAATTGGGTTACGACTGGCAAAACGCAGTTGTTCTAAAGTCAACTTTCCCGGTTGTAATACAAATTGCTCCATGAGTTAAGCTCCTTTTACGTCCGTTTGGGTGTCGATCATTGGTAGATCTAGCCTTTGTTCACGGGCGCAATTTTTAGCAATGTCGTATCCGGCATCTGCATGACGCATAACGCCAGTTGCAGGATCGTTCCATAACACACGACCAATGCGTTTTGATGCAGCGTAAGTTCCATCACACACAATAACGACGCCTGAATGTTGGCTAAAGCCCATGCCAACACCGCCGCCATGATGCAAAGAAACCCAAGTTGCGCCACTGGCGGTATTTAATAACGCGTTCAGTAGTGGCCAGTCAGATACAGCATCAGAGCCATCCATCATCGACTCAGTTTCACGGTTCGGGCTGGCAACAGAACCTGAGTCTAGGTGATCACGTCCAATTACTACTGGCGCTGAAAGCTCGCCATTTTTGACCATTTCATTGAAAGCAAGAGCTAAGCGGGCACGGTCTTTTAATCCAACCCAGCAAATACGTGCAGGTAGACCTTGGAAGGCAATGCGTTCTTTTGCCATATCGAGCCAATTATGTAGATGTGGGTTATCAGGGATCAGCTCTTTTACTTTGGCGTCAGTTTTGTAAATGTCTTCTGGATCGCCAGACAGCGCTGCCCACCGGAATGGGCCAATGCCTTCACAGAATAATGGACGAATATAGGCAGGTACAAACCCTGGGAAGTCGAAGGCATTTTCAACACCGACTTCGAGTGCCATTTGGCGAATGTTATTGCCGTAATCTAAAGTCGCTGCGCCGCGTTGTTGCAAGGTTAACATCGCTTTTACTTGAACGGCCATTGACTCCTTGGCGGCTTTTACGACAGCAGCTTCGTCTGTTTTACGCATTTCTGCGGCGTGCTCCAACGTCCAGTTTTGTGGTAAATAACCATTAAGT
Organism: Parashewanella sp.; assembly: GCA_049608225.1. Lineage (GTDB taxonomy): Bacteria > Pseudomonadota > Gammaproteobacteria > Enterobacterales > Shewanellaceae > Parashewanella. Next base: position 25,917 of record JBMYXI010000017.1, read on the forward strand.
GGATCGTGTGCTGAGGTTTGATCGGTGACAACATCAGGAGTAATACCTTGTTCAACTAAATCAGAGAATACGTCGGCAGCATTGGCAAGTAGTCCCACTGAAATTGGCTTACCTTCGGCATTGGCTTTATCGATCATCGCGAGTGCTTCGCCTAAGGTTTTGGCTTTTTTGTCTAAGTATCGAGTACGCAAACGAAAATCAATGCGGGTTTCGTCGACCTCACAAGTTAACACTGAAAAGCCTGCCATAGTACCAGCCAAAGGCTGTGCTCCGCCCATGCCGCCTAATCCGCCTGTTAATATCCAGCGACCTTTTGCTTCGCCGCCGAAGTGCTTTTTAGCGACAGAGACAAAGGTCTCATAAGTGCCCTGAACTATGCCTTGGGTACCAATGTAAATCCACGAACCTGCGGTCATCTGGCCGTACATAGCAAGACCTTGCTTGTCTAATTCGTTAAAATGTTCCCAGTTTGCCCAGTGTGGTACTAGGTTTGAGTTAGCGATCAATACGCGTGGCGCGTCAGCGTGAGTTTGAAACACACCGACAGGTTTGCCTGATTGAACTAATAGAGTCTCATCGTCTTCAAGACGCTGCAGTGTTTCAATGATTTTGTCATAGCTTTGCCAATCACGTGCAGCGCGGCCGATACCGCCGTATACCACAAGATCTTCAGGTCGCTCAGCAACGTCTGGATGCAGGTTGTTCATGAGCATACGCATTGGCGCTTCCGTTAACCAGCTTTTACAGCTTAACTTGCTTCCGTGAGGGGCAATGATTTTGCGGTTTGGATCATGTCTTGTATTCATAACTTCCTCTAATTTTTATTCTATTTTGTTTGTAGGTAAATATTTAAAAAGTTAAGTGGCCACCCAAGTGGAAACGATTTCCGGGGTGGATTAACTTGGCAAAACTTACAGCGCCTTGGCGTGACCATGTGCGACGCAATATTTGTAAACAGGCTTCATCTTTTTGTAGGGTGAGCAGTTCAATTTGTTTAGCAGTAGGCGTGACGGCTTGCACTTTATGATGTGCTTGCGTTAGTGGCGCTACCTTCGATAAATATTCATGGGGTGTCTGCAAGGTGAAATCTTGTTGTAAATAATCTGGCACTAGAGCTGGATTCACAAAGCGCTGCTCCAGTTGTAAAGCTTGTTGTTGTTCAAAATGGATCAACTCACTGTAATAGACAGTTTCATTTTGTTGTAAGCCTAAGGCGGTGGCGACTTCCTCTGAAGCTAGTAGTGAAGTGAGTGCTAATTGTTGTACCGAATAGCCATGACCACGCGCGTGAATTTCATCGGCAATATTACGAATGGCGAGCATAGACGATTGTGAAGTTAATCCTGCTACAAAGGTTCCGACTCCTTGGCTGCGTGCCAAAATACCTGATTCAACTAATTCGGTGATTGCGCGTCTGGCAGTCATACGACTGCAGCAAAATGCCTGCGCGAGTTGATTTTCTGAAGGCAGCTTACTCTGTTCATTCCATTCGCCGCTTTCAATACGGTCGATGATGTGTTGCTTGATAGTGGCAAATTTTGCTGTCGGCACGATATAATTCTTGTTTACGTTAACGGAAACTGGCTAAAATACTAACTTGTATATACAAGTAAATTCAAGCTAAAAATTAATCAACATAAATAAGGGCTCTGACATGCACTCAGCGAGAGAAGAATGGGATCAACTTTGGATAGACGTCAATATTGCTACCTTAGATCCAAATCGTTCAGAGCCTTATGGTGCGATTCACAAGGCAGCGATGGCGGTAAAAGATGGCAAAATAGCATGGATAGGTAAACAAGCTGATTTGCCTGAATTTGATGCGCTAGCTACGCCGATTTACAAGGGGAAAGGCGGCTGGTTAACCCCAGGTTTGATTGATGCACATACTCACTTGGTGTTCGCAGGTAATCGTGCTAATGAATTCGAGCAACGTTTAACTGGCGTGAGTTATGAAGAAATTGCTCGCCAAGGTGGCGGCATTATTTCAACCGTTAATGCTTGTCGTGAAGCGGATGAAGCACAGTTATTTGAATTAGGCCGTCAACGCTTAAATGCACTGGCAAAAGAGGGCGTGACTACGGTTGAAATTAAGTCAGGTTATGGATTGAATGTCGAAACTGAATTGAAACTATTGCGTGTTGCTCGTGAGTTAGGTAAGCATCATCATGTGGATGTGAAAACCACATTCTTAGGTGCCCATGCGGTGCCGCCAGAATTTAAGTCTCTGGAAAATGGCAGTGAAAAATACATCGACCACGTGATTAATGACATGTTGCCGCAAGTGATAGAGCAAAACCTTGCTGACGCTGTTGACGTATTTTGTGAAAATATCGCTTTTGATTTGTCGCAAACCGAGCGCGTGTTAACGGCGGCTAAAACTGCTGGCTTAGCGGTGAAATTACACGCTGAACAATTGTCTAATTTGGGCGGTTCAGCAATGGCGGCTAAATTGGGCGCCTTATCCGTTGATCATATTGAGTATTTGGATGAAGCAGGGGTTAAAGCGTTAGCGGACTCAGGCACTTGTGCTGTGTTGCTCCCCGGTGCCTTCTATTTTTTACGAGAAACGCAACAACCACCAATTGAGTTGTTGAGAAAATATAAGGTGCCTATGGTGGTCGCCAGTGATTTCAACCCCGGATCATCTCCTATTGGCTCAACTTTATTAATGCTTAATATGGCCTGTACTCTGTTTCGATTAACGCCTGAAGAAAGCTTAAAAGGTGTCACTTTTAATGCTGCAAAGGCACTGGGTATTGAACAAAATGTTGGTTCTTTAGAACTGGGGAAGCAGGCTGATTTTTGTTTGTGGGATATTCAAACCCCTGCTGAATTAGCGTATAAATATGGTGTTAATCCCTGTTTACAAGTCGTGAAAAATGGGCAAGTTATCGCGCAATAAGTTTATTTTATGCACTGAATAAGGATGTTACTCTCTGCGCTGCATTGCTTTGTAAAGCTTCTTGATGCGTTTTTCTGGATCTTCAATCTTAAGAAATTTTGATAGCGGCATACCCAATGCTTTAAGAATGACATCTAGCTCTTCGACTTGAGCTAAATAAATGTCATTTAGATCTTTATCTGGGTGAGATTTTATTAATGCATCTGTCATATCAAGAATCACTTCTATGTGTCTAAGTCTGCGGGTGTGCTTGGCTGCTTCGGATTTTTGATCGCCTTTGACATCATGAACGAACTGTTTTGATTTTCGTAAACCAATAGCACTAAGTTGGGTTGTGGCAGAAGCAGCAGCAATACTGATCCCCGCTGGGGCTGATACTCCAGTGTATTTCACTATTTCGGCAGTAATGTTCAAAACATCAACAAAAATTCCTACGCTGGCTCGTCCGATGCGTTTTTTAGATAGCAGCTTACCTTCTCTGATTACGAGGTATCGTCGCGCCTCTTTTACATTTATCGGATCGACTGATTCGTCGTCTTTCGAGCTGAAAGCTAAATCTTCCAGCCCGATAACTAAGGTGTTGTCGTGCTCATCAAGGTATTCACAAAGCTCAGGATCTTGCTTGAAGTTTTCTTTGCATTTCACTTTCATTTCCGTTGTTTGTGCGCAAGATTGAATGCTGTTGGCCAGAAAGATGAGACGGACAACAATATCCATAAGCGATATACCTATCGCTAAACCGGGAATGACGTTAGACAATGCAGATCTCTCAACACCTGCTACGGTCGAAATTTCTTTAGCAAAACAAGCAAGTTTTTTGGCGATCATCGCTAACTTTTTGGCAAACCTTACTCCTGCTGTAATGTAATAGGTTGTGCTTTTTATGTTCGCTGCACCATCTTTTGCTTGCCACTCCGCGATACCTGAATCTTTAATGCTTTTTAATAGGGTGATAAGTGAGACAAAAGCCGTTTGAATTTTATCAAAAACCTTTAGAACTGAGACTGCAATCTGGAGTGCTTCACTGTGTTCGCCTACAAAGTGAGAGGCCACTTCCAGAGTTGATGAAACAGCGCCTGTTGCTGAAGACATTATTGAGGATGTCGAAGAAAATATTGCCTCAATATCATTTGATTTCAAGCTGTTAAAACTGTCTCTCAAGCAAAATAATTGGTTAACAAGCTCGAGTGTTTGTGCGCCGACGACGACTTCTGTGCCCACGATTGAGTCGAGATCAAACGCTGAAAGCTGCTGAGTAAACTGATCGATGGTTTGTGTTTCAGCTTCGGTTGTCGCTTTCGCGTTTAGTTGAGCCAGATCAGCTTGAAATTGCTCGATTTTCTTGCGTTTATCTTTAATCTCAGTTTCACTTGATTCAAGGCATGCCATCTCTTTGGGTGATAATACAGGAGGAATAAAATGTAACGATTCTTTGTTCATACTCGAGCTTAAAAAAGATATACGCCGTTGCTCTATGAGCAAAGGGTCTTCGCTGGTAAATGAAAATTGTGACGTGAGCGAAGATGTCACTTCTGCGCTAGTGGGAGTAGATGCTGTGGACTCCTGCCTGAGCTGAGATAGTTTTTGTAAGTGCACAAGCTGTGCCGGTGAAATACTTGGTAAGCCTAAAGGTGATGAAGCGCTAAAGCTACTACTGTTAGAACTTGTTTTTAACCATTTTGCTGTTTTTTTTGCTGCGGCAAAATCACTGATGTACTTTTCTCTTTGACGCGGTGGATGATCTCGTACGACAACGGCTTTGGTTACAGGAGGGCTGTAGATTATAGGAAATAATGGCGTATCTTGATTAAATGCAGTTAATCCAGGGAAAAAAGAGTGTGGTATGGGGGCAGCATGTTGCAGTAAAGATTGTTCGTCACAGGGAAGAGTATGCAGTTGCAAATAGTGGGCTAATTGATGCAAAGAACGACTGATTTTCTGTTTAAATAGTTCTCTATCTGGTTTTTTGCAAACTGATTGAGTTGTTGCAGATGTGTTGCTAACGCATTTTACTTGTATTTTTCTGTGCTGAATAGCTGGTGGTAAAGGGTGCAGTGATTGTCGTCGTACCGGCTGAGGTGGACTGGAGAGTTGTGAAGTAGAGCGCACACTTTTTCCTGTAAAGAATTTTAATGCCTTATTTGGAACTGCCAAAAGTTCGGCTGCCATTTGTAATTGTTCTTCTTTTTTTTGACTAGCTTGTAGAGATAGCGCGTACATTTCTGAGTGAAAAGCACTACGAGGCGATTGGATACGCTTTTCAACGTTATGCAACAGTCGACTAAGCTGATTATCATGGTTTTCTTTTATCGCTAGGGCTGATAATTCAGTCAGTGATGAAGCCCGTCTGATCCTATTAGGTATGGTGTTTCTATCAATGAAAACATAACCACTTTGTGCAAACTCTTTTCTTGTTTGCGCTGCAGCCTCTGTTGTAAGAGGTTTTGGGCGTAATGTTGGTATATCTTTTGGTTCACCTTTAAGTAGATTTGATCTTTGTTTACCAATATCTGGTAATCGCAATGCTTGCTCGATTTCATGTTGCTCAATATCAGTCCAGCTTTGGGATTGGATATAGTCCATCGGCATTTTGTTTGCTGTATCTTTGATATTTTTGTTACAACTGAATTGGCAAAGTAGTGTTATTGTGCTTGCTGAATAATGTTGCGGCTTTTGAACCATGTAAATTAATAATGGAGTATCTTCTACTCGAATCATATCCAACGTGGATAGCACATCAGGAGTCATTTGAGCTTCATCAGCTTGACATTCGACAGACCATAATGCACGAAATCGCAATCTTGGTACCTTATCACATTCCCTGCTGAGAATGAGGTTGAGCTGCAATTGGCCTTCATCAGAGATATGTAAAGGGTTTGCGCCAAAAGCAAGCAACTGAAATCCAATGTCCTCTAATTTAATAAGCTCTTCTTTATTATCTGGCGTGTCGTCAGTCCTTATGATCTCTTTAAGAATGTGGCAAAGTGCAGTATGTCCGTTTGCATCGGTGACATTTGCATCAGTGGTTTGCCTAAGAAATTGAGTAAAGGCATCAATCGTAATATTTAAAAGTTGATGATGAATGGATAAATAGACCAATACTGGAATGTCTTGTTGCTGTTTGGTGTCAAAAACCAGTAACTGTTCAAGCGTAGTTATTGTTAGCGCTTGTGTGATTGCAGCTTTTCTCACTTCTGGGTAAGCATCCCACTGCCGTCCACAAAGCATGAGCAAAGGCATATTTCCCAATGAACTGAGGGTGAGGACTGAGGTTCCTGACTCAATAAGCAAAAGAGTGAGTTCTTTTGTTGCATCATCAATTGGTGCAGATGAGTTAAGCAAATAATGCAGTGCATTTTCGTTTACCTCGTTTGAGGCGTCAAAATCAGAAATATTATCTAATAAGACTGTCATGAAGCCTTTAGCTTGTTCATGGTCATCAACTTTTTTAAACTTATTAATAGCTTGTAGTAGTAGAGGCTTTTTTTTAAAAATTCTGTCGATATTTAATCTCGGATGTGTTGCTAAAATGAGTTCCAATGAAGCAATGTTCATTTCGTCTATCACAGTTAAAAGTTGTTTTTGTAATTCTTCAGTGACAGGAGTGGAGAGAGCGTTGTGCCATATTGAAACAGAAGAGGTCATATGCAACATGTGTTGTTTCCACTAAACCAAGACTAAAGGTTATTGCCTATTAGCATGTTAATTTAGATAAACCAATAACGACGCTTATGAAACACTTGCTGAATGCATTAGCTGAGGTGAACTTAACCTCATGAATATTAGTAACTTTAGCTTTGATATGATTCACTTTAAATGGCACTAAATGTGAACAATGATTAATGAAACTTAGTATTGTTTGTTTTTATGTGTTGATATTGCTGAGATTAAATCGATAAACTTTGATCTTTTCGCTGGTCAAAGCCAAGAAATCCTCATAGGATCAAAGCTGTTATTATTTTAAATACAGGGAGCGCGATTGCATTATGGGTATCAGAGCATTAATTGTTGATACAGCTGGTACAACAACCGATCTATCTTTTTTTGAAGAGGTATTATTTCCATATTCAGCTGAAGTGCTGCCTGAGTTTTTAGCAAACAACCAAACGGACGTGTTGGTTGATAATTGCATTTGTGATGTAAAAGAAATGGCATTAGAGCCAGAGGCGGATTTGGATCGAGTGGTGGAAATTTTGCGCCAATGGATTATCGAGGACCGTAAAGCGACACCACTGAAAACCATTCAAGGTTTAATTTGGCGCCAAGGCTATGCTGACAATAAGTTTACGGGTCATATTTTCCCTGATTTTATCGAAGCGGTAAATCAATATAGTCGAAATAATATTCGAGTGTATAGTTTTTCATCAGGCTCGGTTGAGGCACAAAAACTGCTATTTAGTCACAGCGATGGTGGTGATTTAACGCCGTTGTTTAGTGGTCACTTTGATACACGCACAGGTAATAAAACTTATAAACAAGCTTATCTAAATATTTTAAATACAATTAGCTTAACACCTAAGCAAGTGCTATTTGTTTCTGACAAAATAGAAGAGCTTAAAGCGGCAGACGAAGCGGGTATGAATGTGTGTTATATGAAGCGTCAAGCTGAGCAGCCACAAACCAATTTTAAAACCATTCACCATTTTGGTGAGTTAGTGTTGTAATGGGGCAGAACTCAACTGGGCGATAAACCTTAGTTGAGTTCTTCACTTTCACGCCTCGAACAGTGCAATGCCGAATAAGCCCTGAAAGTTGCATCTTCAAGTATCACGAGTATATATAATAGTCGTTTCATTTAATTGGATAAAAACGGATCGGCTTGACCTAGGGCTTGAAAGTATTCACTACGCTCTTGCTTAAATCGTCGGTTCTGAGCAGCATTTATATATGCTTTCATATCTGTGTAGCGATCTCTTTGAGCAAGCTGTAGGTGCCGTTTATTTATAGCACCTAAGAAGTGGAATGTATGGCAAGGTATGTGTCTGTATTCTGCTGCACTGTATACGGCATCTAAATTATTAATGTCGTCGTCGACCATGCAAATACAGTCACATTCAAATTTTGGTTTTTGATGTAAATAGGCTAACAATCGATCTCCTTTATTTTTCATTTGTCCATTACCTAAGCAATCAGCAGCGATCTGTTCCGTCACGGGGAATTTCCAATCTTTAACGCCAAAACCTTCAGACGCGACTCTACCATGTATGTCATCGAACCAACCTGGATTGATGCCGACACTGGAAAGTCTTGATGCAATGTTCTCATCAGCATCATTACTTAACACAATGACTTTACAGTCAGGGTATTTTTGTCTGAGTGCTGTAATCGTGCTTAATATGTCGTTAGCTGATTGCCCGTTAACAAGCACCTTATTATGCCTGTAACCATCTTGTAGTGGTAAACTTTCATCTTTTATGGAAAGAAGAACTTCATCCATATCAAATACAAAAATAGGGTATTTTGCTTCAAAAGTTACTTCAGAGACCTTTTTTACATGTAATACTGCTTTAACATGATTTTCTGATTTTTTTGACACCCCAGCCGTTACTTGAATTGGCAATAAATCAGCCTGTGCACCAAGTGATTTTTCGGTTTCAATTTCTTGAGCTGTTTTTGAAACTGAGTCTTCAACATTCACTTCAGAATCGGTCGTTGTTTCATCGTGAAATTGGCTTGCTGAGTCAATGGAATCAGAGTCTGAAGAGCTATCTCTGCTAGCTGTTGAAAAGGCTGTTGGGGATGGTTTAAGTGCTTCTCCAAAGCGTTCACCTATGCCTTCATTACCGCCAACAAAATGAAGAGGTAACGGAATGCCATTCACGTTAACTTTTCCGGAAGTCTGGAAAGAATCTGGAACAAGCTCAATTTTAGGACGCTTTCTTTTAGCTTCAGGTTTACTTGTTTGGTTATTTAGCTTATCTGCAATTGCTTGTGCTTTTTGTTCAAGAATAGCCGTGTCTTTGGTTCGACTGTCTGGTTGTTGATATGAGGAGTAGTACACACCCTCTTTCTGAGAGATGTTAAATCTATGTTGTCCTTTATTTGGTACTTCAACTGTTATAATAAGCTGTTTAAATGCTCTCTCTCTCATGTAAGATTCAATTCTCTCAGCTTCTTTAGATAACAACTTAGGAGATAATTTTTTTGCCTTTAGCTCAAGAATCGGAGTTGTTGAGAATTTTTCTTTTGTGTCAGGATTGGTATTTGGTATCTCTGCTAATGTTAATGATTTAGTCTGAGATTCATAGTCTCCAGTCAAATAACTTTCGTAGGCTGATGTTAAATGTGAGCATAAATGTTCGGCTTCGGCTTTAAAAAACTGGCGGAATACTTGGTTTTGCTGGGCTAATTGCTCTGTTTTGGGCGTTATTTCGACTTTTGTGCCATTAAGTTTAAGTAATAATCGAACTTTAAACCCTTGGATTTCCCCGCTTCGGCTATCTGTGATAACAGCATCAAACTCTCCTTCACCCTTAGGGAGGTGTTTGAGAACATTAATTGCTACAGGTGATAGTTTGCTATATCGGGTACTGCCGTAGATAAAAGGATTTAAGCTTAAGCCGACCTGACCAATATATGGAGTGTGCTGAATAGCCATTTTTGTTTGCCTGACTTGATGGAGATATTTATAAATATACCTGACTCAAATTAAGCTGTGATTAATGACATGTTATTGTTTTTTAATTTAATATTTAATAGAAATTTTTGTTGTTGGTTGTAATGTGCCGCGAGTTGGAAATCACGGCACAATTGAGCTTGGTAAGCTATTTCACCCTTACGACTTCGCCACCTAAGCCTTTAAATTTTTCTTCAATGTGTTCATAACCACGATCTAAATGGTAAATACGATCAACAAGGGTTGAGCCTTCAGCACGTAATCCTGCAATCACTAAGCTGGCTGACGCTCGTAGATCCGTTGCCATAACTGGTGCGGCTTTTAGCTGTTCACGACCTTTTATTATGCAAGTATGACCTTCAAGCTCCATATCTGCGCCCATACGTATGAGTTCAGGTACGTGCATGAAACGGTTTTCAAAAATGGTTTCAACGACAGTACCTGTTCCTTCGGCAAATGCATTTAATACACAAAATTGAGCTTGCATGTCAGTTGGAAAACCAGGATACACAGCGGTTTTGATATTGACAGATGTTGGACGTTTTCCCTTCATATCCAGCTCAATCCAATCGCTGCCTTTGGTGATCTCTGCGCCTGCTTCTTCAAGCTTTACTAATACAGATTCAAGAGATAGAGGATCGGCGTCTAAACAACGAATACGACCTCGTGTTATTGCTGCCGCCACTAAGAAGGTGCCTGTTTCTATGCGATCAGGCATGACACGATATTCACAGCCATTGAGCTTGTCAACGCCTTCAATGGTTAAGGTTGCCGTGCCTATACCTGAAATTTTTGCGCCCATGGCAACTAAGCAATTCGCTAAATCAACCACTTCAGGCTCACGTGCAGCGTTGGCAATCACAGTCTCGCCTTCAGCCAATACTGCAGCCATTAATAGGTTTTCTGTAGCACCAACGCTCACCGTTTCCATGAGAATGTGCGCACCTTGTAAGCGGCCATCTACGCGAGCCTTAATGTAACCTTCGTCAACTTCGATTTTTGCGCCCATGAGCTCAAGCCCATGTAAATGTAAGTTAACTGGACGCGCACCAATAGCGCAACCACCAGGTAACGAGACATCGGCTTTACCAAAGCGAGCGAGTAACGGCCCCAGAATCAAAATTGATGCACGCATGGTTTTGACGAGATCATAAGGTGCGCAAAAGTGATCTAATGTGTCGGTCGATATGCGTATTTGACCTTTGGTTTCTTGTGATACCTCAGCGCCTAAACATTGCAGCAATTTGCAACTGGTTTGCACATCTCGTAGATCAGGCACGTTAGAAACAATAAAATCGGTTTCAGCCAACACTCCTGCCATTAAAATCGGCAACGCGGCATTTTTAGCACCAGAAATCACGACATTGCCAGCAAGAGGTTGGCTAGTCTGTATAGTGAGTTTATCCACGGTATTCCTCTATGCTCGGTGATGATTAATTAAAGATCTTTTCACGTTTCCACTGTTCAGGAGTGAAGGTTTTAATGGTAAGAGCATGTAAGGTGCCATTCGCGATTTGCTCAGAAAGTGGCGCATAAATGGCTTGTTGACGTTTAACTGGGCTTAATTCACCAAAAAAATCGGCAACGGCAATAATTTTATAATGTGTACCATCTTGAGTAACTACAAGCTCATCAAGTTCAAGCTGAGCGCGTAACAGTTCTTCGACTTGTTTCGTTTCCATTTTTACTATACTGCCTTTGATTTGGTGCCTGAAATTATTTTTCAGGCACTGATATTTTGTAGACTTAATCGAAACAATCTTGCAGATTATACAGTTTGATTAAGGGTTGTAACTGCTTGGCTGGATTGACCAAAACAAGCGGGTTCTTGGATTGTAACTGGCTTTGTTGTATATGAAATAAAAAAGCAATGCCTGCACTGTCAACGTATTCAAGTTGAGATAAATCCAGTGTTGTCATTGTTGGATCCAGCAATTGAGATTGTTCAGACCACAGGGCAATAACATCGTCTTTTGCAAGCCGACCGCTGAGTCTGCCAGTGCTATTTTCTAGCGCAAACTTTGCCATAATTTATTTGGTTCCCGCAAGCGGTTTCACATCGGCTTTCGCATGTTCGTTCAATTGCTTTATCACAGAGTCAATGCCATCTTTTTGGATCAAACTACCAATTTCAGATTGCTTTGACTGTAACATGCTGATGCCTTCAGCAACCAGATCAATGACTTTCCAGCTATTGTTTTTTTGTCGACGAACCTTGAACGCGATTTTTATTGGAGGCCGTCCTTCTTCCAATACTTGGACATTCACGGTAACGATTCTATCTTTACCAATGTTTTTTGCTGGAGAAAAGCTAATTTTCTGATGAGTATATGCGGTAAAGGCGGATGCATAAGTGCTGATCATGTAATCACGAAACGCGATGACGAAATTGTCTCGTTGTGATTTACTGCTCTTGGCTAAATTGCGACCCAATACTTTATAAGACGCATATTTGTAGTCGACATACGGTAAAAGCTCTTGCTCTACAATGAGTTTTAAATAATTTGGATCGGCGTTAATTTTTGCTTGATCGTTATCGAAACGTGCAAAGGTTTTTTTCGCCACCTGCTGCACCATAGTATATGGATTTGAGGTATCAATCTGATCTGCCAATGCGACATTAATGTTCAGTAGCATTGCAATTGGTAATAGAATATATCGTATAAACTTTAACATGACTGGCTCCTACTTATCTTTGCCCATGCTATAAAGAAACTGTCCGATTAAGTCTTCAAGTACTAGTGCGGAATGGGTATCTTCAATTTTATCGCCATCAGCAAGCATCGCGATGTCATCGTCCACAAAACCTGGGGTTAATCCCAAGAATTGCTCACCAAGTAAACCGGATGTTTGAATAGCAAGACTGCTGGTTTCTGGGAACTGGTTATAGCGTTTATCAATTTGTATGGTCACAACAGCATCTAGCTGTTTTGGGTCTAAGCTAATGTTACTGACTCGACCAACAACGACGCCACCGACTTTCACTGGTGAGCGCACTTTTAAACTGCCGACATTTGAAAAATGTGCTGACAGCTCATAAGTATCATCACTGCTGTTTACCTTGATATTAGCAACATTAAATACCAACACTAAAAAAGCGCCTAAACCAGCTAATAAAAATAATCCTACTAAAAATTCAATTTTACGAGTCAACATATATGCTTACCAAGAGTTGTTCTATCCATGTTACGTTAACTAAACATCAACGCTGTTAATAAAAAGTCGAGTGCCAAAACGGCTAAACTGGCTTGTACCACAGTTTGTGTGGTTGCACGGCTAATACCTTCTGGGTTCGGGACCACTTGGTAGCCTCGATACAGTGCTATCCATGTCACCACTACGGCAAAGACGCTACTTTTGATCAAGCAATTAACGATATCTTGTCGCCATTCTACTGACGATTGCAAAATCGACCAAAACGCGCCGCTATCAATGCCTTTCCATTCAACGCCAACGAGATGCCCACCATAAATACCAACGGCTGAAAAAATCAATGCCAGTAATGGCATGCTTATAACGCCCGCCCAAAAACGTGGGGCGATGACTTGTCTAAGCGGGTCAATGGCCATCATTTCAAGGCTGGCGAGCTGCTCGGTACTTTTCATTAAGCCAATTTCAGCGGTTAATGCAGAGCCTGCGCGTCCTGCGAACAATAAAGCCGTGACAACAGGCCCCAGTTCGCGTAATAAACTGAGTGCGACCATAGGGCCAAGTTTCAGTTCTGCGCTGAAATCCACCAATAAAGTATAACCTTGTAAGGCTAAAACCATGCCGATGAATAAACCTGATATGGTGATGATCACAAAAGATTGTACACCGACCACATACAGTTGCTTCACCAATAACGGTAAGCCTTTTTTAAACCGAGGCAAATGAAAGATTGCGCCCCATAACATTAATCCTGCTCTACCAAAGCCGCCAATAATGTTTAGTGCGTTTCGTCCAAATGCGCCAATGGTATCAATCAAGTTCACCCATTAGCTCCTTTTTATAATCAGAGGCGGGAAAGTGAAACGGCACTGGGCCATCAGGTTCACCGCCGATAAATTGCTTTAATTGTGGATTATCAGAGAGTTTCAATTCTGCCGGTGTACCTTGTGCAATCACAGTTTTATCGGCAACCACGTATACATAATCAGCAATACTTAATACTTCAGTTACATCATGAGACACGACAATCGACGTAAGGTTTAATGATTGAGATAACTCTTTAATTAATTTAACCAACATTCCCATGGCAATTGGATCTTGGCCTGCGAATGGCTCATCATACATGATCAGTTCTGGCTCCAGAGCAATAGCGCGCGCTAATGCTGCTCGGCGTTGCATGCCACCTGATAACTCATTTGGCATGAGCTTACCTGCACCACGAAGACCAACGGCTTCAAGTTTCATTGCTACAATTTTTTGGATCAAGCTTTCAGGTAATCCTGAGTGTTCTCTTAAAGCGAAAGCGACATTTTCGGTAACATTCAAATCAGTAAACAGTGCGCCACTTTGGAATAACATGCTCATTCTTTGTCTGAGCTCAAATAAGTCGTTACGACTGACTTGATGTAAGTCATTACCGTCGAAAAGTACCTTGCCTGAATCGGGCGTTAGTTGACCGCCAATCAGCTTCAACAGCGTAGTTTTACCTATGCCACTTGGACCCATTATCGCGGTGACTTTACCTGTCGGGATAGAGAGATTGATATTATCAAAAATCGCTCTCGAACCGCGACGGAAGCTCATATTTTGAACTTCCACAAGCGTTTTAGGTTGCCCTGTCATGCTGAGTCCTTAATAACGATGATTTTCGCGACAGCGAACAAAAGATCAATTGTACGTAAATGTATACCCGTTATCAATGAAGATGCTTGATTTCAACGAGTATTCGTAGACCGACTATCAACGTTGTCGTGTGAAGTAATAGTGAACAATTGCGCAAATCGACAGACCAATAAATTCATGGAAACTGCTTCTTTAATTGTATTAGATATAAAACTTGCTACCACAAAATCTACTGTTTGATATCTGAATTTCAAATGGATACTTTCAATTTATGTCAATACCAGCGAAAATGCTGTTTATTTTTATTTGCTCGAAGAGATATTCATGGTCGAAAACACTCAATTAAAGCAATGGGGTAGCAAGGTTATAGATATTGAAAAAGCTGCGCTGGATAATTTGTATCAATATGTAAATTCTGATGAGTTTTCGGCGGTATGTGACATTATTTTGCAATGTACAGGCAAAGTGATTGTCATGGGCATGGGTAAATCAGGTCATATTGGCAATAAAATTGCGGCCACACTTGCAAGCACTGGTACGCCTTCGGTTTTCGTTCACCCCGGTGAAGCAAGTCATGGTGATTTGGGCGTATTATCGAAAAATGATGTGGTGATCGCGATTTCAAACTCGGGCGAATCTTCAGAAATTTTAACCCTTGTACCTGTTATCAAACGCATGGGCGTGCCCTTTGTGACTATCACTGGGGTACCAAAATCATCCATGGCGCAATTATCGAAAATTCATTTATGTATTGAAGTGCCTGAAGAAGCTTGTCCACTTGGTTTAGCGCCAACGTCAAGTACCACTGCAACGCTAGTTATGGGTGATGCGTTAGCGGTTGCTTTATTGCAAGCGCGCGGTTTTACCAAAGATGATTTTGCTTTATCTCACCCAGGTGGCAGCTTAGGGCGTAAATTACTGCTTAAAGTAGGCGATGTGATGCACAAAGGTGAGCAGTTGCCGTTAGTCCATCAAGATACGTTAATTACCGAAGCACTATACGAAATATCGAAAAAAGGCTTAGGTATGGCGGCAATTGTTGATAGTAACAATCAATTACTAGGCGTGTTCACCGACGGTGATTTACGACGAGTCATTGATGCCGAGGTGAACTTACGTACCACTAAAATCTCTGAAGTAATGACGGCAAACTGTATCACGACCGAACAAAATATCTTGGCTGCTGAAGCACTTGAAATAATGGATCAGAAAAACATTAATGGACTGATTGTTGTGGATGACGCAAAATGTCCAGTCGGTGCGTTGAATATGCTGGATATGGTTAAGTCG
This sequence comes from Parashewanella sp., assembly GCA_049608225.1. GTDB lineage: Bacteria > Pseudomonadota > Gammaproteobacteria > Enterobacterales > Shewanellaceae > Parashewanella. The sequence continues at coordinate 41,501 of JBMYXI010000017.1, forward strand.
GGCGTAATTTAAAGGTAATGAAATCGATGCCAAAAGGGTTATATGGGCCAGTCAGCGATACTATCTGGCAAAAGGCTGCACAAATAAAGCTAATTATTTTCGATGTTGACGGCGTGTTTTCCGATGGTCGCATCTATTTGAGTAATAGTGGCGAAGAAGTGAAAGCTTTTCATACTCGTGATGGCTTTGGCGTGCGTTCATTATTAAATGCTGGTTTTGAATTAGCCATCATTACTGGGCGAAAATCACAATTACTTGAAAATCGTATGACTGCACTGGGTGTTTATCGTATTTATCAAGGCGTGGATGACAAATTACTGCCATTTTCTGAAATGCTAAATGAATTGGCATTAACGGCTGATCAAGTCGCCTATATCGGTGATGATATGGTGGACTTGCCTGTCATGCAACAAGTCGGTTTATCGGTAAGTGTGGCAGATGGTCATCCTTATGTTCGTCAACATGTAGATTTCGTTACTTATATGAATGGCGGTCATGGCGCGGTGCGTGAATTGTCTGATCTTATTTTACAAAGCCAAGGTTTATTTGAATCAGCACAGGGCATGAGCATATGAATCGAGTTACGCTGGCCATTATCTTGTTTTTTAGTACAGCGCTGTTTTTATACTGGCAGGTACAGGTTAAGCAAGGACAGCAAGCTCAACATGTTTCAACGGAAGAAATACCTGATTATGTGGCTACTAATCTCAACAGTCTGGAATTCGATAAAAAAGGCAAGCTGAGCAGTCGCGTAACTGCTGAGCATATGGAGCATTATCAAAATAAAGATATCACCTTGTTCGCTAAGCCAGTTTATGTATTGTTTGGCGATAATGATGCGACTCCTTGGCGAGTAGAAGCCCAACAAGGTCTGCTTACTAAAGAGCAATCTCAAGTAGTGTTAACAGGTGGGGTGGTACTAAAAGCAGTCGATAAGCAAGAACCACTACAAAGTGTTCATACCGATTCACTTAAAATGGATCTCACTACCAATATTTTAACCTCTGATGATAAGGTATACATCAAAGGTCATGGATTTCACAGTCAAGGCACAGGTTTGTTCGCAGATAAAGAAGCCGAGATCATACGCTTGAAAAGTCAGGTATCAGGAACTTATGAAGCTAAATAAAATATTTTTACCGCTGTTATGTTGTTTACTCAGTGCGCCAGTGATGGCAAAAACAGAAGATTTAACCAAAGACGTTGATATTAGCGCAAATAGCTGGGACGGCAGCCTTAAAAATAATCAGCTCAATTATTATGGTGACGTAATTGTTACTCAAGGCACCATAAAAATCACTGCCGAGAGACTCAGTGCATTTTCTGACAAAGCCAGTGGTAATAAAATCTTTAACGCAACCGGCAGTCCCGCAACCTTTTTTCAGATTTTAGATACGGGCGAGCCAGGTAAAGCCAGTGCTAAACAAATTCGCTATGATAAAAAATCCGGTACCTTAGTGTTAAAAGGTAATGCTGAATTGGATGTGGGTGGCAACAAAATGAAAGCCGAAACCATTCGCTATAACATTGAGAACCAGCATGTATCAGCGGATAGCTCTGGGAATGGCACCGATCGCGTTAAAACCATTATTCCAGCAGACACCTATCAAGATAAATTAAAAAAAGATAAGTCGGAAAAACCAAATTCAGATATGAAAAGCAAAGCCGATAAGAGCAAGTCATAATGGAAAAAACACTCACAGCCAAACACCTCGCGAAAAGCTATAAAAGTCGTCAAGTTGTCAAAGACGTCAGTTTGTCGGTTAAAACAGGGCAAATTGTCGGTTTACTTGGACCCAACGGTGCGGGTAAAACGACGACTTTTTATATGGTTGTTGGCCTAGTGAAAAGTGATAAAGGCGAGATCTACATTGACAATGATGATCTTACTCTTGACCCAATGCATCTTCGAGCGCGAAAAGGCATTGGTTACCTGCCTCAAGAAGCCAGTATTTTCAGAAAGCTTTCTGTTTATGACAATATCATGGCAGTTTTACAAACTCGAAAAGAGCTAACGAAAGCGCAACGAGAAGAACAGTTAGAGCATTTGTTAGAAGAGTTTCATATTGTCCATATTCGTGACAACTTAGGCATGTCTTTGTCGGGTGGAGAGCGTCGTCGAGTTGAGATTGCTCGGGCACTGGCAGCTAATCCACAGTTTATCTTATTAGATGAGCCGTTTGCTGGTGTAGACCCTATTTCCGTTATCGATATTAAAAAAATCATCGAACAACTAAAAGAACGCGGACTAGGCGTGTTGATAACTGATCATAATGTTCGTGAAACCTTAGACGTGTGTGAACGAGCGTATATTGTTAGTCATGGTGATTTAATCGCTGAAGGCACGCCATCTGAAATTCTAGATAACCAGCAAGTACGTGCAGTGTACTTAGGTGAACAATTCACGTTATAGTAATGGCATGAAGCCAACAGCGATAAGAACAACAACAAAGGAATTGCGGTAACATGAAAGCGTCACTCCAGCTTAGGCTTGGTCAACAGCTTACCATGACGCCCCAGTTGCAACAGGCTATTCGTTTATTGCAGCTGTCGTCATTAGAACTTCAGCAAGAAATCCAACAAGCGCTTGAATCAAATCCATTGTTGGAGCTGGAAGAAGAACAGCTCGAAAGCCTAGAATCTCTGAAAGAAAAGGTTGAGCAGGCAGAGTTGACGCCAGAGTCGGCCGTTGAAACTGCGCCTGTTGAAGCCGCTGCATTGGAAACGTCAGAAGCTATGACTCAAGAGTCGATGCCAGACGAATTGCCCGTCGACAGCACATGGGATGATGTATATAGCGCCGCGCCCAATACCAGCACTGGTGCTGCGATGCCCGATGATGACAATGTGTTTCAAGGGCAAACTAGCCACGGATTATTTGAACACCTCGAATGGCAAAAAAACCTCACACCTTTTTCCGAAACTGATTCTGCTATTGCGACCGCCATAATTGAAGCCATCGACGAACGAGGCTATCTCACCCAGTCCACTGATGACATTCTGATCGCAATGCACGATGATGACATCGAGCTGGATGAAGTCGAAGCGGTTTTAAAACGAGTGCAGCATTTTGATCCTATTGGTGTAGCGGCACGTGATGTCAGTGAGTGTTTGCATATTCAATTGGCACAAATGAGTGAGCAAACACCTTTTATCAATGAAGCTAAGGTATTGGTGAAAGAATATTTATCATTAATTGCGGTTCGTGACTTTCGAACGTTAATGAAAAAAACCAAATTCAAAGAAGCGCAGCTTAAAGAAGCGATCGCGTTAATACAAAGTCTCGATCCAAGACCAGGCTTATCTTATGGTCAAAGTGAAGAAGAATATGTCATCCCAGATGTGTCAGTTTCGAAGAAAAAAGGCCGTTGGACGGTTGAATTAAACCCTAATACCATGCCTAAATTGAATGTAAATCAGCAATATGCGGCAATGGCAAAAGGCAATAGAAATAGCGATGATAAACAATTCATTCGTGGTAATTTACAAGAAGCTAAGTGGTTTATTAAAAGCTTAGAAAGTCGTAATGAAACGTTAATGAAAGTCTGTAATAGCATCGTAAAAAACCAACAAGGCTTTTTTGAATACGGCCCCGAAGCGATGAAAGCTATGGTGCTAAATGATGTAGCAGAAGAAATTGAAATGCATGAGTCCACAATTTCGAGGGTAACTACTCAAAAATATATGCATACGCCACGAGGCATTTTTGAGCTTAAATATTTCTTTTCAAGTCATGTCGGCACGGATGATGGCGGTGAATGTTCTTCAACAGCCATTCGCGCATTGATCAAAAAAATAATCGCTGAAGAAAATCAGAAGAAACCATTAAGTGACAATAAAATTGCTCAATTGCTGGTTGAGCAGGGAATTAATGTCGCAAGGCGTACCATTGCTAAATACCGAGAAGCGATGATGATCCCGCCATCAAATCAGCGAAAAATGCTATAGTTATTTTAAAGCATTTCAGTTTTGAAAAATTTGGTTCATGATAATTCTTGGAGGCAACGGATATGCGAATAAAGATCACTGGACACAAAGTTGAAGTTACTGAATCAATCAAAGATTATGTGCAAAGTAAATTCTCAAAGCTTGAACGACATTTTGAACAGATCAATAATGTGCGGGTTGTTTTAAATATAGAAAAATCGAATCAAACGGCTGAAGCCAGATTAGTATTAAATGGCAAAGAAGCCTTCGCTCGGTCACAACATGCTGACATGTATGCAGCCATCGATACCTTAATTGATAAGCTGGATCGTCAGGTGATCAAACACAAAGAAAAAATGATTAGACACTGAGATGGAATTAGACATCGTTCTCAAACCTGAGTGCACCACATGTGCAACGCCAGGCAGTAAAAAAAAGGTACTGGAGTTAATCGCCGATGTGGTTGCCACTCAATACCCAGATTTATCAGCACAAGAAATTTTTGAAAGCTTGTTAAGTCGTGAAAAAATGGGCAGTACTGGTATTGGTAATGGGATTGCGATCCCACATGGGCGTTTAGATAATATAGATAAACCGATTGCGGTGTTTATTAAGTGTGAACAGCCTGTTACTTTTGAGGCTATAGATAAGCAACCGGTTGATATACTGTTCGCTTTGCTGGTTCCTGCTGATCAATGTCAGCAGCATTTAAGCACATTATCGGCAATGGCAGAAAAGCTCAGTGATAAGCAAACACTGAAGCAGTTGCGTCGTATCAATGACGAAAAAGAACTGTATCAGGTACTTACAGCATGAAGCTAGTCATAGTATCAGGGCGAAGTGGCTCAGGGAAGTCGGTAATATTAAGGGTTCTCGAAGATCTGGGCTACTATTGTGTTGATAACCTTCCGGTGCCATTACTGGGTGATCTAATTCATGAACTGACACCAGGCAATGAATTAGTGGCGATCAGTATTGATGTTCGTAATATGCCAGAGCAAGACAAAGTGCTTGAGCAGCAACTAGAAAAACTCAATCATCTGCAAATTACCAGCTTTTATTTGAGCTCATCTAACGACGTTCTGTTAAAACGTTATAGTGAAACCCGTCGATTACACCCGCTGTCGAAAAATGATATGACCTTATCAGAGGCGATTAATCTGGAAGGTGAGCTGTTGGAGCCAATGGCAAAAATGGTCGATCACTTCATTGATACCTCTAACCTCAATATTTATCAATTGAGCGATAAGGTTAGGGAAGTGTTGTTGGGACGAGTGGATAAAGAGCTTGTTATTAATGTTGAGTCTTTTGGCTTTAAACATGGTATGCCTAACGATGCTGACTTTATGTTTGATGTTCGTTTTTTACCAAATCCACATTGGGAACCGGATTTACGTCCACTGACGGGACTTGATCAGCCAGTACAAGAGTTTCTGCAGCAACAACCTGTGGTAAACAAGTTTGTTTGGCAAATAAGTAATTTATTCGATACTTGGTTGCCTCAGCTAGAGCGTAACAATCGCAGTTATTTAACCATTGCTATTGGCTGTACTGGTGGTCAACATCGCTCAGTATTTATTGCGGAACAGGTGGCGAAACATTTGCGGGCTGGCAGCAAGCATAATGTTAAGGTCAACCACAGAGAGTTTGCCAATGATGCGACTTGAGCGCCAAGTTACTATCTGCAATAAATTAGGGCTGCACGCTCGTGCAGCAACAAAACTGGCAGTACTGGCGTCGACCTTTGATGCCAAAGTCACTCTCGAAAATGAAGAAAAAACAGCTTCAGCATCAAGCGTATTAGGCTTGTTAATGCTGGAAACTGGTATGGGGAAATCCATCAAAGTCATTTCAGAAGGTAATGATGCTCAGCAAGCCTTAGAAGCTGTTTGCAAATTGATTGACGATAGGTTTGACGAAGCCAGCTAATCACACATAATTAATATAGACTCGTAATACCTGAAGATGCAGGATTTCAGCGAGAATTAACTGCCATTTAGACAAGGCATTTATCCGTAAATACTTATCTTGATTTTTATTTCTATATTTCTAGTTATATGTAAAAGGTGTGTTGATGCCGTTAGAAATGCTGGACAATGAAATGACTGAACAACGCTTGAATCAGCTTAATGAAGCGCTGACAAGTGGTATGTTCGTTCATGTTCGGCATATGCTGCATGAAATGACGGCATCCGACATCGCTTTAATGCTGGAATCTTCGCCACCCAAAACCCGTGAGATCTTATGGCAGTTAATCGATCAAACTCAGCAAGGACAGATTTTAGAAGATCTCGGTGAAGATCTTAAAGATTCATTATTGTTATCGATGACACCAGAAAAAGTTGCGAAAGCGACTGCTGGCATGGATACCGATGACTTAGCTTATGTCTTAAGAAGCTTACCAGATAGTATTTATCAGCAAGTGCTGCAGTCTATGAGCAGTCAAGATCGTCACCGCGTTGAGCAAGCTCTATCCTACCCAGAAGATACCGCTGGCAGTATCATGAATACCGATACTGTGACGTTACGACCTGATGTCAATATTGATGTAGTTTTACGTTATCTTCGTAGTCGAGGGAGTTTGCCTGAAGCGACAGATACTCTTTACGTGGTCGATCGCGATGATAAATTTCTCGGTGGAATCGCCTTGACTGAGCTGTTAACTTGCGATCCAAGCTTGTCCGTCGACACGGTTATGAATAACGAATTAGACGGCATTGGTGTTGATATGAAAGATACCGATGTGGCGCAGTTATTCGAACGCCATGATTTGCTATCAGCGCCAGTCATCGATGATCATGGTAAGTTAGTCGGACGTATTACCATTGACGATGTGGTCGATATTATTCGTGAAGATGCTGAGCATTCAATGATGGGGATGGCAGGTCTTGAGGATGATGCCGATACTTTCGGTCCAGTGGTTAAAAGTACCTTACGTCGTTCTATGTGGTTAGTGATCAATTTATTTTCGGCGTTTCTTGCTGCTTCTGTGAGTAATATGTTTGAAGGCACAATCGAGCATATTGCTACCTTAGCAATTTTAATGACCATAGTACCGAGTATGGGTGGCGTCGCAGGCAATCAAACCTTGGCGTTAGTAATACGCGGTATTGCGCTTGGGCATATTGGTCAAAGTAATTCGAAATGGCTAGTGGGTAAGGAAGTTGCCATTGGCTTTTTAAACGGTTTAATTTGGTCAGCAATTGTATTTGCTGCTGTTTGGCTTTGGAAAGGCAATGTTACGTTAAGTATGTTGGTTGCTGCTGCTATGTTGATCAACCTTACTGTGGCTGGCTTAGCGGGAGCTGGCATTCCGCTGCTATTGAAAAAAATCAATATCGATCCTGCGCTAGCGGGTGGAATGCTTTTGACAACCGTTACTGATATTATCGGTCTATTCGCATTTCTTGGTTTGGCGACACTCTTCTTATTACACTGAATCATATTCACGTTGTCATATTGAACTGATTATTTGTGGTAGTTCAGTTAAATTGCTTGCATTGTGATGAGCAATAACCCACCTATCTTGATGTTGTAATTCTTGTGGCGGGATTGCTAAGGTTTGCATATTGGCAGCGCGAGCAGCGATAAGTCCATTAAAAGAGTCTTCAATGGCAAGGCATTGACGTGGCTGCACACCTAAATCGGTCGCGCAATTTAAATACACTTCGGGATGAGGTTTGCCATATGGCAAATGTTCAGCAGAATGTATTTTATCGAAATAATGAGCAATATTTAATTTAGTTAATACCGCATTCACAATATTCATCGAAGATGAAGTGGCCAAGCCAATTTTTAGATTGTGACTTTTACAAGCTGTTAGTGCCTCTATGACGCCTTGCATTGGCTTCGCGTTTGCCTTAATAAAGGTAATGACAGCCTCAATTATATCGTTAGAGGTTTGTTGATTATCGTAGTTGTCCCAAGGATGACTTCGATACCAATATTGCACCAGTTCATCGACACGTAGCCCCGTTGTCAGCAAAGTATCAGCATGAGTGATCGGCACTCCCAATGGTTGTAGAATGTTTAACTCTGCCTGTTGCCACACGGGTTCTGAATCCACTAATACGCCATCCATATCGAAGATAACGGCGCGTATAGATTTCATTTTCATCGTTAACCTTTATCTATTAAGAATAGTGGAAATATAGGCTTGATTATACGTATGGCAATATTTTTAACCACTTTTTCACAGCAACTTAGAGTGTGAGCTGATTCATACTTTTATAAAGCTGTAGTATACTATCCGCCCAAAAAAGAGTTTGAGTTTGACGAGCACGAAACTTCTATATCACGTGTATAAAAGTGAATGCCGTTGTAAAAGAGCAAATAAAGAGGAACGTTGCCGTGCTAGAAGCATATCGTAAACACGTCGAAGAGCGTGCTGCAGAGGGCGTAGTCCCTAGGCCATTGGACGCTAAGCAGGTTGCCGAGCTGGTTGAGTTGGTAAAAAATCCACCTGAAGGCGAGCAAGAATTTATTTTAGATCTGTTTGAAAACCGTATTCCACCGGGTGTTGACGAAGCGGCCTATGTGAAAGCTGGTTTCCTTGATGCATTAGCGAAAGGCGACGTCACTTCACCAATTATTTCTCGCGCACATGCGATCAAACTGCTTGGTACTATGCAAGGTGGTTACAATATCGAGCCTTTGATCGCTCAGTTAGACAATGAAGAGCTAGCACCACTGGCCGTAACAGCGCTTTCTCACACGCTATTGATGTTTGACGCGTACCACGATGTGGTTGAAAAAATGGAAGCAGGTAATGCTTTCGCTAAGCAAGTGGTTGAATCATGGGCAAACGCAGAATGGTTCACCTCTAAACCAAAACTGGATGAAAAAATCAGCCTACGCGTATTTAAAGTACTCGGTGAAACCAACACGGATGATTTATCTCCAGCGCCAGACGCATGGTCGCGTCCAGATATTCCTGTTCACGCGTTAGCTATGCTTAAAAACGCCCGTGAAGGTATTGAGCCTGATGAGGCAGGCGTCATTGGTCCGATCAAAAAGATTGAAGCCATGAAACAAGAAGGTTTTCCATTAGTATATGTGGGTGACGTTGTTGGTACGGGTTCTTCTCGTAAGTCTGCGACTAACTCTGTACTTTGGTTCATGGGTGATGATATCCCTAACGTACCAAACAAACGTGCTGGTGGTTTCTGCTTCGGTGGTAAGATTGCTCCTATCTTCTTCAATACCATGGAAGATGCAGGCGCGCTACCAATTGAGCTAGACGTGAGCAAAATGGACATGGGTGATGTGATTGATGTTTACCCATACCAAGGTAAAGTTTGTCGTCACGACTCTGATGAAGTGATTTCTGAGTTTGCTCTAAAAACAGACGTACTGCTTGATGAAGTTCGCGCTGGCGGTCGTATTCCACTGATCATCGGTCGTGGCCTTACTGATCGTGCTCGTGAAACTCTAGGTCTTGAGGCATCTGACGTATTTGTTCGTCCTCAAGACGTAGCTGATACTGGTAAAGGTTATACCCTTGCCCAGAAGATGGTTGGTAAAGCCTGTGGCGTGACTGGTGTTCGCCCTGGTCAATACTGTGAGCCTAAGATGACTTCTGTAGGTTCTCAAGACACTACAGGTCCTATGACGCGTGACGAGCTAAAAGACTTAGCCTGTCTTGGTTTCAGTGCCGACCTAACTATGCAGTCGTTCTGTCATACATCGGCTTACCCTAAGCCAGTTGATGTGAACACTCACCACACTCTACCTGACTTCATCATGAACCGTGGCGGTGTATCACTTCGTCCAGGTGATGGTGTGATTCACTCTTGGTTAAACCGTATGCTTTTGCCTGATACGGTAGGTACGGGTGGTGACTCGCATACTCGTTTCCCATTAGGTATTTCATTCCCAGCAGGTTCTG
>JBMYXI010000018.1:0-50179 GCA_049608225.1 Parashewanella sp.
AAACTCTGCCTTGCATAAGATAACCAATTTATCGCTGCAAAAATAATCACGAAAGATCAACACGCCCTAATAATAAATAACAAATTTTAGGTAACTAAAAATGATGAAGTCGCTTTCAACCAAGATTTTTCTTGGTTTATTTTTGGGGTTGCTCCTTGGAACAATCGTGCAATATTTCTTGACGGACGTTGCATTTTTCTCTGAGTCTTTGGTCGGTCTCTTTGGTGGTGTTGGCAAAATGTTTGTCAATATGATCATGATGTTGGTGGTACCATTAGTTTTTGTCAGCATTGTTTGTGGTGTGTGTGAATTGCCTGATTTAAAGAGTTTTGGCCGTTTAGGTGGCAAAACCTTCAGTTTCTATATTATTAATACCTTAGTTGCTATCAGCGCTGCGTTAGTGGTCGCATTAGTTTTTCAACCAGGTACTGGCGTAGATATGAGCAGCACTGCGGATGTTGCGATTACGGCAACCGAGTTACCTAACATTTCGAATTTAATCGTGAGCATTATTCCTAGAAATCCTGTGCAAGCGTTTTTAGATGGCAATATGCTGCAAATTATTTTCATGGCATTGCTGGTTGGGGGCGTGATTAAGTCGATGGGAGACTCGATGAAATCAACGATTTCAGGGTTTCAAACAGCTAATAAAATTATGATGAAACTGATTTCGGTGGTCATGTCATTAGCGCCGATTGGTGTGTTTGCTTTGATGTTTAAACTCTCCGCAACTTTAGACAGTGATGCGGTATTCAGTGTTGCACAATATATTATATTAATTTTAGCATTATTAATTACTTGGATATTTGTCGTTTATCCTTTTGCTGTGAGCTTATTTACCCCAATTAAAGCCAGTGTCTTCCGTGAAAAAACTCGTGAACAAGTGCTGTTTTCACTTTCAACCGCCAGTTCTAATGCAACCATTCCTGTCACTATGCGCACACTAACAGAAAAGCTTGGTGTTAATCGTGCAGTTGCTGGCTTTGGTGTACCGCTTGGTGCAACTATGAACATGGGCGGCGTTTCAATTTATATCACTATCGCGATTTTCTTTGTTGCGAATGCGTTCGGTACGCCGTTTACCGCCGAACAAATTCCTGCATTAGTATTCAGTATTTTTCTATTGTCAGTTGGCGCAGGCGGCGTACCTGGTGGTGGAATGGTGATGATTGGTGTGCTTATTCACCAAACAGGTTTACCCATCGAAGCCTTTGCGATTGTGGCAGCCATTGATCGTGTGATTGATATGTTTGTTACCTCAAGTAATGTCGTCGGTGACTCAGCGGTTGTAACTATTGTCGATCAAACGGAAAAAAAGCATCAACAATAAAACGTTAACAGCTTTTATCGAAAAAGGTCGCATGTCAGCGGCCTTTTTTTGTATCAAATATGAATAATAAATAATCTGTACTTTGTTCTATTTATCTCTTTTATCTGATAAAACTTGCAGCCTACTGGATGTTAGTAATGAAATAATAAGTGATGAATGAAATGTTAGTAGCAACGAATTGCTCCCCTTGCTATTTGAAGGATGATCTTGATGATGAGGCTCCAAGTGTTCATGAACAAATGCTTCAGTTTTTAATGAAGTTAATGTCAAAAATTCAGTGCTCAGATGGTATGAACAGTCAAATCGAAGAGGACATTTGGCGATGTGTAAGGAATTGTTATCGAGCCTCTGATAAAGCGGAAGTGTGCAAACGGTTTTATGAGCTTTATGCTTATATGGAGCTGGATGAAGTTTCTCAGCCAATCCCTATTAAAAGCGGCGTAAGAAGTAGGGATGCTCTTCCTTTCAAGGCGGCTTCCACTGTACCAGATAAGGATCGTCTTTTTGCCTGTTTGAATAATTTAATCAGGCTAAACCTACTGGGTTGTCTAGATCAAAATAGTGAGATAACCATTTCTCGTAATAGCAAAAATGGTCGATGCGAAACAAGGTTAGGCGTATCCCTTTTTGGTCGAGAGCAAGTGATGTCTCCTAAGCTTTCTTTGCCTTTTTTAACTGTTAGCCAAGTTGAGGAAGATAAGGATACTTTATTGACTCGAGAGTGTCGCTCTTTCTCTAAAGAATTAGACTCAATGCCCGTGGAGGATAGATTGAAAGAGGCTGTCATTCAGTGGCGAGGCAATGATTTGCATGTTCAAGGAGTGAAACCTGAAGTTGTTAAATGGCTACAACTTGATTCATTAAGTGACAGTCAAAAAACAGAGTTAGTAGATGAACAAGAAAAATTTAGAGCTCTGGTTGCTTGGCGGATCAAAGCAATGGCGACATTTAAATATTATGTAGCCGTTATTTTAAAAGAAGAAACGGACTCACAAAAATGGTTATTAGGCTCTTTTTCAGGGCTCAATTCTGTCGTCAAAGAATTAAAACTTATGACAGAAAGAGTATATCAAAAGCAATTAACTCAATTTATGACAACGGGAACAGTTCAACCTGTTAGTTTTGCACAGAAGCCTAGTAATTCTAGTAAGTCTAGTAAGTCTAGTAAATGGTGGGGGTAACGTACTGACTTGCTTTCAAAATTAATTATTGTTTAGTTGTTGGCATTTTACTGTTTTTAGCTGTCTACTAAGTATGGATAGCTTAGTAAAATGGGAGGGGAAAATGAATGGTGCTTGTGCAGTTTCACATTCGCTGCTTCCTCAACGTCTGATTAGTCCAGAAAGAATAGAGAGAATAAAAGAGGCTCGAACTGTAAATGAAGCAATTCATATGGGGTTCTTGGATCATGTAAAAGATTTTTTTTGTGGTTCAGCAAAAAGGGATGCATGTGAATGTTTATTTTATTTGTATCAATGCCAAAAAGCAGTTGCTAGCGCACCTAACGGAGAAGAAGCCTCTGTTGATATGGGCCTGAAATGTGCAAGTGCACTAATGAAATTGCAATCTTTAATGCAGCCTGAAATGAGAAGTAAATTACATATTAATGTAACGGATTACTTTGGTTCTATTTTGCTACAAGCGAATATCGATCCTGTTGATGATAATTCAGTTTCATTGCTGTCAAATTTTAGAATTGCGTTTGCCACCGCCAATGATGTAAAAAAAGACGTTACTCAATGTGAAGTGAGTGCGTGCTGCGATGTCTTTGAGCCAGCACCTCATCTTTGTGCTGAAGCAAAACTTAAAAGGGTTAAGTTAATCTCAGAGAAAGAGGGAGGTTACCGAGTTGCAGGATTAAGGCGAGGTGCACCTTTCGTTGGTTTAAGATTTTTAAACAAAAGACAGCTTAAGTTAATGGCTCGCAGTCCATCAAATTTTCAGGTCATGGTTGAATGGCGTTTAAAAGCATTAACTCAGCTTAAAGAGTATGTACGGCAGCTAGAAGGTTACCAAAACCTTTCTAAAAAAGAGAGAGAAGCCGAATTTAGGTGGGTGACATCAATCGTTATTCATTTAAAAAAATCAACGGATGAAATGTATAAACAATTCGCTAAAGGAATTGATGCGAGTAAAACACTAGCAAGACCCGAAATAGGCTGTCGTGCCAGTGCCTTTAGTTCTCATATTCTGATCAACTCTCGTTTGTCGAGATGATACTTTAGCTATGGTAATTCAGACATATATCCACTTCATTGGCACTACCTAGCACCACCGCCACTCGTTGATGAATATGCTGTGGTTGAATGTCCATAATGTCTTCATAACCTGTCGATGCTTTACCATTTGCTTGTTCAACCAAAAAAGCCATCGGATTCGCTTCGTACATTAAACGCAATTTAAATGGCTTGTTTGGATTTTTGTTGTCGCTTGGGTAGGTAAAAATACCGCCACGGGATAAAACTCGGTGCACATCACCGACCATGGCCGCAATCCAACGCATGTTAAAGTTTTTATTTCGAACGCCTGTATCACCTTTAATTAAGTCAGCAATGTAAGCTTGCATTGCTGGTTGCCAAAAACGCTGGTTGGACATATTTATGGCAAACTCTTTGGTATCAGCAGGGATTTCAACCTTATTATTGGTTATAACAAACTCATTAGTCTCAGGGTGTAATGTGAAAAATTGAACACCATTCCCCGTGGTTAACGCCATCATGGTTGATGGACCATAAAGTACATAACCCGCAGCCACTTGCTGACGACCAGATTGCAAGAAGCTCTGCTCTGTAAGTTCACCTTCTTGAGCAGGCAGTACAGAGAAAATAGTACCTACTAATGAATTAATATCGATGTTTGATGAACCATCAAGCGGATCGAAACAAACCAAGAACTGGCCGTTATCATTTACCTTAACAACGTCATCTTCCTCTTCAGAGGCTAAACCTTTCACTGTGCCGTCAACTTGAAGTGCATCTTTAAGCATATCGTTGGTAATGATGTCTAATTTTTTCTGGGTCTCACCTTGAACATTTTGTTGCTCTGTTTCGCCTAAAACACCTGCAAGTGCGCCATGCTGAACGGCATGACTGATCTCTTGAGAGGTTTTAGCGAGAGTGCTAAGTAACTGGCGTAAGTTATTATCAATATCAGACTGGGCAAGATATTCTGAAAAGGTTTGCATCTTCTGTCCTTAAGCGCGAGAGGAGAAATTTTGCTGACAGATCTTACAGTAACTTAAGCTAAATAGCATTTTTTGCACTCTAAAAAGTGATAAATTAAGAGTTCCCTAATTCAACGTAAGTTTGACGTTGTACTTTGGTAACTTCCAGAGAATATAGATGAACAGGATCGATGTTGTTAGCAATTGCAGTTGTTGAATCGCGTTTAAATTGAGCCATTGTAGCAACATAACCAATGCTGACGCTCCGCTCATTTGAATGAAACCAAGTAAGGCAGATGCTGTTCCTGCATTATTTTTAAAGGGAGATAGTGCTTGACCTGTTGCAACTCCCATGAGTAAAGAAAAGCCAAGTGAGCAAATCATCACAGGCAACATATAGTTGGTGTCCGAAGTCTGCTGTGGTTGAACAAACAAAATCACGCTCGCAGAGATCAATAACCACATCTCAAATTCCATTATCCGTTTAATTCCAAAACGGGTGATAAATGAGGGAGCCGTGATACAAGCGAAAATATTAATGGCGGCATTAATACTAAACCAAAGTGTAAATGCTTGTTGGTCTAACCCTAGCTTGTCCATTAGCCATGACGGAGCGCTGCTGACGTATGAAATGATGATTGCCATCGTCAGCATGATAAGCAATGCATGAAATGAAAACATCGGGTTGCTGATGATACTTGTAAAGTTAGTAATGGATAATGAGTGTAAGTTTGTTCTGTTGGCACGAGGGAGTGATTCATCAAAGTTGTAAAAAACAAATACGCCAGCAATCAAGGCAAAGCTTGCCATAAATAGAAAAGTGCTGTGCCAATCGAAATGCTTCGATAAAAAATAACCCAGTACAGGTGCTAAAGCGGGAATGCAGCAGATAGCACCATTTAAATAGCTATACACAGCACTGCTTGTTTTGGTATCTAATCTATCTCTAACACTGGCAAAAGCCGTTACCATGATAGAGCAAGCCCCTAAGCCTTGAAAAAACCTTAGCAACAGGTGCATTTCAAAGTGCTCTGTTATAAACATCAAAAATGCACTGATACCATAGGTAAATATACCAAATAACGCGATAGGTCGCCTACCCAATCTATCGGAGAGTGGCCCAAAAATCAGTTGCCCAATACCCATACTTAAAATAAATAAGGTCACTGTCCATTGTATAGTGGCAATATCAGTGGTCATATCACGTGCCATGACAGGTAATGCAGAGAGGAAAATATCAATGGCTAACGGACAAAAGATAACCATTGGTATTAACACCATAAGCAACTTAGATTTTTTCATATTTTCTCCTATTTTCAATGCGTTCATTGTATGTTGGATCGCTTATGAGTAATAATGAAATAAAGTTGATTTAAGTATTCCTAAATGGAATAGTGGTGAATAGTAATGAACCATTCTTTTGATCTGAATTTATTGCGGGTGTTGAGTATCTTGCTTGAAGAAAAAAACGTGACTCAGGCGGCAAAACACTTGAATTTAACCCAATCTGCCGTGAGTAAGCATTTAGCAAAATTACGTATTATGTTTGATGATCCATTATTGGTAAGAATGTCAGGAAGGCTGAACACCACGCCCAAAGCTAACGAATTAGCGATAAAATTAAAGCCGTTACTGCTGGATATAGAGCAACTTACTCGAGCAACCGTATTTGATGCTTCTCAAAGTCATCGACGTTTTAAAATTGATATGATCGAATTGGCTTATGCTAGTGTTATTGCCCAGTTTATGCCTGAGGTGCTGAATATTGCTCCCGATGTAGAGATCACATTTCAATCTTGGGATAGAACAACAATAGATAGGCTGATAAAGGCTGAACTTGATTTCGGCATTACTTGCTTAGAATGGGATGAACGCTCAAGTTTACATGTCAATCATGTTGCCGCTGAATTGAGCTACACCGAAATCAAGCAAGATCATTCCGTTTGTTTAGCACGACAAGATCACCCTTTGTTCAAAAAAGACTGGGATCTGGATTCCTTTCTTGAGTATCGGCATATCCAAGTTGTTGGTGGTGGCACCAGTAAATGGTTGTTAGATGAAGTGCTAGCACAGCAAAAAATTGAACGAAATATTGCCATTGAAATCCCCGACTTTCAGGGGGCAATTCGTTTATGTGAAAGCAGCGACTTATTACTCTGTGCACCTTATTTACAAGTCAAAGATATGATCAAAAACCATAGACTGAAGGTATTGGATATCCCCTTAGATTTGGTTCCCGGTGCATTTTTCTTACTTTGGAATAAACACTATGAAAAAGACTTAGGGCATAAATGGTTGCGAGAATTGATTATAGATAAAGTGAAAAATGGATGAATAATTGTTGCTTTTCATCTTGATCTGGCAAAATACAAACTAAATAAGTCGTGATCCTCGAAAATAATACTCGGAAAAAAATAATGATAAAAAATAAGATTTCATTTGCGTTTGTAAGTGCCGCGCTGATGAGCGGTGCGTTGTTAGCGCATCCACTGCAAGCAAAAGAGGCGAGTGCCATGGAAGGAAACAGCAAACCACTTACGATTGAACGATTCAATGCTTCTCCTGCGTTAGCTGGAAAAAGCCCGCGTGGATTACAGCTGTCGCCTGACGGCAGTCGCGTTACTTATTTAGCTGGGCGCGCAGATAACCAAAATTTTTACGATTTGTGGCAACAAAATGTAACAACAGGAAAAACCAGTATTTTAGTTGATGCAGATAAACTCGCTTCTGGTGAGCTGTCTGATGAAGAAAAAGCGCGTCGTGAGCGCCAGCGCATTTATGGTCAAGGGATCATGGAATATGATTGGTCTGCTGATGGCAAAGCGATCCTCATTCCAGCTTCTGGCAAATTGTATTACTACTCATTGGCCAAAAACAAGGTGACTGAATTACCTGTGGGTGAAGGTTTCGCTACTGATGCGCGTTTGTCTCCTAAGGGACGTTATGTGTCATTCGTGCGAGATCAAAATTTATTTGTATTGGATTTAACCAACAACAAAGTGACAGCATTAACCAAAGACGGTGGTGGAGCCATTAAAAATGGCATGGCTGAATTTGTTGCTCAAGAAGAAATGGGGCGCTATACAGGCTATTGGTGGTCAGATGATGAAAGCAAAATTGCTTTTACTCGTGTTGATGAATCCGGCGTTGAATTAGTGACCCGCAACGAAATTTATGCCGATGGCATTAAATTAACCAAGCAACGTTATCCGTATGCGGGCAAAACCAACGTTAAGATTGGTTTGGGCATAGTAAATATTGAAGATGAAACGACCAAATGGGTTGATTTAGGTAAACAACAAGACATTTATTTACCACGAGTAAAGTGGTTGCCAGGCAGTAAATATCTATCATTTCAATGGCAAAGTCGTGACCAAAAAACTTTGAAGCTAAAAATGGTTGATGCTGATGCAAGCAATGAGCAATTGTTAGTAGAAGAAAATAGTAAAGCATGGATCAATTTACATAAGGATCTGCGCTTTCTTAAAAATCAGGCGGCATTTATTTGGGCATCAGAGCGTGATGGTTTTCAGCATTTATACCTTTATGGCTTAGATGGAAAACTAAAAGCTCAACTTACCAAAGGCGATTGGGCGGTTGACGCCATTGAGCATATTGATGAGAAGAACGGTTGGGTGTACTTCACTGGGCGAAAAGACACACCGATTGAGCGTCATTTATACCGAGTGGCATTATCTGGCGGAAAAGTTGAACGCTTAAGCCAGCGAAATGGTATGCATAATGCGGTATTTGCCAAAAACGAAAGTATCTACCTTGATTACTTTAATAGTTTGACTCAACCTCCGCAGGTTAGTTTGCATAATGCCAATGGCAAGTTAATTAGCTGGGTTGAGCAAAATAAAGTCGCAAAAGGGCATCCGTTATTTGATTATGCTGGTTTGTGGCAACAGCCAGAATTCGTAAAACTCAAAGCACAAGACGGCCAAACTTTATATAGCCGTATTTTCAAACCGACTTCGTTTGATAAAAATAAAAAATATCCAGTCGTTGTTCGTGTTTATGGTGGACCTCATGCACAGCTTGTCACCAACAGTTGGAGTTCAAAAGATTATTTCACTCAGTATTTGTTGCAACAAGGCTTTATCGTTTACCAGCTGGATAATCGTGGTAGTGCACACCGAGGCACGCAATTTGAGTTTGCTATTTATCATCACTTAGGTGACGTTGAAGTGGCAGATCAAAAGACGGGTGTCGACTATTTACGTAGCTTACCTTATGTTGATGAGGGCAATATTGCGATTTATGGCCACAGCTATGGTGGTTACATGGCATTAATGAGTTTGTTTAAAGCGCCCGATTATTTTAAAGCGGCAATTTCAGGGGCGCCAGTAACCGATTGGCGTTTATATGATACCCATTACACTGAGCGTTATTTAGGTTCACCGGTTGCCAATAAAAAAGGGTACGACCTCAGTAGTGTTATGCCCTACGTAAAAGGTTATCAATCTGGATTATTGATGTATCACGGCATGGCAGACGATAATGTGTTATTCGAAAACAGCACTCGTGTTTATAAAGCGTTGCAAGATGAAGGTAAGCTATTTCAAATGATAGATTATCCTGGTTCTAAGCATTCTATGCGTGGTGAGAAAGTACAAAACCATCTTTACCGTTCGTTAGCTGATTTTTTAGAGAGGCAGTTGAAGTAGTATTAAGACTTTACATCGCCATACCTCAAAATCTAAAGAAAGATTAACAGTTGTTCAGCTTAGGTTTAGTGTTCATATATTAATACTGCATTAATAAATATGACTTTTATTGGAGGCGGTATGGCATGTAATAGCCCGAGGGTTTCAAATATTGGTGGAGAACTTGACTTTTCTGCTTTATGGAGCAAACAAGGGGGGAAGCCACTTGTTATTTGGAATCATGATGATGAAAGGATCCATGCTGTTGTTGGAAATGTGAACCCAGAACAACAGCAAGTGATTACGATTAGAAGTCAACGATATGGTGAGCAAAGAGTAAAAGAAAAATCTTATAATATATTGAAAGTTGTATCTGAAGCCACCCAGCAATATAAATGCGTTAGAACAGGGTTGTGGGGGCCATTAGCTGCAATAGGAATCCGCGGCAAGTTATCAAGAGAATTATCTGATTGGATGAACTTTAGTCAAAAAGAGTTGTTTACTGTTGAAATAGATGAAGCTCAAGGGGTAATAAATGGATTTGGTAATTTAGGAGCCTTAACTCTACTAAAAGGGATAAATAAAGACTCAGATCCTGTCAAAGTAGTCGTTAAATTTCACTATAACCAACGTGATGAAAATGCTTATCATATTTATGAAGTAACCCCAGTCGTAACAAAAGATAAAATGGTAGCATTTCATTTTGATGATGTTCGTACACATAAAGATGAGTGGCAAGAACTTACTAGACAAACAAGACCAGTTATTGACCGTTTGGAGTTATATGCAAAGTATCGCTTTTTAGCTAATGAAATTCAATCAGATGACCTCCCTGAAATAATTTGGGATTCTACGAGAGGGGTTGTGGGCATAAGTATTTCTGACGAGTGGAAGGCTGGTCGAAAGATATTTCCTATTTGTATTAAAGACCAAAACTCAGGTGACAAGCATATTCGTGTTGTTCAAGTATCAGTCACTGGGGATGAACATAGCCCAAATAAAATCAAATGTGAAGTGAAAGATTTAACTAATTACATAAAAGATCGTGATGTTAATGAAAAGATTGCAATATCAGAATTAACTTTGGAGGAGGCGTTAGCTGATTATTATACTGAAAAGTTTAACAGATAATAGATTGTGTACTATGAAATAGTACACAATCAGTATTTTCTACTCTGCCAAACTCGCACAAAAACGATAGCCTTCACCATGAATAGTGGCGATGATTTCAGGCGTATCAGGTAAGCTTTCAAAATGCTTACGGATACGACGGATAGTGACATCAACGGTTCTGTCATGTGGCTTTAATTCACGGCCAGTCATTTTTAACAGTAAATCCGCACGAGTTAGAATTTTGCCAGGGTTTTCTACAAAATGAAGCATGGCACGAAACTCACTGCGAGGCAGTTTGTATGACTCACCTTGTGGGCTTACCAAAGAGCGGCTATTGATCTCTAAACTCCAACCGTTGAAACGATATGAATCAACAATGCTTTTTTCTTCTAAATCGGTACCGGCGTTACTCACACGAGTTAATAAATTGCGAGCTCGAATGGTTAATTCACGTGGATTAAATGGTTTGGTGATGTAATCATCCGCACCGATCTCTAACCCTAAAATTTTATCAACTTCATTATCACGACCAGTTAAGAAAATTAGGCCAATGTTATTGATTTCACGTAATTCTCGAGCGAGTAATAAACCATTTTTACCAGGTAGGTTAATGTCCATAACAACAAGATTAACCTTATTTTCTTGCATAACCTTATGCATTTCGGCGCCATCATTGGCTTCGCTGACGCTGTACCCTTCAGCTTCGAAGATACTGCGTAACGTATTACGCGTTACAGCCTCATCTTCAACAATTAAAATGTGCGGATTTTGCATATTATTTACCTAAGTTAAAATCAATTCTGTTCTAACGAGACGCAGGTAATAAAAATAATCATTTTTACTACATACGAACAATATATCCTTAATGGCGATAATCAATTGTATGCAATGTTGTGGTTAACTCATTCATGAACCACTTATGATGTTTCAGTTCATTGCATCAATGACTTAAACGCGATCTGTACTGACTTCGATAAAAAACGTGAGTCTGAGTTCCATGACTGAGTGTTTAATTTGAAGTTTAGATGTTAAAACAAGTTAGATCACTTTTGTACAGGCGTTTGTTATCCTGCCGAATCCCTTATTTAAATGTATCGAAGTGTGTCCTACAAATCGACAAATGACAGAGTAACGGCAATATTGTACTCCCAATCCGTATTTGTTAACAAATAAAATGTTAACAAATAAATCATCCTGTTTCGTTGGCGAGAAAATGTATTACTTTGTCATTATTTTTTAATAAGTTGTTTCTATCATGGGTCAGTATTTTTTGCTATAAGATGAATAAGAATTAATCTATGGGAAATCTGTTTGATTTGCTAAACTATGGTGGGTTAATTGAGAGCTTCTGTTATGACTCAGTCATTCGATGATCTATATTACAGCTATAAATCAGCACAATTTTTACTTACACAGCAAATAGCCGATCACCTTTCTTTTGCAATTATTACCGCCTGTAACCCGAAAGGGCAACTGTTATCACAAAGTCAAAACCGAATAAGGGATAAACAATTACTTAAAGAAATAGAGAGATTGAATTGTCTTTACCGTTCGATAATTGGCGCAGATAAAAAGTTGTCTTATTTTGAGAAAAGCTGGGCAGTATTTGTCGAAAAAAATACAGCCATCCAATTAGGTTCTCAATTTGTTCAAAATGCGATTTATTATGTTGAAAATGGAAAATTAACCTTGATCCCGATTTTAATGCAAGGGAAAGAAGTCGAGTTGGGCTCTTTTCATCAGCGTACTAATTTAATTAGTGAATTCCCCGATTTACTGACCGCATCACATTGACAAATTGTGCTATTTCCAATAGTTTTTGCTAGAGAGCGTTCCCAATCAAAAATCTAATAGGGATCGCCCTCTAAATTCTGTAACTCATCAAATTTATCCGTTTAATGATTACCGATATATATTATAATTGATTAGCCTATTTGTTCAGGGAAGAAAAGTATCTCTCTTTCCGACCAGAATCTGGAGTATTTCATGTCGTTAGCTATCGCTAAGTTTGGCGGTACATCAGTTGCTGACTTTCAAGCAATGCAAAACTGTGCTCGTATTATTATTGACAACCCTGAGCGAAAGCTGGCCGTGGTGAGTGCATCGAGTGGTGTAACCAATTTACTGGTTGAGCTAACCAACGCGAGCATTAATGATGAGCGTCGACATGACTTGGTTTCACAAGTTAAACAAATTCAATACGCTATTGCTAACGAACTTCCTAAAGACGAGATGGTTATTGATGAACTTGAACATCTATTATCAAAAATAGACAGTTTAAGTGAAGCATTAGTTTTAAATCGCAGCAAACAGTTGATGGATGAGTTGTTAGCAATGGGTGAGCAATGTTCGTCATTGTTATTTACTCAAGTGTTGAAGCAACTTGGTGCCAATGCTGTTCGGTTTGATGTGCGCGATGTGATGAGAACAGACAGCCATTTTGGTGAGGCTGAACCTGATGTTAGTAAGATTGAGCGTTTAACTAATGTAAAACTTCGTCCTCTACTTACTGATGCGATTGTCGTTACTCAAGGCTTTATTGGGGCGGATGATGAAGGTCAAACGACAACGTTAGGCCGTGGAGGCAGTGACTATTCCGCGGCGTTGTTGGCTGAGGCATTAAATGCACAGACGTTAGAGATCTGGACCGATGTTGCAGGAATCTATACTACCGATCCACGAATGGCTGTTAATGCTCAGCCAATAAACGAAATCAGCTTTAGTGAGGCCGCTGAAATGGCGACTTTTGGCGCTAAAGTGCTTCATCCTGCAACGATTTTGCCAGCAGTACGTCAAGGTATCGAAGTTTATGTTGGTTCCAGCAAAGAGCCGCAAAGTGGTGGTACTTGGATCCGAAATCAAGTGGAAAAAGCCCCCGTATTTCGAGCAGTCACTGTTAGACGCGATCAAACACTTATTAACCTCCATAGCCTGAAAATGTTACATGCTCAGGGTTTTTTAGCTGAAACCTTTGCGATCCTTGCGAAGCATAAAATCAGTGTTGATGTTGTGACTACCTCAGAAGTAAATGTATCCTTAACTCTCGATAAAATGGGATCGGCTGATAGTGGTCAAAGCTTACTAAATGAAACCCTTTTGCAGGAACTTGAGCAACTTTGTGAAGTGAATGTTGAAGACTCTTTGGCACTGATTGCGATTATTGGTAATCAAATTCCCAATACCTCTGGTGTCAGTCGCCAAGTTTTTGAAATTTTATCTGATTTTAATATCAGAATGAGCTCGCAAGGCGCAAGTCAGCATAATTTATGTTTATTGGTATCGAATAAAGATGCCCCGTCGGTGGTTCAAACTCTCCATAAAAGCTTATTTGAGTAACCTAGGTTACGTATGAAAAACATATCGATACAGATTCGTTATACGAGCTCAGGTTAATAAAATAAAAAAGGCTTCGAATTGAAGCCTTTTTTATTGGGTAAGGGAAATAGAAATACTTTATGTGGAATATGCTATTTAAAAGTTATATGTTCCTTTCAAATACCAATAGCCTCCGTTGAAACCAAATGGAGACGTTTCGTAGAACTTGCCGCCCCAGTTGTTATTCGGTAATCCCTCGTAATCGAAATCAATGCGCTCAGCTTGTTGATCAAGTAGGTTTTGCGCCCCTAATGCCACTGAGAATGAATCATTGATGTTATAATTAAATTCCACATCAATGGTGACCGCAGCGGAGCCCGTTTTAACAGTTTCTTCGAAATCCACATGCACACCTTGATACTCACCAAAGTAGTTTGCTCGTGTGAACATGCTAAAGTCTTCCCAACTTTGCGCCCAAGTTAAGGTTGCTCTATGATTAGGAAGATCTTTCTCAATACGCGCAACCTTAAACTCACCGGTGATTTTACTGTATTTATCAACATTGGTTTTATTCCAGTTATAAGCTAAAGAGAATTTGGCGTCACCGCTAAATAAATCAGCTGCATAGTTAGCGACTAAATCAATGCCTTGAGTTGTTGTATCAAAGTCATTGGTAAAGAAGCTGACTTTGGTTAAACCATCAACATTGGGTACACCTGCTGCTTTTAACTTGGCTTTTTGAGCGTCTTTGAGCTCTATTTTGTTCGACTGACCAATACGGTCTTCAACTTTGATGTTGTAATAATCGAGTGTTAAGAAGAAGTCACCATTGGTATAAACGCCACCAATGGTATAGCTAAATGACTCTTCAGGAGACAATGCTTTACCGCCGAGTTCTTGCGAAATCGGGTTAGTTGGCGGTAATAATGCCGAATCAACTAACACGCCACCAGAAAGCTCTGTTTGCACGTTGGTAAAGTTCTGCTGACCAACGGTTGGTGCACGAAAGCCGGTATTTACTGAACCACGAACAGCAAACTCGTCTGTTAAGTGATAACTACCTGCAACCTTGTAGTTCAGGGTTGAACCAAAAGAATCAAAGTCTTCGTAACGAAGCGCAGCATCTACTAGTAATTTATCGCTAACGGGCATACTGGTTTGGACATAAACTGCCTTATTAGTAGAACTGTAGTCACCTGCTGCTGATGGCTTATAGCCTGGGAAACCATTTGATCCTATGCTGAATCCTTGATCAAACAATGGCCCTACTTTAAATGATGCTTCATCGCCTGCGATAACTTGATAATTCTCTTTATGCCATTCTGCACCGAAGGCTAGTGCCACGTCATCCTCTAAGCCCCAGTCAAGAAACTTCACAAAATCGGCATTAAAAGTGAGTTCAGAGTTGATGGCTTGACCTGGTGAAAAGTCTCTTGGTGTATCAGGTCCTAAGGACGAATTTACTGTATTGTATAGGAAGTATTTAGAATCATTTCTTCCATATGAGCCACTAAAGTCGTAAGTAATGCCTTTGAGCCAATCAATTTGAAATTCCCCTTTGGTTCCCGCTGTTATTGAAGTATCAATAATTTTGCCACCAAAACTGGGGGTAAAACCACCAGGAAGGATACTGTTAAAGGCAAAGCAGTTTGCTGCTTTTAATGATGCTAACGCTGCTTGATCTGGAATGCCATCGATAATTTCAACTAACGGACAGTTAAGTTGGTTGGCTTTACCGTCAAGAGAACCGACTAAAATGGTCGCAGGGGCTTCGTCCCACTTTTTACGAAGTTCAGCTTGATCTTCACTTGGGCGGTACATTTTTACGCCGTCAACTTCACGAACAATACCGGCATAAACACCTGGACGGTTATTGGCATTACGATAGTAAAAACCGCCTCTAGCTTTACGAGTTGAGTAGTTACCAAATAGATAAGCTTCAGAATATTCATCTAACTCTAAACCTAGGTTAGCGAATATGGTTAATTCGTCTTTGATTTCTGGAGAACCCCAAACTTGAGCAGGGTTATCGACTGCAATGCCTTTTTTGGCAAAAGCTGCAGCGTCAGGGCGCTGTACACTACGGCTAGTGGCGTCTGCGTTTTTGTATTGGAAACTAACATTGGCAAAACCATTTTCGCTTAATGGCATCCCCACATTGCCAGCAAATTGAGTACTGGTGCCGTCGCCTTCGTAATATTCACCGTGTTTGACTTCTAATGAGCCGCCATCGTTGCTGTCCTTTAATTGGAAGTTCACTACACCTGCAATGGCATCAGAGCCATATTGTGCCGCAGCGCCATCACGTAAAACTTCGACTTGTTTAAGGGCAATGCTAGGAATAACTGAGATATCAGGGCCTTGCGCACCGTCGTTGATACCACCGCCCAACAAGGTGATGACAGAGGAGCGGTGACGACGTTTGCCGTTTAATAAAATTAATGTGCTGTCTGCTGATAAGCCACGCAAGTTCATTGGTCTTACAAGAGAAGCCGCATCACTTATGGGGTTTGCATGCACGTTTAAAGAGGGAACAGTGCCTTTAAGCAGTTCTAACATATCAGTGTTACCGGCTTTAGCGAGTTCATCACCACCGATAATGTCAACGGGAACAGGTGAATCTCCCATGGAGCGGGGAGCAGATCGCGTTCCGACGACTGCGATTTTTTCAATATTGTCACTCTTTGCTGATTGCGCATCGTCTGCAACTGCAATATTGGTGGTCGTTAAGCCTGCGATAGCGACGGAAACCGCCAAGCTGAGCGAGCTAAAACTGAATTTAGTTTTTTGTGTCATCATTAATTGCCCTGTATTGAATAATTTCCCGTTACGTAATCAGCTTCTGTGGCAGATTTACTTGGGATCTACAAAGACCTCAAACTCAAACAGCTTTTCTCTAGAGAAAAATGAGTACAACAAAAGGCATGCTTCAAGATCCATCTCAATTTGTTTTGCCTTACAAATTAAACATTTTTTTAACATTGTGTAAATATGCAATATGATGTTTTTATGAATTAATTTATGTATTTTAGAATGTGGCGTTTCAATTTTTAGTGTTTTTTTGCTTTTTAAGTTGAACTGCAACCAATTTTTGGTCATATCTCACTTTTTGAAGGCTGCGAGCTTAGAAATAGTAATTCTGGTTATTGTTATCTTGTGAATTAATATGCTTTTATTTTGATTAAGTTTTGGTTTGCTTCGGTTCTCGTGAATATTTCGTAACTTTAGTTATATCTAGCTGAAAAATAGACATGAAAGTTCAACTCACCCTAGATTGATATTGCAAATAGAGCTAGTCTCAAATTAAGAAAGTATTTTCGAACGAGAATGAATCGTTGTGATTGAAGCGAATTAAGGAGATAGTATGAGCAAGGAAGATGAGATAAAAAGTATCAAATATATCGCAATTCACCAACATAAAAGCTGGAGAGAAAAAAGTTTTTCAGATATTAATGAAGCGATTTTTGATGATAAAAGAGGGGCGAAAGCACTGTTTGCGGATCAGCATGAATACATAAATAAACAAGAATATGGCAAACCCCTTTTCGCATTGATTTGGGATACCAAAAGTGAAAATGATGCCATTGTCATTCGTGACAGTTCTCTTGAAAGTGCAACGATCCCGCTATCGCTGGTAAAAGTGTTTAAAAAAAGTAAATCAGCAGATTTAGATGCTTTAGAGGCTGCATTTGAGAGTAAAAATGAAAGACAAAAATGCCTCGATATCATCGATTGCTTATCTCATGAACAATTAGAGCAACAGCAGCTGATCAACGCCCGATTAGGCCAAGGAAAGTTTCGCCGAAATGTAAAAAGTGTTTGGGGAAGTGAGGTTTGTGCGCTGACGCTAATGTCTGTTCGAGAAATGTTAGTCGTGCCTCATATAAAAACATGGTCAGATTGTACTGAGAATAGCGAGCGTTTAGATGGTGCAAATGGCATTCTATTATGCGCGCATATTGGTAAACTCTTTGAAAACCATTTAATTACATTTAGAAAATACGGCAGTGAATATCGACTTAAACTGAGTCAAAAACTTGATAAATCGGTTATGCGTCAATGGGGGATAGATGAAGGTGATCCTCTTGCTACAGGCTATATGGGGCTTGAACATATTCAAAGATTTGACTTTTACTTATCCCATCATCAAGCAATGTTTGATAAAAAAAATGACGACAAAGAGAAAGTGTAAATTCAAGGTTACTGGAACTTAAAAGTCGTTGAAAGCAGCTATCGACCAATAGGTGATTCACTATTGGTTGTAGTCATTACCTTTGGTTGCTCAATTGTGACCATGTTTGAATCGTGCCAAGGGTAAACAATAAGCCGATCATTAGACAAATGCCCGAACTGACTAACCAAAAAATTAAACCATTTTCGGGAAACATTGGTATTAACCAAGTAAACATAATGCCTCGACTCAAAAAAATCATCGAAATTAAGACTAATGCTAAACGAGTCAATGGTAATCTGCGGATGACTTTGGCAGCAGATAAGCCATACATTGTCCAAATAGAAAGTAATAGCGTAATAAATGAAGTTGCCACTGTTGGGTACCAATGGCCTTGTTCAGCTAATATTGCCATTTCTTCACCAGCACCGAAAAAACGATACCAATCTCCACCAAAGAGAATGCAGCCTAAGTGAGCGATAGTCGCTGAAGCTGTACAAAGAGACGCTAAAACAAGTGGTTTATTTTTGCCATTGAACAAGATAGCCCCCGTTATGCGAATTTGTTTTTTATTCAGGTAGAATTTGGTGTTATCACACAGAGAAATAATAAAATCAGCCCATTATTATTGCTGAGCAATCATGGGCTGATTTAAGTCTGGTGTAGCAGACTCAGTATTATTTAAAGTAGCTCACTTTTTCAGTTAACTCATCAGAGAGCCGCTTAAGCTCTAATGCGCTTTGAGTTGTTTCATGGGCAGCTGCGTAATTATTTTCATTAAGGCTTGATACTTCACCAGTACTTGATGCAATCTCACCACTCACTTGAGCCTGTTGTTCCGATGTTGCAGCAATGGCCACAGCCATTTGCTCAATATTATTAATTTGCCTAGCTATGCCAGTTAACGCAGTTCCTGTGTCCTCTGCTTGTTGATTAACTTCAAAGCTATATTCTCTACTGACGTTCATTAATTTAACTGCAGTTTGAGTGCTATTTTGAAGGTGAGTAATGATATTAACGACTTCTTGTACCGATTGCTGAGTTCTTGCTGCAAGGCTTCTAACTTCGTCAGCAACAACCGCAAAGCCTCGCCCTTGCTCGCCAGCTCGAGCTGCTTCAATAGCGGCATTTAATGCGAGTAAGTTCGTTTGCTCAGCAATCTCATCAATCATCTTAGTAACGCTTTGTATGTTGTTACTTTCTTTTTCGACTGTTTGTATTGCGTCTGATGATGACTGAATTTGCTGAGCAAGTTCAGTCACTTTAGTTTTCATACTTTCGACGACATTGGTTCCTGAGCGTGCATCGCTATTTGCATCACGAACACTTACGGCGATTTGTTCAACTTGAGATGCGACGCTTTGAGCGGATGTTGCCATTTCTTCGATTGCTGCTGCTATGTGTTCTATCCGAGCTTGTAATGACTTAGAAAGAGAGCGGCTACTTTCAGAATTGCCTTGGGTTTGCTCTGCTTGTGCTGCTAGTGATGTACTGGTGGTTTTAATATGAGAAATCAGCCCACTTAACCGTTCAGCCATGTCGCCAACAACCGCTGTTAGTTGCAACATTTCGTTGCGTGAATTGGCGTTTCCTCCTGAAACTTTAAGGCTAATTTCACCATCACCTAAGCGCTTCATGTAGTTATTATTGGTCTTAAGAGGGGCTAAAACTCTTTTCAATACAATAGTGAGAGTAATAATGACAACTACTGAAGCAAGTAACGCAATGAGAGCAATAATTTTAAGTAATTGTTTACTGCCTTCGGTAATTTCATCAATATAACTTCCCCCTGCGATTATCCAGTTCCAACCTTTAACCTCAGCGGTGACGAGATATCTTTCTTCCACTTTTCCCTGACTGTTGCTTTGATAGAATATAACCTCACCAACCTGATTCGGGAGATTGGTAAAAGGCATGCTACCGTCGGTACTGGCTTTTGACTGTATTTTTTGCCCAACTAAGCGGCTATTAGGGTGCATAAGGTAAGTGCCGCTGTCTTTTTTATCATTGCTAAGTACAAAACTTTCTCCTGTTTTACCCCATTTTACTTCTTGTAAACCATGAAATATCGAGTTCGTTGCTTGTTGAAGAGGAATGGCAGCAAACACAATACCGTAAATGTGGTTGCCATCCATTAATGGGCGGTAGTAGGAAAGAAAGCTTTGCCCAAATAATTCGACTTTAGCTGAGTATGATTGACCAGCCATAAGCTTTCGGTACCCAGGATGTGATTGTCCTAAATAGGTTCCAACCACTCTTTCGCCATTTTTTCGTTTCAGTGTTGTAATAACGCGAATAAAGTCATTACCGTCGCGAATAAATACAGTCGCATCTGCTTCTGTATCGACTTTAAAGCGATCCAATATAGAGGTTAACTCTGAAAGTGGAACGTTTTCTATTTCTGTTCGCGTGATAAGTTTACCATTAACATAATCCTCACCAGTTGTAGGTTTAAGACCGTAAAGATAACCATTGATGAGCGCGCCTTCTAGGTGTTTTACTGACGATAAAAAGGCTTCATATTCCTCATGCAATGCATGAGCAAGTGTGTCAATTTTACTTTGATGATCTCTTAAAGATTGTTCAAGGTACAGTGACTTTGCTTGTGTGTAGATAAATGATGCCGTGATGAAAAAAGCACCAGCGATTAAAACGGCAATGATTGACTGAATCTGAAAAGCAATGCTTTTATCTTTAAACATAGTTATCACAAATCTGATTAAGGTTAGAATACTTACTTAATCGGACTATAATAAAATTTCTTTAGTTTTTATGTGGTTGTTGTCGCATTTTTGTGAAAAACTTGGCCTTTGTTGTGTAAATGTAAATTTCCAGAGCTGCATTGTTTTATTTATTATGAGATAAAGAGTAAAACAGATACTCGTTAAAATTATGTTGTTATAGAGGGGGGTATTATCCTGAAAAGTCGATTAGTTATTTGTTTTTCTTGTGAATTTCACATTACCAAGTAGCAAGTCATGTCATAAGTTCAATATAGAAAATAGACGGATAGTCTTGTCCTAAAAAATAGTCAGTTCAATCAGGTCGCAAAA
The DNA here is from genome assembly GCA_049608225.1 of Parashewanella sp. Taxonomy (GTDB): domain Bacteria; phylum Pseudomonadota; class Gammaproteobacteria; order Enterobacterales; family Shewanellaceae; genus Parashewanella. Next base: position 20,795 of record JBMYXI010000018.1, read on the forward strand.
ACATTGTGCATTTTCCATTCGAACATGGGGGCGGGTTAGTAACCAGAACTCTGTTTGCGACTTTTTGTTACTTTTTGTGTTACTTCTTGCAGTAGCTCAAAATGGACGAGTTTGGACTGCCTTGGATAAGTAAAGGCTAAAATTCAGTGGTTTACAAGGGATGAAATAGAATGGCTGAGACCGAAATGGAATGGCGTATGGTCTCCCCACAGGGACTCGAACCCCGATCGGCCGCTTAGGAGGCGGCTGCTCTATCCAGTTGAGCTATAGGGAGATATCTTTTATTTGCTTAGAGCAAGTCTAACTCAAAACTAGTTAATTGAGAATGCCTTGGGATATTTTCTAGCGAGATAAGGCTATAAGCAAATTAATGGACTGGTGTTTAAATTATCGATTTTGCTATAAACACTGTTTAAGGATGGTTGTAACTTTGATAAGATGAGAATTATTATCATTTAGTTGCAGGTGAAATACGATGAAACGGACACTAGCTACCTTAGTTTTAATGGGCAGCAGCTTAAACGCATACGCGGCAGACGATCAGGTAAATATTTATTCTTTTCGCCAGCCATTTTTGATCAAGCCTATTCTTGAGCAATTCACTCAAAAAACAGGGATTAAAACCAAAGTCGTATTTGCGAAAAAGGGACTTATCCAACGCTTGAAGCGTGAAGGTCAACTTTCTCCTGCTGACTTAGTATTAACCTCCAATTTTTCTAAGCTATTACAATTAAAGGATGAAGGGTTAACTCAGCCTTATCAATTGTCAAAGTCGCTTTCTAATAATATTGCACCTCAGTTCCGTGATGGTGATAACCACTGGCTAGCGCTAACGAAGCGCGTGCGTAATGTTTATTCTTCGAAAGCGCGTGCTGGCAAACTTGATACGCTTAAGTATGAAGATCTGGCTAATGCTGAATATAAGGGTAAAATTTGTACCCGCAGTGGCAAGCATCCGTATAATTTAGGACTTATTGCGTCAATGATTGCTCATAATGGTGAAGCACAAACTGAGAGCTGGTTACGCGGCGTAAAAGCAAACTTGGCTCGCAAACCACAAGGAAATGATCGCGCGCAAGTTAAAGCCATTAAAGAAGGCTTGTGTGATGTATCTTTAGGGAACAGCTATTACTACGGTAAAATGGTTAATGATAGTAAACAAAAAGCTTGGGCTGATGCGGTTTATTTAAATTTCCCGAATCAACAAGATCGTGGCTCGCACATTAATGTGTCGGGTGCGGTGATGACTAAACACGCGCCTCATAAAGCGGCAGCTCAAAAATTGTTGGACTATTTAGCATCAGACAAAGCCCAAGCCTTGTACGCCAAGCTAAATATGGAATATCCAGTCAACGCTAAGGTTAAGCCGTCAAAAATGGTGCAAAATTGGGGTGAATTTAAAGCGGATGATATTGCATTGGAAAAAATTGCTAATCATCGACAAGCGGCATTAAAGCTCGTGGATAAAGTGGGTTTTGATTTATAATCCCCGCAACTAATCGAAAAATACAGTAGCAATAATCTTGAATAATAAAAGCTACCCTTTTAAATCGTTATTACGCTCGTTTGATGACATCCATGGACGAGCGTTTACTTTTGTAACTGGCCTAACAACTTTTGGCACCTTGTTATTGGTTCTGCCCGCATTATCTTTACTTTATCTGGTTGTTTCAGCTGAGTTTAGCGGCGTAATTGATGAGAGTTTTAACGAAATTCGCCAGAGTGTTTTGCCCCATTACATTACAAATAGCTTATTAGTGCTGTTTGGCAGTGTGCTCGTTTCATTGGTACTTGCTATTCCACCGGCGTGGTGGTGCAGTCAGTATCAATTCAAAGGGCGTAAAGTTTTACAAGTATTATTGATATTACCACTGGCTATGCCAGCTTATATATCAGGCTATATTTACACTGAATTGTTGGATTTTGCCGGTCCTATTCAACGGATGTTAAGAGCTACATTTGAGTGGCAACGCTCAGACTATTGGTTTTTTGATGTTCGAAGTACCACTGGCGCAAGCATTATGCTAGCACTGGCTTTGTACCCCTATTTGTTCTTATTACTGACCAACGCATTTACTAAGCAAAGCCCGCAAATGATTGCCGCAGCGCAAAGTCTTGGAGCTAGCCCCAAGCGTGTTTTCTGGACAGTGCAGTTACCCTTAGTGCGCCCAGCCTTAGTGATAGGATGTAGTTTAATTGCTATGGAAGCTCTCGCTGATTATGGAACTGTACATTTGTTTGCGGTTAGTACTCTAACTACTGCGATTTATGATGCGTGGCTTGTGTATAGCAGCTTGCTAACAGCTGCTAAGCTGTCTTTGATGATGTTGCTATTAATTTTAGGGCTGTTATGGCTAGAAAAAGTGAGTCGTCGTCAGCAGCAATATTTTTCAGAGAAAACACCCAGCCAGCAATCGCAACTCAAAAGTACAGGCTTTGCAAAAAAATGTCTTATATGGAGCTATTGCAGTTTAGTGTTATTGCTTGCCTTGTTTATTCCTATAGCGTTTTTAATACAGTACTTAGTGGATTATTGGCAACAAAATACTGATAGTCAATTATGGCAACACCTAATAAGCAGTGTTTCGCTGGCATTAGCTGCAGCAGCAATTACCTGTTTTATTGCGATGCTATGGAACCAAGAGCAACGCATAAGGCAAAACCGTTTTGCCAGCAGTAAATTGTCGTTGTCGTCGTTAGGTTATGTTATTCCGGGTACGGTACTTGCGATTGGGCTGTTGATCCCATTAACTCAAGCTGATCATCTTATCAATCAAATGTTGATTGAAGTGAACCAAGACGCTGTTGGGTTAATTCTTTCTGGTAGTATATTCACTTTGGTTATGGCTTATGTGGTGCGTTTTGCTGCAATTGCAATTGGCAGTGTTCAATCTGCTTATGAGCAAATCCCAAGGCATCAAGATGATGCTGCTAAGTTGCTTGGTGCATCAAGCTATAGGGTATTCAAACAGATAAATTTTCCACAGTTAAAACCTGCAATCATGAGTGCGTTTTTATTGGTATTTATTGAATGTATTAAGGAATTGCCAGCTTCTTTACTGTTGCGTCCATTTGATTTTGAAACACTTTCAACTTATGTCTATCAATTTGCTGCTGATGAGCAGCTAGAGCATGCTGCATTAGGTGCTTTATTGATTGTTGCATTGAGTTTATTACCACTGCTGTTATTACAACGACAAACCAAAGGAGGGCATTGATTTATGTCTACTGAGCAAGCCTCTGCATTAGCGCTGCATAATCTGAGTTTAGCTTTTGCAAACAAGCCGGTCGTCTCGAACTTATCCTTTGATTTGGCATCGGGTGAAACCTTATGTTTATTGGGGCCAAGTGGTTGTGGCAAAACTACCGTTCTTAAATGTATCGCAGGGTTATTAACGCCAGATGCTGGGGATATTGTGATTAGCGGCAGTAGTGTGGTTGGCGACAATTTTGTGCCAGTGCAAAAGCGCAACATTGGATTTATATTTCAAGATTACGCATTGTTTCCTCACATGACGGTGGCACAAAACATTGCTTATGGCCTAGATTCGAAGCAAAGTAAGCGTCAGCGTGTTATTGAATGTTTATTGTTGGTGGATTTGATCGGTTTAGGTAATCGTTACCCTCATCAATTATCGGGTGGTCAACAACAACGCGTAGCCCTAGCCAGAGCACTCGCGCCAAAGCCGAGTTTAATATTGATGGATGAGCCTTTCTCTAATGTAGATGCTCAATTAAAGCGACAAATGATGGCTGAATTAAAAACCATTTTTAATCAAGCTCAAGTCAGCTGTATTTTTGTTACTCACGCTAAGGAAGAGGCCTTTGCTTTTGCTGACAAAGTTGCGGTAATGCTCGATGGCAAGATCGCTCAATATGGTTTACCTCATGAGCTAATGAATCATCCAGTAAGCCAAGCCGTGGCGAACTTTATGCAAGCGGGCAATCTATTAAGTAGCGCTGACGCTCAGCTGATTTTTGGTAATGAACAATCAATATCAGAAGGCTATTGGTTGTTTAAACCTGAAAATATTCGCGTTCAAAAGTGCGATAATGACGGCAAGAGAGAGTGTGTTGAAGTCGAGCATATCGAGCAGGTTTTTAATGGTCGAGAATATCAAGTCACACTCAGGTTAGGACAATGCCTGCTTACATTACTGAGCCCGTCAAAGTTAGCTGTATTCAACAATGATAAGGTGAAGCTGTCATATAATCGACCACCATTCTTTATCGCTGGGAGTTAAGGCAAGTCTTAGGGCTTTATCAGCAAGTCATTAATTTGAATATTCTCCATGCGCTTACTGTTGCTCCATTCGACCACGGCAGTGTGTTCGGTTACTTGAGAAACTTTAACGGAAGCTTTGCTTTTCTTAGCCACAATTCTGATCAATTGTAAGCGATCGGGTAAATCATTTTTTAAGATAACGTTTAATGTGTCACCAGCTTGGATACCATGTTTACGGCCTAAATTGACTAATAACGTATCTTGCTCCACTGCGATGACTTGTCCCATTAATGGGCGCTGCTGGATCACATTATTAATATCTTGTGAGGCTTGCTCGAGTACTCTGGATATCATAATGCCATAATCTGAACCCCAAAAGTCGTTCGATTGGGGAGCAACTCGAGTTTGTGCTGAAAACTCCCATTCTGCTGTGTTTGCATAAGTGCGTTGCCACACTCGTTCACCACTAATGGCATGATAAAGAGAAAGTTGCAGCTTAAATTCTCTATCTGCATCGGAAATTGCGCTGAAAATACTTGAATGATTGCTAACCGACATGTCAACAATATTTGGAATAAGTATGTACTGGCTTTCTGTCGATTGCCCTAACCATTGAGGTAATCGATTCGTTCTTGGGTTTGAAGAGTCTCTTGAGACATTAAATCGTTCATTGACATAAGGCTGAGCAAATGCAGCAAACGAATATTGATCGATAGCAGCAGCGATTTTTAGCGAAAGTTGCTCGGGGAAACCACTCAATTGTCCATAATTTAACTGACTTATGTCGGCAATGTTTGCTTGGGAAACCATGATTGCTGACCTCGTCGGCAAGGGAGAGCGAGTATGGCTACTGTCTACAAATAATCGAACGGTTACGGTAAGGGTGTCACTGCTTTGGTACTCATCGAGCAATTCAACATCATCGCTATCAAATGCATCTGCTAATTGGGTATTGCTTTCAAATTTGCCTTGATTGAGTTGTTGAGTCGCAAAAACTCGTGTGCCAAACTGATGGCGCGCTTTATTAAGCGCATTGTTGATTGCCTTGTCTCGTGCATCGCTTATGCTGTCGCCGATGTAAGCTTTTCCCGCTATTTCAACCCATTGTGAAAGTGCATTAAACGAAAATAACGTAAGAAAGAGTAAAAAATAAATTCTGACCATCATATAGCTCCGCGTAAACTGTCGATTTCGTGGCGTATCTTAACGACAATGAGTTAAAGCAGGTTTTATGCCATTTAAAGTTAGATAAAAAGATAAAGTTTTAAATGGTAATGTCGATAATATCGATATAGGAATGAACAAGGTTTTACTCCTTTAGGGTAAATCATGAAAAATAATCTCATTATTTTATTGGCTATATGGCTAGCAGGTTGCGCTCATATACCGGATGCTCGATATGTAACCCAGCCTCAAATTCAAGAAAAGCGGTCGAAGGTTGCTATACACCAATTAGCAAACGAAATTGCATTTAGCCTTAGTCAGGATTCTGTGCTTATTGCCAGTGATGGTGGGCTCTTAGTGACAGCTCCGGTTTTTGTTGAGGACTTTAACCAAACGAGTTTTTTCTCTAGTGTGTTACAGCAAAGCCTGATGAGTGCGCTTACAAAAATAGGTGTGCAGGTTTTAGACATTAATGTGGCTGATGCTGTAAGAGTGACTAAAAAAGGGGCGTTGATTTTGACTCGTGATTGGCAACGAATACCATCAAACCTGAGCGTAGGGCAGGTGCTAGTTTCGACTATTAGCTTGAATAAATCGGGGATGCTGATCAATAGTCGTATCGTAAATACTAGTAACAATGAAGTTGTTGTTGCTGTGCAAAGCCAAGTATCGGCCAATGAATTAAATGACTATTTAGCACCTGCTGAAAAAATTGTGGTAAAAGACGGAGTCATATTTCGAAATAGTCAACAAGCTCAAGGGCGTGTGAAACAAATAGGAATGGATTAATGAAAGTATTCGCTATCTTATTGGTATTGTTAATGTCGGGATGTAGCGCCTTTGATCGTCATGTGCAATGGCAAGTAGAAACGCCTGAGTCATTTCCTAAGTTGACCGCAATTGGCTATGCAGCTTTGTCTAAGCAATCTGGAAAATCAAAGTCTGAAAAAGTGCTCAAAGCGATGCAAGCGTCAAAAGTCGACGCTTACCGAGAGTTGGCTGAGCAAGTTTATGGTCAAAAGGTGACGGCGGTATCAGATGTGCATGAATGGAAGCTTGAGCATTCAGAAACAAAAACATCGGTGTCAGGTATTATTCGTGGCGCAAAAGTTGTAAAAGGCTATTTGGAAGGTGACTTTTATGTTACCGAGCTTGAACTAGACTACCAACAAGTTTGGGCATTGTCTCAACAACGAAACAAGACCCGTAAAATAAAAAAAGTGACGTATTTTTAATGTAAGTAAAATCCATCTGTTAAGCTATATCGTGTTGAACAACTTCTCTTTTAACTAATTAAAAATCTAATGCAATTAATGTTAAGAGAGAAGCCTCTTTGTTATTCATTTTCACTTGCGATTACCGAGTTCCAAACCGCTGCTGCCGCGGCTCTCGAGTTGTTTTCAAGATCACAGTTATAGTGAATGTTATTTCCATTTGCGGTATATGCTCCCTCACCATTACTGGTTAAATATTGGTAAGGATCATCAGGATAATATTGGGTTCCATTGCTATCAACCATATTATTAAATAGATCATAACGACTATCGAGATCATTATCAGCTGTAAAGTTACATGCTGTGATTTTAAATGTTTTTGGATCTCTCCCTAAAATAAACCAAATGGGCAATCCTCCAGCTTGGCATAAGGGTAAAATATAACCACTGTCAGATTTTTGGTATGGATTCATTCCACAAATGACTGTGTTGTCAGGCGCCGAAGTAGAAAAACTATATAAAGGGAAAAGAATTAAAGAAATCATTGAAGATTGTAAGTACTTGTTCATTATTTGTCTCTCACATATCAGTTTTTTTAGACTCTTAAATCAATGGGGAATATGTAAGTAATTTATGCTATTGCAGCAATGTAGCTAACTGAGGTTTGTCTTTAAAGTGAAAATATACTATATAGTAGTGCTCTTATTTATAGTAATGAGTTGTAGGAAATAGAAAAAAGCAGGTATGTGATCTTATTGCTGCTTAATGCTAAAGCAGAGAACTCTAACCTTGTTACAGCAATATTCTCATTTGGTTTTCGTTAAGCCTCTAAGTTTTGGCCTAATGTCGAAATGGTTGAGGTTCGACCTTTATCATCATAAGTCATTGAATAAGAGTTGCGGCTGGTTTGCAAAGCATGAGATAACCGATTGAGGCTTGCGATATTGTGTTCTATGAGGTGAGCGTTTTCTTGATTTAGCTCTTGGCACACGATAAGTCGTTGCTTGGCATCTTGTGCCTTTTTTGTTAATTCGGCAGAAGCTGAAATTTGAGCAGCATTTTCAGGGGCAGAAAGTAGCTCATCATTTTGCTTTAATAAAGTAAGGCATTCTGATTTAGATTGGGCAAGGCTTAGTAGTTGCTCAGCATTTTGGGCAGTGAGCGCAACTTTCTCATCATTAATCACATTAGTTAAATGCGCTAACAGACTTAATTGGTGTTCAAGGGTTTGGTCAATATCAAGCATAACTATGCAACACTACTTTTTTTGTTGTAAACATCACTGAGTTCAGTTTCAAACTTAGAAATATTCTTTGCTAACTTTTGTGGGTCAACCTTATATCGGCCTTCAGCAATAGCCTGTTTAATATCTGAAACTTTCTTTTGGTCAAAGCTCGGCGTTTGCGACAGCTTAGCTTGCGTTTTCTGCAATTGTTGCGCTTGTGCTGTTATCACCACAGAATCGGCTCTTTTGGCTTGAGCGCTGTTGGTTTTCGCTGCATTGGCTTTCGCCGCTTCAGCTTGTGGTTCAGCTTTTTTAGCTTGAGTCTTATTCGTTAAAGTCGGATTAAGCTTATTAGTGTTGATATCCATTTGTTGCCCCAAACGTTGGAAGATCAATATAGTCTAACTCGTATATCGGCACTAAATAAATTTGCTTTAGCTATTTATTTTAAATAATTGGTGCCGTTATTCTATTTTGTACAGCTATTCTACATCTTGACTGAGACTTCGCCAATGCCTGTAACCTCTGCAGCGAAGATTTTATTCGATTTTGGGTTTTTAATCCGTATTTTTTGGTTTAAGTTACCGTCATTTAGGGCGCTGCCCGAGGTTTTTATCTGAAAGTTTTGCGAACGTGCAAAAACGCTAACGGTATCGCCTTTGCACACAAAGCAAATATTTTTATTGTAAATCGGCTTGCCTGATGAAATGCGTCGTTTAACACGAGTGCCGATCACCGCCTCCAGTGATTTGAATTGACCGCCACGTAATCCATATTCATCAATGTATTTGAGTGTAATGTTATCTTTAGATAATCGTTCGCCCTTTGGGATTATTTTAGTCGTAACCACCACTTTATAACTGATATTTAGAGTAACAGTGACAAAAGTTTGCCATGGATAATCTTGGGTCAAACTGTCACAAGATAATTTGACTGTATTGTGACGATTAACTTGTGGCGTGACCAGCTCACCAATTACAGGGCTTTTGCATTTAGGTAAAATGAACCGATTATCAAGACGTTGTACTTGAATGGAGATATTTGCCTCTGCTGGTACGTCGACGCGATCGAGTACAGCTTGCTTAGCGATGCGTTGCAGAGCGTCGAGCGTTAATGATGCTGGATTTGCATTAACATTGATTGAGAAAATAAATAAAATGAAACCCAATATCATCATTCTTTTTATATTCATGCCTAAATATCTCGATTGAAATGCCGATAATGTATCTAGCGACATTCTACTGATATGTTGTCACTTTCTACAGTAAATTCATGTTTAAAGTGGAGGTAATGTTGTGATGATGGAAATAATGCAAAGATAATGCTTGTTTTTAGTTAAGCCTTGGTATTATCCTCGCGGTGAATTTGAGCAATGGAGTTGGTGGGATTGTGTCTAGTATTCTTGAATCAGTAAATAAACGTACTCAGTTAGTTGGGCAAAATCGCCTAGAATTATTGCTTTTTCGATTCGATGATAAGCAAAAATTTGGCATTAATGTGTTCAAAGTAAAAGAAGTGCTGCAATGTCCCAAACTAACCTTGCTGCCTAAATTAAACTCCTTTGTGCGTGGTGTTGCACAGATTCGCGGCACAACCATTTCTGTTATTGATTTGAGCGCAGCTACGGGCGGCAAACCGATCCAAGACTTAAGTAAAAGCTTTATTATTATTTCTGAATATAATCGCAGTGTTCAAGGCTTCTTGGTCAGCTCAGTCGAGAGGATCATTAATATGAACTGGGAGTCGATCATGCCGCCTCCTGAGGGCGTTGGACGACATGCATATTTAACTGCTGTTACTGAAATTGAAGGGGAACTTGTTGAGATCTTAGATGTAGAAAAAATCTTAGACGAGATATCACCCGTAAAAACCAATATCAGTAAAGAAGTTACAGAGTCGTTAACCTTTGACAAAACTGAGCAATTCCAAGTTATGGTGATTGATGATTCTTCTGTCGCTAGAAAACAAATCGTACGGTCATTAGGTACCTTAAATTTAGATATTGAAACCGCCAGAGATGGTCGTGAAGCACTGACCATGTTGCAAGAAAAAGCAAAAGGTATGGATGACCTATCAGCGAAGATCCCATTGATTATTTCTGACATTGAAATGCCCGAAATGGATGGTTACACATTGACTGCAGCAATTCGTGAAGACCCAAAATTAAAAAATATTAAAGTCATTTTGCATACTTCATTAAGTGGGGTTTTCAACGAAGCTATGGTGCAAAAGGTTGGTGCGGATGATTTTATCGCGAAATTCAACCCGGATGAACTCGCTTCTGCAGTGAATAAGCAGTTAAGTTTATAGGTGTTTAATGTAATGCTTTAAAAGTAAGCATTTGATTTTTGGTTGAATAAATGTTGTTCATCATGTATAAAGCAGCGTTTAATTGACACAATGTTAAAAGTGGAACGGCTTGGAAGCCTAATTGAGAGAATGGATTCAGGACGTAATGTTATTTTAGTAGGATGGTAGCGTGCTTGACCGAACCTTTTCAGAAGATGAATACCAGAAGTTCAAAAACTTTTTGGAGCAACACAGTGGTATTGTCTTAGGTGATAATAAGCAGTACCTCGTACGAAGTCGACTTGCTCCGTTGATGGGAAAGTATAATATCCCTACGCTTTCAGATGTCGTTAAACGTTCGATGCAGCCAGTTGAGAGACAGTTAAGATTGGATGCAATCGATGCGATGACCACTAACGAAACTTTGTGGTTTCGTGACCGTTATCCTTTTGAGCTACTAACGAAACGTATTTTGCCTGAACTATCAGAGCAGAATAAACCGATAAAAATTTGGTCAGCAGCGTGTTCATCAGGTCAAGAGCCGTACTCAATTGCTATGGGATTGCTTGAGTATAAGCAATCAAGACCATCAGATTTAAGTCGAGGCGTGTCTGTTTTGGCGACTGATTTATCACCAACTATGCTAGAGCGTTGTAAAAAAGCAGAATACGACAGCTTAGCTTTAGCACGAGGTTTATCGGAAGAACGTAAGCGTCAGTTTTTTGATGCACAAGCCTCAGGTAATATGAAGCTTAAACAGAATGTACGGTCATTAGTTAACTTCCGTTCTCATAACTTGCTTGAAAGCTATAACATGTTAGGTAAATTTGACGTTATTTTTTGTCGTAATGTGCTTATTTACTTTTCACAAGAGGCAAAAGCTAAAATTTTGCGGCAATTCGCTGCCGCACTTAATCCAAATGGTATTTTGTTCTTAGGTGCATCGGAGTCTATCACGGGATTAAGTGATGACTTTGATATGGTTCGTTGTAACCCCGGCATCTATTACCAAAAAAAGAGTTAAACAAATGATGATGCTAAGGATAATGCTTTGGCATCATTGTCTATTTCCCCAACGCTAATCTTTCTTTACCGATAAGTTGCATTTATTTGGCATACAAATTGCTTCTAAACTAACAAAGTTTAATTAATGGCAATTTTATGGCGATCTCTTTTGATAAAGCATTAGGTGTTCATCAGCACACGTTAGGTATTCGGGCCAAACGTGCCGAAATTTTGTCGAGCAATATTGCAAATGCAGATACGCCCGGCTACAAAGCGCGCGATGTAGATTTTGCTAAAGCAATGAAACAAGCCGCTTCACAGCAACGTGGTGTTGGTCTTGGTAGCACACACCAAAAGCATTTTTCAATTAATAGCCAGCTCCAAACTCAAACGGGTTACCGCGTACCTAATCAACCAGATACAGGTGATGGAAATACCGTGGACATGCAGCAAGAACAAGGTGCTTACATGCAAAACTCCCTCGAATATCAGATGTCGTTGGGCTTTTTGGAAAGCAAGTTCTCTGGATTAAGAAAAGCGATTAGGGGTGAATAATCATGAGCTTATTTAATATTTTTGATGTGGCAGGTTCAGGCATGTCAGCCCAATCAGTGAGGTTGAATACCACGGCCAGTAACATTGCTAATGCTGATGCGGTATCCAGCAGTATCAATGAAACATACAAAGCTCGCCACCCTGTTTTTGCCGCAGAAATGGTTAAAGCTAATCAGTCTCAAGCTCAAGTACAAGCATCGGGGGCCGCTGCTGGCATGAAAGTTGCTGTAAAAGGGATCGTGGAAAGTGATAAGCCATTATTAAAAGAATATTCGCCGGATCACCCTTTAGCTGACAAAGACGGCTTTATTTATAAGCCCAATGTAAATGTGATGGAAGAAATGGCAGACATGATATCAGCCTCCCGAACTTATCAGATGAATGCACAAGTTGCCGATGCGGCAAAGTCAATGCTGCAACAAACGTTAAGAATGGGTAAGTAGTAGGCATATAGGAAGGAGTGATATATGAGCTCAGTTAATTCACCCGGTACAGGTAACCCTTTTTTGGACTCTCTGCGTCTACAAGGTAAACCTGAAACTCCGCCGCCCAATAATAACAAGCAGTTAGATCAAGAGGACTTTTTTGCGCTGCTAAGTAAGCAGTTGTCGCAACAAGATCCTTTTAAACCTGTTGATAACGACAAAATGATTTCGCAAATGGCGTCGTTTTCAACGGTAGATGGCATTAAAAAGCTTAATACTGAAATTACCAACATGAATAAGACCATGACCTCGAGTCAGGCATTGCAAGCTTCTAGTCTTGTTGGGCGTAAAGTGCTTATTCCGTCGAATACTGGTCATATCTCGCCGAGTAACCCGACTATGAAGTCAGTGGTGAGTACGCCAGAAAAGATAAAGGATATTACTGTGCGAGTTGAAGATGCTAAAGGGCAGCTGGTGCGTACCTTTAAAGTTGATGGCAGTGCTGGTGGTAATGTCAACGTCACTTGGGACGGCAAAGACAAAGACGGCAATATTTTGCCTGAAGGCAAGTATTCCATTAAAGCAACAGGTGCTGTTAACGGCAAATCTCAAGAATTGCCAACTTCAACCTTTGCTCATGTGACTAGCGTATCTCTAGGGAATGCTCAAACAGGCGCCATTTTGAATTTGAAAGGCGTAGGTGGCATTAAACTTGCTGATGTTCTAGCTGTATCTGAAAGCTAAACAATAATGGAATGTACCAATAGTGTTCATTCTATCTGGAATAAAAATTTGGCGAGGAATCGCCCGTTCACACTGATATCGAACTTGATATAAAAATAAGGGGAACGTATGTCGTTCAACATCGCTTTAAGTGGCATTGAAGCCGCGCAAAAGGACTTAAATACAACTGCCAACAACATTGCTAATGCCAATACTATTGGTTTTAAAGGTTCTCGTGCAGAATTTGCTGATGTTTACGCTAACTCTATTTTTTCGAACAGCAAAACTAATGTTGGTGGCGGTGTTACGACAACGCATGTAGCCCAGCAGTTTCATCAAGGCAGTTTAGAGTTTACTAAGAATGCATTAGATATGGCCATTAGCGGTGGCGGTTTTTTTGCTACCTCAAGTGATGCTAATTCCAACGATTTGACTTACACCCGTGCTGGCGCGTTCAAGCGGAGTAAAGAGGGGTATATGGTCGATTCTTCTGGTAACTTTTTGCGTACCTTTCCAGTTGATAAAGACGGTAATTCAACATCGGTTAGCTTGACAACGACTAGACCCGTCAAAATTCCAGATACAGCAGGTAGTCCGGTAAAAACTGAAAATATCGGTATGAGAATGAATTTAAACGCGGGGCAAAAAGCGAAAGATCCGGCTAACTTCGACCCAAATAACTCTGATACCTTTAACAACTCTACTGCCGTAACCTTTTATGATTCACTGGGTCAACCTCATGTTTTGACTACTTACTACGTAAAACCAGAGCATGGTTCGCATAATAATGAAAGTAACTGGGTTGCTTTTTATGCTGTGGATGGCAAACGATTGGATGTTAATTCGGCGACGCCTGCTGGCTATCAAGTGGATACGGATGGTGATGGTAATGTTGATACCACAGGCACTGCTCCCAACACAACACCTGTTACTCGCCCAGCTGTAAATGCTGCAGGCTGGCAAGGCGCTGTGGTGAAATTTGATAGTACGGGCAAGTATACCGGAAGTAATCCAGCTAGCATTACTACAGTTAATCTTGGCACTCTTTCAGGCTTTCCTGCTGGCGCCGATGGCAGCCAAACATTAAACATTAAGTTTAATAACCCAACACAATTTGCAGCACCTTTTGAAACTACAGAGTTAACCCAAGACGGTACAACTGTGGGCCGTTTAACGAATGTTCAAGTTGGCTCTGATGGATTGATTAATGCCAGCTACAGTAACGGCAAAACGATCCCGCTTGCACGTATCGCATTAGCGCGATTCCCAAATGAACAAGGGCTTACTCAAGTGGGTAATACTTCTTGGCGAGCAAGTTTAGAATCTGGGCAAGCGTTGGCCGGAGAGCCTAATAGCGGTACTTTCGGTAGTATTCGTTCATCGGCATTAGAACAGTCAAATGTGGATTTAACTACAGAATTGGTCGATCTGATTTCTGCTCAAAGAAACTTCCAAGCTAACTCAAGGACGCTTGAAGTGAATAATACGCTACAGCAGACTATCTTACAGATCCGATAATTCATATCCATTAAATTTAAGTGCAGTAATATATCAATGCTGCACTTAAATTATCTTACTTAAATATCTTCACTTCTTCGGTTATTGGTTAGTCTTCGCAAATTCAAACCCAATCACATCACCTTTTTTAGGCAAGGTTGCTAGTGATTTGGTACCATCATTCAGATTGAGAAAAGCATAACTCCCATCAGGTGAATGCCAACCAATATAGCCTTCTTGCACTTTATCGTGACCAGTTTCATCTTTGATCAACCAACGTAAGCGGCTTCCCCACCAAGTGATATCGCCATTACTTATTTGTGTAAAATCAAGATATTCAGGCTTGGCATTCTTTTCATTTGGTTCAATTTTTCTCAATTTAACTCGACCATCAGAATCGATGCTATCTACGATATAAAATCGACCATCCCTGAAAACTCCCGGATCTAGAAATTGATTTTGAAATGCACTTCCACTTTGTAAAAGCTCTGCTATTTCAATCGACTCTTTAGAGTCATTACGACTAATTGCTGCAGGGACTTGAGTTAAAGACTTTACGGGAACAAAAGTACCTGGTGCAGCTGAACCGTCTGGAGTTCTTACCGTGACATCAGGCAGATACCAACCTGGTTTCGGTGTAGGTGCTCCATAAACTGAATCATTCTGTGGAACTTGTATTTTATAGTCTTGCGTTTCTAAAACTGTGGGCAAGGTATAAAAGTCAGTATCCCCCCAGCTATCTTTGTTGAGATCAGATACTTTAATATTTATTGAATCAGGTTTAACTTGGTAGGTTGTCCCTTCAAGATAACTCCCTATTGCGTGGCCTTTCGTGTAATAAGGTAGATGAGAAATATAACCAATCGCTTGGGAAATACCAGGAAGTAACGGTTCATTGTCACTGGGTTTGAGGGTTAAATATATCTCATTGAATGATTTATTTTTCTCCAATGCTTTAAGGTAATTTATGCCTGTTTCTTTTATTCCGCTTTCAATAAAAATACTCAGAGGCGAGTTTTCACCCCCTTTAAAATCTACAGGAATAGCATCATCAGTGACTTCGACTCCAGGCTTACTTACTTGGTTATACCCTTCATCCTCACTTCCTGTTATTAGTTTAACTTCTGCATTTAAGTCTTCTTGGTAATGAGGGTGGGTTAAACAATATTCAACTTGACCGCTAATTTGAACAGTATCGCTTTGAGCTCCAAGTTGCTTACTCTCCTTACTATTTAAGGCACTAAAGTTACTTTCTTGTTGCGGGCTACCAAACTGTATTTTGTAACGTCTGACTTGTTGATTTGATTGCTGATCTGTCACTAACTTATTAAGCTCAACAGTGTAATTACTTGAGTTATGTAGCCCTAAAAAGTCAAAGTAACTACCGGTTTTCGGATCATTGACAAATAGACCTGAAATATCATTGGGCTTCACATCTGAATTAACAAAGAAAAAACCAAGGTATCTGGGCATTGTCAGAATCGCTGGAGCTGGCATATCTGAGCGAACTGTACACTGCAAATGCATTGGAATAGTGGCTGCGAATAGATTGGAGGACATCAACCCCAAAGCAGCAGCAATGAGCAATCGATTAATAGAAGAAATTGATTTTAAAAACATGATCAAACCCTTACCTTAAAATTAAAAGGAGAAATAAACTTATTTCCGATTATAGGGGCTACAATCTAGTGACTGAGTTAAATATCGTTAACCAATTCTCATGATTGAAGCTCAGTTTTCGCAAATTCAAACGCAATAACATCACCTTTTTTTGGTAAGGTCGATATTGATTTAACACCATCATTTAAATTTAGGAAGGCGTAACTTCCATCTTGAGCATGCCAGCCAAAATAGCCTTCTTGAACTTTGTCATTTCCTTTTTCATCTTTAATCAACCAGCGGACTCGGCTTCCCCACCAAGTGATATCGCCATTACTAAGTTTGGAAAAATCAAAATAGATAGAAGCTGCCTCATGGTTTGGCTGAAGTGTTTTCAGCTTAACTCTACCTTCAGAGTCAACACTGTCTACGATATAAAATCGACCGTTATTGAACACATCAAAACGTAACAATTGATTTTGAAGCGCGCTTCCTTGCTCCAATAATTTCTCCATTTGAGTCGATTGCTTAGTGTCATTACGGTGAATAACAGGGGGTATTTTGCTGAATGATTTGACTGAAACAAATGTATCAGGCTGATCTTCTGCATTGATTTTTTGAACGGTAACATCTGGGACATACCAACCCGGTGTAGGAGCAGGAGCATCGTAATCATTCAACGTTTGCTGAATTGAAGGTAAAGAATTAAAGTCTGTATCAACAACGGTGCCTATATCAATTCTTGTCGCTGAAAGATTGATTTTATGGGGGGCAATTTCATAAGAAGCCCCATTATCATAATTCATAATTGTATTGTTTTTTGAGTAGAAAAGAAGACGTGTTATATCTCCCTTTCTGACAGAAGAATCGGGAAGTAAAGACTCATTATCATTCGGCGTAAGCGTTAAATCGATATTATCGAACGGGTGGTCCTTCTGGAACACTTTGTAATAATTGATTCCAGTTTCAGTAATTCCACTTTCAATATAAATACTCAAAGGTGAACCATTACCGCCTTTAAAATCAACGGGGATAGCATCATCTGTCACTTGAACACCAGACTTGCTTACTTCGTAATATCCATCATCTTCATTACCTGTGACTAACTTAACTTCGGCATTTAAGTCTTCTTGGTAAGTAGGATGAGTTAAGCAATATTCAACTTGGCCAGTTATTTGAACTGTATCGCTTGGAGAGCTAGCATTGATATTTTTGCTGGAATAAGCCCTATTGAAATTACTTGCTTGATAGGAACCTCCAAACTGAATCTTCATACGTCTTACTTGTTGATTTGATTGTTGATCGGTTACCAACTTATTAAACTTGATACTGTAGTTACCCGAATTATATAACCCAACAAAAGTGAAATAACTGCCTTTGTGTGAATCATTCACAAATAAGCCTGAGATATCATTGGGTTTGACATCAGAGTTAACAAAAAAGAAACCGAGATTTCTAGGCATTGTAAGAATGGCAGGAGCCGCCATATCGTGTCGAACAGTACACTGTAAATGCATTGGAATTGTTGCTGCTGAGGCGAAATTTATCATTGCTGTAAGACAACATGATAACGCTACGACTTTATTTCTGATGTTCATAATACAAGGGCTCAGTACATTTCCCTTAATAATAATGAAATATGACTGAATAAAATCTGAACATGATGGTTGTAATTATTATTTGTAACTAGAGGGTGTTCCCAATTAAAGACTTTTTGATTTGTTATAACCTAAAACTTGCAAAATCAAGGCACGAAGAATGAAGTTTAGTGGACTAAACGAAAGATGAGTAACGAAGAGTTTGCAAGTTTTAGGTGTAACCCGAAGGGCTGCGTTTCTTTTTTGTTTAAACTGCGTTGTCAAATGTTCGTGTAGATTACTACACTTCACATTTTCCGCCTTGTTTAGCCTAAAAAATTAACAGCAGCAAATAAAAAATCTAATTGGGAACGCCCTCTAATAATTAATTTTGCGAAAGGGGTTACGGTTCACTCAATTCGATTTAGTAAAAGTAGCCTTTCTAAACGTTGTTTTGTCCATTCTAATATAACTCGCCAGTTGGCACGCTCAATGCAGTGTTTTAGTCAAATGTTGAATATTTGACGGATACGCAATTGGACAAATTACTTTATATTGCAGCCAGTGGTGCCAAGCAGAATATGGACGCTTTGGCGGTACGAGCCAATAACTTAGCTAATGCTAATACTGATGGTTTTAAAGCTGATTTAGCTCAAGCTCGCTCTATGCAAGCTTTTGGTGAAGGATTACCAACACGCGTATTCGCAATGACTGAGTTAAGCAGCACCAATCATCGACAAGGTGCGATTCAAACTACTGGACGAGATCTTGACGTTGCAGTTAATGGTAATGGCTGGTTAGCAGTACAAGGTAAAGATGGTCGCGAAGCTTATACTCGCTCAGGCAGCCTAAGTTTTGACACCACAGGTTTGCTTAAAAATGATAGAGGCAATCCTATTTTAAGTGAAAATGGCCCTATTGTTTTACCTCTTCCAATTCAGAAAGTTGAAATTTCCCAAGATGGCGTAATTTCTGTTCGTCCAAGGGGCGCGCCTGCCAACGTTTTGCAGGAAGTCGGCAAGATCAAGCTCGTCAATCCCAATACTAGAAATATGATGCGCGGCGAAGATGGTTTATTTCGTCCCACCAACGTCATCCGTTTTGAACCAGATGAAAATGTCAAATTAGAAAGTGGTGCTATTGAAGGCAGCAATGTTAATGCTGTTGAAGAAATGGTGGCACTAATTGATTTGCAAAGACAATTTGAAATGCAGATCAAAATGATGAAAACCGCCGAAGAGAACGATCGATCGTCGGCACAGTTAGTACGCATTGGTTAAGAATATACAGGTTAGGAGTTAACAATATGCATCCTGCTTTATGGATCAGTAAAACCGGGCTAGACGCCCAACAAACCGATATTGCAACGATTTCTAATAACGTAGCCAATGCCAGTACCGTCGGTTACAAAAAAAGTCGTGCTGTTTTTGAAGACTTACTTTATCAAACAGTGAATCAGGCTGGTGGCATTAGTGCTGCCAATAATAAGTTGCCGAATGGCCTTAATATCGGTGCAGGTACCAAAGTTGTCGCGACTCAAAAGGTCTTTAGTCAAGGCAACATGCAAACCACGGATAATTCCTTGGATCTGATGATTGAAGGACCAGGCTTTTTTGAAGTCCAAATGCCAAATGGTGATACGGCTTATACCCGCAGCGGCCAGTTTAGCTTAGATGATAACGGCCAAATTGTGACATCGGGCTCTGGATTTGTGGTGCAGCCTGCGATCATCATCCCTGAAAATGCCAGCAGCATTACGGTTTCAGCTGAAGGGGAAGTATCTGTCAAAACCCCCGGGGCGGCTGAAAACCAAGTTGTCGGGCAGTTCAATATGTCTGATTTCATTAATCCATCTGGTTTAGAGCCTAAAGGACAAAACTTGTATATGGAGACGGGCGCCAGTGGCGCGCCTGTTCAAGGTGTCGCTTCACTTGATGGCATGGGAGCCATCCGTCAGGGTGCTCTGGAAACATCGAACGTCAATGTGACTGAAGAGTTGGTTAACTTGATTGAGAGTCAGAGAATTTACGAAATGAATTCGAAAGTGATCTCCGCGGTTGATCAAATGCTGTCTTACGTTAACCAGAATATGTAATAGGTGTTGGTGATGGAACGAATTGGTCTTTCTTCATTATTTATCTTGCTGGTTATTGGCTTAACGGGCTGTAACTCGACGCCACGTAAACCCATTCCTGATGATCCATTTTATGCGCCCGTGATCCCTGAAGCAGCGCCGACCAAAGTTGAGCCGACAGGTTCTATCTTTATGGATGGTCAAGTCTCAGGCTTATATTCAGATATTCGCGCTCATAAAGTTGGTGACATTATCACCGTTAACTTGGTGGAGTCGACCAAAGCGAAAAAAAGCGCTAATAATGAAATTAAGAAAGGCTCAGATTCAACGCTCGATCCATTGGCCTTTCTTGGGCAGAACGCGACTATTAACGGTCAGCGAATTGATTTCAAGTACAAAGACTCTTTTAACACTAAGCGTGAAGCTGGGGCGGATCAAAGCAACAGTTTGAACGGCAATATTTCAGCCAATGTCATTAAAGTACTCAGCAACGGAAATTTGATGATCCGCGGTGAAAAGTGGATTTCCATTAATAGTGGTGATGAATTCATTCGTGTTACTGGCATCGTTCGTAGCGAAGACATTAGCCCAAACAACACCATAGAATCGCAGCGTATTGCTAATGCGCGTATCCAATATAGTGGTACAGGTAGTTTTGCAGACTCACAAAAAGTGGGTTGGTTGAATAAATTTTTCTTAAGTGATTGGTGGCCATTCTAATGAAAGTCAACAACATAATTAAAAACTTGCTTCTTTTGCTATGCCTTATGGGCGCGGAAGCACAAGCGCAACGCATTAAAGATATCGCAGACATTCAAGGTGTGCGAAATAACCAGTTAATTGGTTATGGCTTAGTAGTAGGTTTACCGGGAACCGGTGAAAAAACACGTTATACCGAGCAAACCTTTAAGACCATGTTGAAAAATTTCGGCATTAATCTGCCGGAAAGTTTTCGCCCTAAAGTAAAGAATATTGCCGTGGTGGCTGTGCATGCCGATATGCCTCCCTTCATTAAGCCGGGACAAGATTTAGATGTTACCGTGTCCAGTTTGGGCGAAGCAAAAAGCTTACGTGGCGGCACCTTGTTACAAACCTTTCTTAAAGGAGTTGATGGTAAAGTTTATGCTATTGCTCAAGGTAGCTTATTAGTCAGTGGCTTTAGTGCAGAAGGGCTAGATGGCTCTAAAGTGATACAGAATACGCCAACTGTGGGTCGTATTCCAAATGGTGCCATTGTTGAACGCGCTGTACCATCACCTTTTGCCCATGGCGACTTTTTGACATTCAACTTACATAGGCCCGATTTTTCTACTGCCAAGAATATGGCTGACTCAATTAATGGTTTGTTAGGGCCGAATATGGCAAAAGCGCTGGACGCGTCCTCGATTCGAGTTACCGCCCCGCGTGATGCCTCACAACGAGTGTCATTTTTATCTGTACTAGAAAATATTGACGTTGATATGGCGTCAGAAGCAGCAAAAGTGATTGTTAATTCACGTACAGGCACCATAGTCGTTGGTCAAAAAGTGCGATTAATGCCAGCCGCAGTCACTCATGGTGGCTTAACGGTCACAATCGCTGAAAACGCTCAGGTGTCACA
Organism: Parashewanella sp.; assembly: GCA_049608225.1. Classification (GTDB taxonomy): domain Bacteria; phylum Pseudomonadota; class Gammaproteobacteria; order Enterobacterales; family Shewanellaceae; genus Parashewanella. Next base: position 41,967 of record JBMYXI010000018.1, read on the forward strand.
GCCTAATGCACTTGCTCAAGGTCAAACAGCCATCACTGCCGATTCAAATATTGATGTGGCGGAAGACTTTAAACGCATGTTCTTATTTAATCCTGGCACCACCTTGGATGAGCTGGTTCGTGCGGTGAATGCCGTTGGTGCAGCACCATCTGATGTGCTGGCAATTTTAGAGGCGCTTAAGTTGGCAGGCGCTTTGCATGGTGAACTGATAATTATCTAATTGTTGACGCTTTTATATTTGAAAGCATTGACTTAATCGGTTGAATTACCATGGAAAAGCTTTCAAATTCATCACATTTCTTAGATCTCGGCAGCATTAATAAGCTGAGATCTCAGGCACAACAAGATGAAAAAGGTGCAATAAAAGAAGTTGCCAAACAGTTCGAAGGGATCTTCGTGCAAATGCTGATGAAAAGCATGCGCGATGCCAATGAAGTGTTTAAAGCCGATAGTCCATTTAATACCCAATACACCGCATTTTACGAACAAATGCGCGATCAACAATTGTCTGTCGATCTATCTAATAAAGGTGTATTAGGTTTAGCTGATTTAATGGTGCAGCAGTTATCGCCTGAAGGCACCAACATTAAGCCCGCTTCGGTACTGCGAGCAGATGCTTTTACTGCGAAAGCTGTTAACGCATCTGAACTTGATAAATCAGCAGCGAAAGTACTACATCATCCTAATGTAACTGGAAAGCCAAGGCACACAGTCGAACTTCCTGACATTCACTCTACTACGGCTGCACCGTCGAATGCCGCTTCGACGTTTAGCGATCCTCAGTCGTTTATAAAGCAACTTTTTCCAATGGCAACCGAAGCCGCTAGCAAAATTGGCACAAAACCTGAATTGCTCATTGCGCAATCAGCGTTAGAAACGGGTTGGGGCAAAAAAATCATCCGTAAATCTGATGGTGAGTCAGCCAACAATCTTTTTAACATCAAAGCAGATAAGCGTTGGCAAGGTGAAAAAGCCTCCGTCAATACATTGGAGTTTGAACAAGGTGTGGCGGTAAAGCAAAAAGCCGATTTTCGGGTGTACGACAATTTGAAACAAAGTTTTGACGATTTTGTGGAATTTATTTCAAGTAATGAGCGTTATCAAGGCGCATTAAAAGTGGCGTCAGAGCCGAAACAGTTTATTGAAGCATTGCAGAAAGCGGGCTACGCAACGGATCCAAACTATGCCAGCAAAGTAATGCAAGTAATGAAAACAATAAGAGAGATTAACTAATGGCCAGTGATTTATTGAGTATCGGACGTACAGGGCTACAAGCGTCGCAAATCCAATTAGGTGTAACCAGTAATAATATTGCCAACGTCAATACTGAAGGTTATCACCGTCAAGTTGGTACTCAATCTGCGCTACATGCCACAAAAATTGGTAATCATTACGTTGGCACAGGTAGCTATGTTAGTGATGTCAAGCGGATCTACAACGACTTTGCTGCTCGTGAATTGCGTATTGGTCAAACTGGGTTATCTGAAGCGCAAACCAAACTGTCCAAATTATCTGAAATGGATGAGCTGTACTCAAAAATTGGTAAAGCCATTCCAGACAGTTTGACCGATCTCCAAAGCAACATTAATCGCCTTGGCGATAACCCAGATGATATTGGCGTTCGAACCAGTATTTTATCTACTGCGAAACACCTTGCTAAATCGGTTAATCAAATGAGCGATCGTTTAGCAAATCAGTTCAAGAACACCAATGAACAAATTGATGTGTCGACCCAGCGTATTAATGCATTAACCAAAGCCATTGGTGAAGTGAATCGAGAGTTGATGGAAGGTGGTAGTGACAATAGCCAATTGCTCGACCGTCAAGATACGTTAATTAAAGAACTCAGTGAATACGCCAGTATTAATGTCATCCCGTTAGAAACAGGGGCAAAAAGTGTCATGTTGGGGGGCTCGGTGATGTTGGTGTCTGGTGAAGTCACTATGGAATTGTCAACAAAACCTGGCGATCCCAATGCCAATGAAACACAATTGGTTGCCAAAGCCGGTGACAGCGAAACCTTAATATCAAGCAAAAGCTTGGGGGGAAAACTTGGTGGGTTAATTGAGTTTCGCCAGCAAACCATTATCCCTGCTCAACAAGAACTTGGACAATTCGCACTAGGCGTCGCTGATTCGTTCAATCAAGCACAAGCAAAAGGGCTTGATTTGAATGGTGAGATAGGCAAGCCGTTATTCACTGATATTAATTCAGCAGAAATGTCTCACGGCAGAGTGGCAAAATTTTCTGATAATACTGGCACAGCCAGTTTAGCGGTTGATATTACCGATGTTAAAAAACTTTCGGGTTCACAATACGAATTAAGTTTTAAGACGCCATCTGAATATAAGCTCACTGACAGCAAAACGGGTAAAGAGCAATTACTGACACTGGATACGAGCACCACGCCAAATCAACTTAATGGCGCGGACGGCTTTAGCATCAAGTTGAATTCAGGCGCTTTTGCCAATGGTGATAAATTTAGCATTCGTCCAAACTCGGGGGCTGCCAGTGGCTTAAGTATTGCGATGAAAGATCCCAAAGACATCGCAGCCAGTCAGCCAAAAATCACTGCCAAAGCCGGTAATTCAGGTAACACTGAAGTTAAGTTAACCGCTATATCTAATCGCAATGCCGCCAATTTTCCCAAAGATGGTAAACAGCTGACATTTGAGATCAACACCTCGGCTAATCCAAAAACCTTCACCGTAAGAGATAAAGACAACAACATTGTTGGCAGCGCTAACCAAACATTCACTGGTAATAAAATTAGCGCTCACGGTATTGAATTTGAAGTGAGTTCAACAGCAGGGGCAACCGACAGCTTTACCTTTGATTTGTCAGTTAATAGAGGTGATAACCGCAACGCCACTGAAATGTCAAAGCTGGCGACTAATTTCAAAATGAATGATGGTGCCACTTCGCTGATTGATGTTTATCAAAACACTAAGTTGGAAATTGGCAGCAAAACCAGTTCAGCACAAATTCAAGTTAATAGCGCAACCTCAGTTTATCGACAAGCGGAAAACCGTGTTCAAAGTGAGTCGGGTGTCAACCTTGACGAAGAAGCAGCCAATCTAATGCGATTCCAAAAATCTTATCAAGCATCGGCAAGAGTGATGACGGTTGCCCAGCAAATGTTTGACAGTCTATTAAGCGCGGTTCGCTAAGGATTCATCATGAGAATTTCTACTCAACAATTTCAAAAACTCAGCATTAACAGCGTACTTGATCGTCAAGCGGCGACCAGTAAATTACTCGATCAAATCTCTTCTGGTAAGCGGGTGCAAACCGCCGCAGACGATCCTGTCGCTTCTGTTGCAATTGACAATTTGAAACAGCAAAACGCCTTGTCATCTCAATACTTAAAAAATATTGATTACGCCAAAAATCACTTAGCACAAACAGAATCACATCTAGGTAGTGCTGAATCGATTGCTAGAACACTTAAAGATCAAATGCTCACCATGCAAAACGGTACCCATACCGATGCCGAGCGGCAAAGTATTGCCAAAAAAATGCGTGGTGATTTGGAAGCGCTATTGTCGATAGCAAATAAACGTGATGAATCAGGAAATTATTTGTTTGCAGGCTTTAAAACAGGTGAAAAGCCCTTCGAGTTTGATAATTCTTCACCAGCGAAGATCGCCTATAAGGGGGACGATGGTGTCCGTAATTCCGTCGTAGCAGAAGATGTTGTTATTAGCTCTAACGTGTCAGGAAGTCGTGCCTTTATGGAGGGCAAAAATGCCCTTGGTGATTATGCCGCCAAATATTCGGCAAATCAAAGCGGCAAGTTTCAAATCACAGAGGCAAAAATTGTCAATTCTTCGACACATTCTCCGGCTAACTACAGTTTTCACTTTACTGATAACGGCTCAGGTGGCGTCAATGTCGAAGTAAAAAACGGCACAACAACTGTAGTCGCACCACAAACATTCAATGCTGATAAACCTATCTCTTTCAATGGCATTGAAATTAAGTTCGACGGCAAGCCCAAAGCGGGTGACAGCGTGTCGATAGAGCCTAAATCCAACAGCAATATCTTCGACACAGTCTCGAAAGCTATCCACTTACTTGAGAAAGGTAATGTGCAATCTGAAGCCGGAAAAGCAGAGTTGGCACAACTATTGAATAATGTAAATCAAGATATTGAACAGATAGGGCTTGCAAGAAGTGAAGCAGGCATCAATCTGAAAAATACTGACAGTTATATCAAACAACATACAGATGCCAAATTAAGCAACACCTCGGCACTGTCAAAGTTGGAAGATTTAGATACCGCTTCAGCGATCAGTGAGCTGAATAAGCAACAACTGGCACTGCAAGCAGCGTCGCGTTTATTTAATAAAGTTGGCAACACATCCTTGTTCGACTTTTTGTAATGAACAAGAGATAGCAAAAGTTAACTGATTGGCCAAGCAAGCATCTTTGGCTGAATAGGAAAGGGAAAAAAGATGATTAGTGTAAATACTAACGTTACTTCAATGAAAGCCCAAGCAAACTTAGGGAAAGCCAACATGGGGGTGCAAACGTCTATGGAGCGCCTTGCTTCGGGTATGCGCATTAACAGCGCCAAAGATGATGCCGCAGGTTTACAGATATCTAATCGCTTAACCAGCCAAATAAATGGCTTAAGTGTTGCTAAACGAAATGCTAATGACGGTATTTCTATTGCGCAAACTGCTGAAGGCTCGTTGCAAGAATCGACTAATATTTTGCAGCGTATGCGTGATTTATCGCTGCAATCTGCTAACGGCTCAAATTCATCAAAAGATCGTGCAGCCATGCAAAAAGAGATGTCAGCGCTGCAGTCAGAATTAACTCGTATTGCTGAAACTACCACGTTTGGTGGGCAAAAATTGCTTAATGGCTCTTATGGTAAGCAAGCATTTCAGGTTGGCTCAAATGCCAATGAAACCATTTCACTTGAATTGGAAGATGTCAGCGCCAGTGAGATTGGTAAGTCAACCCGTAAGGCTGGAACACAGCAAATATCAGGTGCAAATGCTACAGCCATTTTTACACCTGCAGGCGGTCCGCCCACAACCGATAATGGCGAAATTGTGTTTGCTTTTACCCCAAAAGGTGGCTCTGAACAAACAATTACTGTTTCCGCAGCGGGTACCGGTAACTTAGCCAACTTAGTTAACAAAATTAATGAAGAACTAGGGAAAACCGTTGCAGGTGAGAATATTGGTATTAAAGCGAAAGTGGATGGTAGCAATATTTCTTTTGAAGGAGAGACTTCAGAGGGATCTGTTTTAGCTATTAAGTCTGCAAAAAATGCACAAAATGCTGCAATACCAGCAATGGCAAACAATGTCATCACTGCGGCAACAGACACTAAAGTTCCTGTTAGTTCAATTAATATTTCGAAAGAAGATGGCGCGCAAAAGGCCATTGAGATTATCGACGCTGCCATTGAGCAAATTGATAACCGTAGGGCTCATCTTGGTGCGGTACAAAATCGCATGAGCCATACCATCAATAACCTTGGCAATATTGAAAACAATGTATCCGATGCTCGAAGTCGAATACAGGATGTTGATTTTGCAAAAGAAACAGCAATTTTAACTAAGAATCAAATTTTATCGAGAACATCGTCTGCGATGTTAACGCAAGCAAACCAATTACCACAGATTGCCCAGTCGCTCTTGGGTAATTAATTGAATTTTAACTATAAATTATGAAAGTGGCCGAGCAGTTGGCTTAGGCTAAATTTTAAGGGGAAAAACTATGATTAGTGTAAATACTAACGTCACTTCGATGAAAGCCCAAGGAAACTTAGGTAAAGCCAACATGGGCGTGAAAACTTCTATGGAACGCCTTGCTTCTGGTATGCGCATTAACAGCGCCAAAGATGATGCGGCTGGTCTTCAAATTTCTAACCGTCTAACCAGCCAAATTAATGGTCTTGGTGTCGCAAAACGTAACGCCAACGATGGTATTTCGATTGCGCAAACAGCAGAAGGTTCACTGCAAGAGTCAACTAACATTTTACAACGTATGCGTGACTTATCGCTGCAATCCGCCAACGGTTCGAACTCAGCCAAAGACCGTGGCGCCATGCAAAAAGAGTTGTCGGCATTGCAATCAGAATTAACTCGTATTTCTGAAACAACTACGTTTGGTGGTCAAAAATTATTGGATGGCACTTATGGCACTCAGGCCTTCCAAGTAGGCTCAGAAGCTAATGAAACTATTGATATAAAATTAGGCGATTTTAGCTCGGATAAAATTGGTGGTGGCAAGGTAACCCTTGCAGGTAGCACAAGACCAGCCAATGCGACTTTACCAACGAGTAACGTGACAGCTGAAACAGATTTATCTTTTTCAGTTGGAGGTAAAAGCACTGGTAACATCAGTTACGGTGCTAACTCATCAGCGAAGCAAATCGCCGCAGCAGTCAAAACAGCAGCACAAGGCAAAGGCGTAGAAATTGATGTAAAGGCGGAAACCAAAGTTCAATTTGGTGCGGTTAATGCCGATGGTGTTGTGAGCTTTGATTTGAACGGCCAAGCGATTTCTGCTGATGTCAAGACAACGGATTTGACTGCATTGGCGAAAGCGGTAAACGATAAATCAGGCGATACAGGTGTCACAGCTAAACTGTCAGATGACAAAGCTTCGATCGAGTTTACCGATGCAGACGGCGATGACATCATAATTGAAGATTTCGCAAGTGCGGCTACTGGTAACCAAACTGCAACTTTTGGCGGTCAAACACTAACTGAAGGTGGTGCGAATAAATCAAGAGCCATTGGTACTGTTGAGGTGAAAGGTGCGCTAGGTCTAAGTACAAGTGGTGTGAATGCTGATTTAACCGCGACTACTACAAATAATACTGTACAAAACATCAATATCTCTACTGCGAAAGGCGCGCAAGATGCGATTAGTGTGATTGATGCGGCGATTGAGCAGATCGATAGTCAACGTGCGGATTTAGGTGCGGTACAAAACCGTATGGGTCACACTATCAATAACTTAGGTAATATTGAGAACAACGTATCAGATGCACGTAGCCGTATTCAAGATGTTGACTTTGCAAAAGAAACTGCCAACATGACTAAGCAACAAATCTTGTCACGTACGTCTTCAGCAATGTTGTCGCAAGCAAACCAGTTGCCTCAAGTTGCACAGCAACTATTAGGATAATGATGCTAACAGCGGATACTAGAATCCTATAGTGGGTTTAAAGGGCGGTATAGAATTTCTATATCGCCGTTTTTATTTGTCTGTAAAGAAATAATTGGAATGTGTAGCGCTTTGATTAATGTTATTCTTAGTTGAAACCTGAGTTTTTTCACTCGCCTAGAACAGGTTTAAATATCACCTCGTTATTTTTAAATCATTTTTTCAAATTTTTCCTAAAGTCTGATTTTTCTCTGCCGTTAACTTAGTTGTAACCAACATTAATTATCTGACTGAGGCGCTACAGGACAGTTCAGTCAGGGAAGCAGAGGACAGGATTATGATCTCAGTCAATACTAACGTTACTTCTATGAAAGCCCAAGGCAACCTTGGTAAAGCGAACATGGGCGTGAAAACTTCTATGGAGCGTCTCGCATCGGGTATGCGTATTAATAGTGCCAAAGATGATGCGGCAGGTCTTCAAATTTCTAACCGTCTAACTAGCCAGATTAATGGCTTGGGTGTTGCTAAACGTAACGCAAATGATGGCATTTCCATCGCGCAAACTGCGGAAGGTTCAATGCAAGAATCAACTAACATCTTGCAACGTATGCGTGACTTATCACTGCAATCAGCTAACGGTTCAAACTCAGCCAAAGACCGTAACGCAATGCAAAAAGAAATTGGTGCATTGCAAGATGAATTAACTCGTATTTCTGAAACCACTTCTTTTGGTGGTCAGAAATTACTGGATGGCACTTATGGCAAACAGTCATTTCAAGTTGGCTCAGAAGCGGGTGAAACTATCGACATTGAGTTAAAAGATGTTGGTGCAGATAAGTTAGGTGGTGGCAAGGTAACACTTGCAGGTAGCACAAGACCTGCTAATGCGACTTTGCCAACGAGTAACGTGACAGCTGAAACAGATTTATCTTTTTCAGTTGGTGGTAAAAGCACTGGTAACATCAGTTACGGTGTTAACTCATCAGCGAAGCAAATCGCCGCAGCAGTCAAAACAGCAGCGCAAGGCAAAGGCGTAGAAATTGATGTAAAGGCGGAAACCAAAGTTCAATTTGGTG
>JBMYXI010000019.1:0-47660 GCA_049608225.1 Parashewanella sp.
ATTTGGCCATTGTTGCTGCGCTTCAGGGCTTGTGATCAAATTTGAAATGGCTTGACCTAAAGGCTTACTCGTTTCCAAGAAAACGGAACCATCTGAAGGAAGCGTGAACTCGGAGTGCCCCATTTTTCCACCCGTGGCTTCACGGATTGGGCGGTTATCACCATCAAGTGCAATATTGACTCCCCAAGGCATTAACACAAACATCAATAACATCAGCCCACTGTAGGTCAGTACAATGTGAAATGGCAGTGCTAACACGGACGTCACATTGTGAAAATCAAGCCACGAACGTAATTTCTTTTTAGGAGTAAAGGTAAAAAAATCTTTGAAAATTCGATGGTGGATAATGATGCCGCTAATGAGGGCAATCAGCATGCCTAAGGTCGCGATTCCCATGATCAAACGACCCGTAAAACGGTCGATACCATACAGTTCAAAGTGCATCCGGTATAAAAAATCAAAAAAGCGACTGCTTCTGGGATTCAGTACTTCACCTGTATTAGGATCAAGGTAAACTCGAACCCCTCCTTTACGCGTCTTAATTTGTCCATTTGCAGGCTGTATCGTGTTGCTTTCTGTTCCTTTGGGGGCTCGCCACCCTAGTACTAACAGGTGATTACGTTCATTCGGTAGGTTTATATTCCAATTCTTGGCGTTTTGAGCATGTTGTTCTAAATAGCCAATGGCAAGTTGAAGATTAACCTTTTTACTTTCTTCCACGTGAAGTTCTGGTGCTAGCCAAATCGCCTGCTCGGCACGATAAAAACTAATGGTGCCCGTCAAAAAAATCAGCAAACACAGCCAACCTAATAACAAACCAACCCAGCTATGAAGATACAAACTGCCTCGTTTTACGTTGGTTTTAGCCAAAGGACTAGAAGACATACGATATGCCTCCATAGACAGCAATGGCGATTGCTACTTGACTCGTCACAATCCAAGCTTTTTTTGCTGTCGGAGCGCAAAACGCCCAAATGGCAATTGCAGTCATCACTAAAAAAGAATTTTGTGTTGCCGACATGGTATTAATACCCGCATCTTGTTGAGAGCGAAGCGACAACGAAACCGTAAACAGCACAGCTAAACCATAGCCGCCTAGCGAAGCCAGACAAACACGCGACGCGATATCAAGGCGAGATGAATAATGACTACCTAACCCCTTTTTCGAGGGCTGTTTTTTTCTTGCTTGTGTTTTATACTGTGGCATTTGACGTTAAACATAAATGAGATTGGTTCGCATTTTAATGCGCATATCTGACCTCAAGCTGACACGTTTGAAAAATGACACTCAAATTCAATAAACGGCATGTTTTGGTTTAAAGGAAAGCAATTCATTGAAATTACTTATCGTTGAAGATCACCCAGAGTTAAGCGGATTACTCGTTGATGCTTTGGGGGAAAGAGGTCATATCTGTGAAGTGGCAGTAACTGCCAATATGGCTCAACAGTTACTCTCACTGAGCTCCTATGATGCAGTCCTGCTTGATTTGGGCTTACCCGACTTTGATGGCACTAAATTATTAGCTCAAATTCGCGCCAGTGATAATAATGGCTTACCAATCGTTGTGATATCAGCTAGAGATGGGCTAGAGAGCCGAATAAATGCCTTGAATTACGGCGCTGATGACTACTTAACTAAGCCGTTTGATGTTGATGAGCTCGACGCTCGTCTAAGAACCATTATTCGACGAACTTTAGGTAACATGGACAATGAAATTACTTTCGGTGATCTAAAATACGCACGAAAAGCGAGACTCGTTACGGCACCTAATGGCAATCAGACCTTGAGCAAACGTGAAGGCATGTTACTCAATATGTTGATTAACTCAACACCTCGCATTCTGGTAAAAGACAATTTAGAGGAAAGCCTTTATACCCTTGAAGATGCCATCACAAAGAACGCAGTAGAAGCTTTGGTTTCGCGAATGCGGAAAAAACTTGACCGTTTAGGCTCACACTGTCAAATCGAAACCAAGCGTGGTATAGGATATCGACTCACCTTTAATGATCCAGTGAGCTAAACGGCACCATGCTCAGTCTCAATAAGCGCATTCAAATTAGCATTCTTGTGGGTTTTATCATTGGCGCCACATTGGTGTCTTTGTATTCCATCAAAGCCGTAAAGCAAATTAGACGAGTAACGGCTCATGCACAGGCTGCCGTATTAGTTGATGGTTTTAATCGAACTCAAGATATCAATTCACTACCAAAAGAGTTCGCTGGGGAAAAGTTGAGCTACACACTGTATAACAGCAAAGGGGAAGTCATTTCTTTTTCAAATGATCTGATTCGCCCACTCAAACTAAAATCCCACATTGTTACAGCACAATCTTGGCTACCCGACCTAACCAATCACGGTGACAAAATAGGGGTTCCTGTTACGCTGAGTAACGGCGACATATTAATGGTGTCAAAGTACGACCGTCTCCATAAAACCCAAATAATGCAAGTGGTTAATGACACAACAAAATATATGCTGTTAGCTTTGATACACTTTTCGATTTTCTATGTGTTCATTGTCTACGCCATCGTTCGCTGGACATTATCACCAATCAAAAAAGCCGCCCAAGCTGCGAAGCAAATATCCATCAATAATCCCAAATTGATCCCGACTGAAAAACAGCCTCATGAGATAGTGCCATTACTAAACGCTGTGAACGGCGCAGTAACAAGGCTGACAAAAGCGTACAACTCTCAAAAGCAATTTATTGCCGATGCCGCTCATGAATTACGTACCCCTTTAACAGCACTCAGTCTTAGGTTAAAGCAAGTCGAACATCTCAAAGATAGCGAAGTCACTAAAGCGCATTTTGAGTTAGAACAAATACAAAACCTTACTGAACAATTACTTGAGCTCGCGAGATTAGAGGGGATCACCAATACTTCTCATTTAAACCATGAGAATATTAATCTCTGCCGTCTGCTCAGGGAGAGCATTGCCAATCACTATCCGTTATTTGAGCAAAAAAATAGAGCAATCGAACTGGAAAATAGTCAAAATGATATCCATGTTAAAGGGTTTAGCCATTTACTTAGTTTAGTATTAAAAAACCTCTTAGATAACGCACTCAATCACGGTTCTGGCAGAGTTTTGGTCGGTGTTACTTCAACAAAAAAGACGGTTAATATCTATGTAGGTGATCAAGGAGAGAGCCCTTCAAAAGACATTCAAAAAAAGCTGTTTCAACGCTTCTATAAAGCTGAGGTACACAGCTCTGGATCAGGACTTGGCTTAGCCATAGTGGCTGAAATCATTAAAATTCATGATGGTAAAATTTCATTTTGTGGCACTCAGAAAACTCGAATAAAGATATCACTCCCAATATGTGAGGCGTGAAATAGCTAATATTCTCAAGCATTGTACACGATAAAACTTAACTCGTTTTGGCCGGTATAGGATAAAACAATTGCTGTATCAGCCCGTTAATGTCACTTAACCACTCTGAAGTATGTTCAAATATACGCTGCAAATACTCCAAGCTAGTTCGAAATGTTCAGTGAAAGGTTACCTCAGTTACCCAGCTTTTTTTGATTTAAAGTCAGCCTTGATCGCTGACGCTGATTTTTTTCAAAATCGAACAGTGAAAGAATCAATATTCAGCTCAAATAAGCGACTAACTCTATGATGTCATTGGTGAGATTTTTAGAGCTAAAAATCACGTAAGTTCAAAAAATAGGGGGAGGTTTTGCGAGTATTTTGCGAGTGTTAATATTCAACAATGCGGTAAAATAGGAAAAGTCTATATAAAACAAGAAGAAAAATGGTCGGTATGAGAGGATTCGAACCTCCGACCCCTGACACCCCATGACAGTGCGCTACCGGACTGCGCTACATACCGAAACCTAATAATTCGATAAGACTTTAACAATTGATCCTTTAACTATCAAGTAGCTGCATGCGATATTTAAATCAACTGAGCAATTATCCCTCATCAACGCTTGTTTTATCCAAAACATCCAAAAACTGTTACCCTCCAGCTCACCAAAGCTCTAACATTGCCTTCGCTTTCACAAATTAATTTTAAAACTCTCTAACAAACTGGTTAATCTAATTTATTACAACTTTAAACGATGACACTCAGCTAATGATGATCAGATTCAAGTTGAATTTGAAATTGAGTGCGAAAACGCTCTAAGAAAAGTGTCCTTATTTGGTTAACCAGTAACAGGCTTCGAAACTTACGGTATCGACATGAAGAAGCTGTTAAAAACTGAACTCGACCAAAGTAAAAAATATAAATTATTTTTTACTTTTTTTGGGAACAAAACGGAAAACACTAGGTCTGATATATTGAACAGATTATTTAGCTTAATTTAAGACATTGTTTGTTCATCATCATTCTCCCTTTATTGATATTTTTTATCATATTCCAGTTGGAAGTAAGCGACCTAATCAAGGTCGCTTTTTTTTATTCTTTTTATTTCTCTCAATTGCGCATCAGCGACGGTATTTTCGACTTTTCTCATAACATGAGATGAACGTTGAAGTGCATTACTCCCTTCTTCAAATACCCGCTTGGTATTTTTCGTCGATTCATGATCAACTTGATGATATTTACCAGATAGCTTATAGAACAATGATCGTTTTTGACTATGAAGTTCCCTTAATTGAGCACACTCACTCAATAATGAAAGAGTCGCACTCACTTCAGAGAGTTGTTCACTGCACCGTACCAATTTAGAACACACCAACAAATAAATATCTTGATCGTCTGTTGAGTAACAAGATGCAACTGCATTAAAACTTTCGGTTCTTGACTGTAACAATGTTAGATTTTCATTTAACTCATCGCACAAGGTGATGAGGCTTCCATAAGAACCGATCATATTTCTATAAAGCACATCATCGCAAAACCGATGCGGAGATTTGTCTATTGCCAGCTGTAACTTAGATTTAAAATTTTCTGCTGAAGTATTTAGGCGGCGAAACCTATTTAGTGTCGGTCTCATTAACTCGATACTCGCTTCGACTAGATCAATCTGTGCTCGCACACAATAAGCAAGTTCGCTTTCATGAGTTTTTAAAACGAGCTCCAAGTCATTAATAGCTTGCTTAGGTTTGTTAATGATCAATTGCTCCAGTGGTAAGAACAACTTATCAATTTTTGAGACTCTTATTTCATTTCGGCACGTTTGCGGACTTTCATTCCACATTGGCGATGTTTGCTTTAGAAAACTGGCTTCTCCTTTTTTGCTCGAAACGGCAATAGGTTTGCAAGCCGATGCGTTTAAGATTTTAATTAATTCCTCACTTGCTTTGCTGCGCTGCTTTTGATGATCAGCAACTCTTTGATCAATATAGTTACGATCTCTTTTTAAAGAATGCAACAAATTATGACTCTTAGGAATATTGCCATCAAAAAGTACCACTAACTCGAACCATTGCTGTCGCAGCCAGCCTTGCTGAAAACTAATTGAAACCGCTTCAGCCGTCAGCAAATCAATGTTGCACGACAAGTCGCTATTTGAATCAAGCGCTTCCTTTTGACTAAGTAATCTAGAGGTCAAATTCGAGAATATTACTTTTAATAAGCTTTCATTTAGTCGCGTTGCACGCACTTGATTCAGTTTATACAAGGCTTCTGCTGTTTTTTCATGGCAAACAATAAGTTCAATCGCGTGAATACGCTGTCTCATTTGCGGTGAAATCATACGCAGTGATGGGTGTGTACATGCTTCGAATAAAAATGCTCTGTTTTGATAAAACTCCCCCCTATAAGCAATCTTATTCACATCTGCAATCACTGATTCAGAGACCGAAAAATTTTGTTGGAAATAAAAAGCGATATCCAGTATTTTTTGCCACTCTGTTAGCAATATAATTGCACCTTCATGCAACATAGCCGGCTTGTCATCTTCTAATGGTTTGTCAGAATAAAAGCAAACCGTAGCTTGAAGCAAAGCAGAAATAACCGTCATACACTCTTTTTGTGCTTCCTTTTGCCAGTTAATAATTTGTTGAATTAACTTATCTGTTAGCACAACGTTGCCCTTAGCTATTTCACCACACAGTCTAAGCGCTTGGGGTAACTTATCCGAATTCACATATTGGTATCGCAAAAATAAGTAGCTAAGTTCTTGCATCTTAAAGTGATGAGCGCGAATTGCATTTGTTAACTGTTTATTGTGATAAACTGGTAAACAAAATAATCTTCTTATACAGATAAGTTCGTCTGGATTTTTTGAAGATATTTTCCATACTCCTTTAAGAGTTGCTCGCATTTTTCTATCTGTGAATCAGGTACTCTAGAGGGTAACGAGGGATCAGTGCAAGGTAAAAACTGCGCATGTATGCGTACTGCACTTGCAACTAAACTCTGCAATTCACCCGTATAGCATTTTCTCCCTCGCGGTAACCCTTTTTGTTCCTGAGATAAAGATGGAAAAGCTGGTATCGACATTGCCAACTTTAAGCATTCCACAACAACAGTTCTTTGCTCAGTAGTGCGCTGCTGCTTTGGCTCAACAGATGGTTTAGGTTCTTCAACAAAGCATATATGTACTTCATGAGGCAAGGTTGGCTTGGCTAATGGCTCGAGAATAAAAGCCGGGTTCAATGTAGACTGAAGTTTATCGAGCAATTCATATAGCTCGACAGCGTCCGATTGTTGTACGTAGTCGCGTAGCCAGCCGTTTTTTCTTAACCACAAAGCAGACGCAATTATTGATGTCAACTTTAAATCTTTATCTTCAAGAGCTAAATGAGGCGGAATTACGCGTTTCACAAAAAATGTCACCATTGAAACCAGTAAAGGCCGTATTTTTTCGTTAGGTGCGGTGTGAATATTATTTAAATAATAAAGTAGAGCACATACAGTTTGAGGGTGTAATAAGTACATAGAAAAACACAAACTCGTTGTTAAATATTGATACATCTTCGCGTCATTATTCTTAAGCACATGTTCCATCATGATATAATGTACTGTGTTAACGAATGACGTTTTCGATAAGAACTCTCTGCTTTTATCGAACATATGCTCAACATTCCATTTCCTCTCACGCCCAACTATTTCAATTAAACCGCCCACTTCCTCCATAAACTGAGCAAAAGATTGCGACATCCCAGTCAAGTTTTCGCGATCGATTAAATTTGCCAAGGTTACCAATCCAATCTCAAACATCTTAAGCTGCAATAACATAAAGTCATCGAACGAAATCCCACTCAATTTTTGAGAGATTTTCGACGGGGGTGGATTCAAATAACCATTTGTTCTAGAGCATAATCCATTTAAAATGTTAAAACTCAAATCAAAAGAACAGCAAAGCATTATCATCGCTCTCAGAGGGATGGTAACTATATCCAAATGTATACGGACATAAGCTTCATCTGATGGGCTTTCCAATAGAGAAGTGGACTCTCTAAGCCACTCTACTTCATCGGGATACGTTAGCTGATAAGCAAGGTAATCTTGTTGCAACTCAACACAGTCAACATAAAGTTGCTCAACTTGCTCAATGAGTTCTGACGACCTAGGCTTCTCATCAATTCTAGCCATAATACTTTGATATGATTTAAGTAAAACTCTACATCGCTCATAATGAACGGTAAGAGGTCGGTTCAATCTATGTGTTTCAAATGTCGTCGCTTCAAGCTGTGTATCAATGATGGTGGGAGCTTGTTGATGTTTAGTTAACAACTCAGGGGCTGTAACAGGTTCGGCGATAGTAGAACATAACTCCTGAGTTTCTGTCGGTTCATGAGCATATAAAAATCTAACTGGTGTATACCAATACAAATAATACCCAACTGCCTGCATAATCTTTACCTCAACTTATAACACTCTCCCGTAATCGCGAACTCAATATGGCGTTATTCCATTGCTTACAATCATAGCGATTAAAAATAGCTAAATTGATTAATTTTCGTTTATTAAATAAAGAGATAAAAAAAGGCCTCCATTTGGAGGCCTTAATTAATGTTCTGTAAGTTTTTAGGATTACAGCTTTATACCCAATTTTTTCAAATCTTTTGCAACTACTGACTTTGGCAGGGCAACGTAACCGTCTTTTTCTACGATTTTTTGACCTTGCTTAGATAAAATGTAACGTAAAAACTCACGTTGCATTGGGTCAAGTGCTTTGTTCGGATGCTTATTCACGTAAACATATAAATAACGAGAAAGCGGATAAGTTCCGTTTGCGGCATTTTCTGATGTCGCTTCAATGTAACGCTTACCTTTCTTAGAAAGTGCAACCGCTTTAACACCAGCCGTTTTGTAACCAATACCAGAATAACCAATGGCATTAAGTGACTGAGACGCAGATTGTACTACAGATGCAGAGCCTGGTTGCTCGTTTACATTTGCTTTGAAATCACCTTTACATAAGGCTTTTTTCTTGAAGTAACCATAAGTACCCGATACTGAGTTACGACCATAAAGCTGAATGTCTTTCTTTGCCCAGTTACCTGTTAGACCAACATCGCCCCAACGTTTAACATCTTTACCACCACACTTTTGCGTTGATGAGAAAATACCGTCAATTTGCTCAATGCTCAAACCTTTAACAGGGTTATCTTTATGAACAAAAACAGCTAATGCGTCAATCGCAACACGTACAGCAGTAGGCTTATAACCATAGTGTTTTTCAAATGCTTCAACTTCATTAGGCTTCATACGACGGCTCATCGGACCGAACTGTGATGTGCCTTCAGTTAATGCTGGTGGCGCAGTTGAAGAACCTGCAGCTTGAATTTGAATATTTACGTTCGGATACACTTGCTGAAAATCTTCAGCCCAAAGTGTCATCATATTCGCGAGTGTATCTGATCCAACTGATGATAAATTACCTGAAACACCGCTGGTTTTTTCATAAGTCGGTAACTTAGGATCGATGGCTGCCGAAGTAGCAGAGAATAATCCAGCGGCGGTCAAAGTCATCGCGCCAACAAGCCTTGTCAGTTTCATTTAAAGCTCCAATTCTTAAACAAATTCAATTTTTGAAAACACGGTCAGTATCAAAGTTTATGATGACAAATATATGACTCATATATGACACTTGGATTACAGTGTTGCGATTTTATTAACTTTTTATGTCAACCAAATGCATAGGGATCACGAAGCTAAAACAACTTCCCTTACCAAGCTCACTAGTCACCGACAACTCGCTATGATGGTGACTGAGTGCGTGCTTTACAATAGCTAAGCCTAAGCCGCTACCACCCGTTTTTCGTGAACGCGCGTTATCAACGCGATAAAATCGCTCCGTCAGTCGGGTAATATGTTGTGCAGGGACCCCCACGCCAGTGTCGGTAACACTAAACTCTGCCCCAGTCGAAACCATCTTCCACCTAATAGTAATTTTGCCACCGGGTTCGGTATAGCGGATGGCATTGGAGATCAAATTGATACAAGCACTGCGCAGCAATATTTCATTACCATGAGAGAGTATGTTTTCTTCACAGCAGAAGCTCACCTCGTATTCCCCTTTCGAAAGTGCGCAGGCCTCTTCTTCAAGTAAACCCATCATGCTAGTCATATCAACTGTTTTCTGTAAATCAACATCAATGCTATCTTCGATACGAGATAAAGTAAGCAACTGTTCAACCATAGACTTCATCCGCTTTGACTGCTGTTCCATCAAACTAAGTGCTTTATGGTTCATGTCATTTTCAGGCAAGGTATCTTGCATCATTTCCAAATAGCCTTGTAGTACAGTCAGCGGCGTCTTTAATTCATGTGAGACATTGGCAACGAATTCTCGACGCATTTCCTCAAGATGGCGAATACGACTAATATCACGAGCAACTAATAACAATTGCCTATCGCCATATGTCATTAAGCGGATCTCTAGTAAGCGTTGTTCGGAGACAGGTGAAGGTAATTCTAATGGTTCATTAAACTGACTCTTACGTAAATATTTAGAAAAATCTGGATGACGAATAAGGTTATCGATACGCTGGCCATTGTCTTGCGGCCAAACGAGACCAAGATTCAGTTGAGCGAGCTTATTACACCAAAGAATGGATAATTCAGAATCCAACACAACGGCAGAATCTGGAAGTGCTTCAGCCCCTTGACGAAAGCGCGCCAGTAAAGCTGCGAGTTGCCCAACTCGTTTGCGGTTTTTTCCCTGTAACCGATAAATGCCGTTAAATATTCCTTCCCAACTACCATTACCTTGTGGCGGGGTTAAGCGCCTGTCAATCCACAACCAATAGTTCAATCGAGTCAGCTGGCGATAATTCCAGAAAATAAGCAGAGTGCTGCCGACCACTAAACTCCAAGCAACTTCTTGGATAAGAATGCCT
The DNA here is from genome assembly GCA_049608225.1 of Parashewanella sp. GTDB lineage: Bacteria > Pseudomonadota > Gammaproteobacteria > Enterobacterales > Shewanellaceae > Parashewanella. Next base: position 10,250 of record JBMYXI010000019.1, read on the forward strand.
ATTAATAAAAAAACCAGGAAGAAAACAATAATGCGGGTTGCTAAACGATAACCTGAATAGGATTCGTACATAAAATTTCCTATAGCACAGCCATTCTTGACGTAAGCCTTTTGACTTATCTTAACTTAGAGCTAACAACTTAAAAATATAAAAAAAGCAATCAATTTAAAACTGATTGCTTCAACGAAATTTTACTCACTACACTCGGGATGAAAAGCGGTAGCCTGCACCGCGTACAGTTTGAATAAGTCTATCGTGACCCGATGGTTCGACAGCTTTCCTTAAACGTCTGATATGAACATCTACAGTTCTATCTTCCACATACACATTAGTCCCCCAAACATTATCAAGTAATTGTTCACGGCTATAAACGCGCTCTGGGTGTGTCATAAAGAAATGCAATAATCGAAATTCAGTCGGTCCCATATCCAGCACTTGATCATCGACAGAAACTCGGTGACTTATCGGATCAAGTATCAAGCCATGCACATCAATAGTTTCTTCTAAACGAGTAGGCGCGGTTCTGCGTAATACCGCTTTGATACGCGCAATCAGCTCTTTTGGTGAAAAAGGTTTGGTCATATAATCATCAGCGCCAACTTCTAGCCCTTTGATTTTATCTTCTTCTTCCCCGCGAGCCGTCAGCATAATGATCGGAATTTGACGAGTAAATTCATCTTGCTTTAGGTGCTTAGCAAATTGAATTCCACTGCCTCCAGGAAACATCCAATCCAATAACACTAAGTCTGGATAAGGTTCTTTTAGCGACGATACTGCTGAGTCATAATCCTCAGCAGAAATCGTAGCAAAACCGTGTTGTTCCAAAACAAAAGTAAGCATTTCCTTAATGGCAAGCTCATCTTCGACAATTAGTATCCTTGCTGTCATAACCGGTTCTCAGATAATGAATTTTTAGTCTTTGCTCTATTAAATGAAAAATATATTACAGAATTATGAATCGAGCCAGTTTAAAGACAAAATAGACAATTCTGTAATATGCCTATGATCTAACGCACTGCCACAACCCAGTGTTTTTATGATGGCAAAATGAGTAGGGGGCTCACTGTACCACCTTTCATAGCAAGTATTCACATTTAGTATTTCAAAATAATATTTCCTCAGTGAGATGATAAGGAACAGTATCAGGTCGATAGTGGAAAACCTTGAGCGTCTTATGAACATAAAATATGCTTCCCAAGTTGCGACGTTAGTCTTGCTATACTTGGCAAAAACACCTTTTTCTTTAGCTGATGAAATGCCAATTAATATCGAGCCATCAGGTCTTAATGACTTAGTAATTAAGCTGCCCACCATTGGTATTTTTAAAAACTGTAATGCTGATGAAAATGCAAATGCTACAGTATTTATAAGAGATACCCTTGTGGGCAATGAGTTAACAATCCCTGTTGACGATGGTGAGCCTTTCAGGTGGTCTGTTGACGTCAATGACTTAGATAACCCAGGGGAAAGAACGACTCGCTGTAAGCAACAATTCAATCAAAATTATGTCTACGCACGGAACAATATTATCGGCCCGACACCGACTTATGGTACCCGACAATATGATGTCTATTTCAAACATAACTCAACCGATAATCCTGCAACTTTTGTTTCAGCAATTCAAGCTGGTGATGAGTACATTGAAGTCGAGTTTAGAGGCGGAAACAACCAGCAACCTTTAGGAATTTTTATCGAAGGGGGCATTAACTTTTCTGGCTTAAACTTATCTCAATTGTCAGACAATGAACACTTAGAGTTAGAATTTATCAACTCAGGTGTACACAATGCACGCGATCAAAGTTTAGAATCATTCAGCACCTATAATCAAGATGGTACACCAACCAATACCCCTTCTCCTAACATGGTGATTAACGAAGGGGCGTTTTACATTAATGCTACGGTATCCTCATCAAGCGATACCAAAGTAGGCTTGCAGCCTAGCTTTTTACAAACAAAAGAGGTTTTTACCTCAAGAAAGCCAAATTCTGGTTGGTATAAAGTTATTCCTGTCGCTTGCTCAGCCACCCCCAGGGTTTGCAGACCTCTTTCTCATACCGTTAACAATGATGCACCCTCATTCGGAGGGATCAACACAGATAGCTTAGCGGTAATGAGATTAATGACCAATGGGCCAACTTATGCAAAAACCAGAGACAATAAAACCTACAAACAAATCATTCCGCTAATCGTAAGAAATCTCGACTCCGATGGCAGGCTTAGGCTTTATAACTGGATCACGAATGGTAACTTCCAACTAGGTACCCTTACCCCATTTGATTTTAGAAATACGCCGAACTCTGACAGGCAAATTGGTGAAAATCGTGTTCGTTGGCATCAGCTTGATGCTGAAGGTATCGATAGATTTTATACAGGTCGAATAGGTTGGCATGCAGCCGATGGCAGCTATGCTTTTTTGAACAAAGACGACCCAAATGCTCCGTCACCCGCATATTGGGAATTTATTATGCTAGAGCAATATACGAATTAGCACTCAACGCCAAATGAAGCGTTTTTCGCATGTTAAAACATTATGAATTAATGAAGAGGAAGACATTATTTTTAAGTTAAGCAATGTCTTCTTCAAACGTGTCTTATAAAGGTTTGCCATAAAAACCGCGTGCAAATCGAGTATATTTTTGGCTTAACCAGCCAAATTCCCCTTTTAACTATTGACGCTACATAAACCATCTTTACAACTTATCCCAGCCTTATTGATTGCTTCTCCTGAAAAAAGAGGCTCGTTAGATGGATCTCTTTTAACTGTTACTGGCACACTGTCAATTTTAAATGTCTCATCAATAAAAAATGCTGACTCCCCAGCTGGAACCTTTGCAGATCCCCCATAGGTCGAAAAAACAACATTAACAACATCTGCAGTATTATTGTTAACTGGTATACAGGTCTTCGCATTTGAGTAGGTTGAGTCACAACTTCCTTTACCTATTGCAACGTACATGGCAAAAAAGTTATTGACGAGCGGTGAAGACACATGAACTGATTGTTTCGGCGTATCTACTGGTTTCATGGCATGATTGCCGTTTTGTTGTGCAAAAGTAGCAAATGAAGCATTGCTAATAAGCAATAAACCTAATGACAGAGCGTAAACTTTTTTCATACTTTCACCTTAAATAACAACTCATGAGTTTGACACTCATATTAGTTATAATAAGGTTGGTTTATATAGTAGAAAAACACATTATATATACTCATGGTACTTGGAGGGGCAGTAGATATAAAAAATCCGCTACCCAATTGATAGCGGATACAAATAAATAGATGTAGAAAGTCTTAGTTAGAACTTGTGTTCAATCCCTAAACCAAAATACTTATTGTCTTCATCTAGCTTTTCGTCTGAGCGAGTTGTATAAAAGGCGAATAACTTTGTTGGTTTTGCCAATTTATAATCCGCACCAACAGACCATGAATCGCCTTTGTCTTCCATATCTTGGAATTGACCTTTCAAGGTTACTTTTGAAATATTATAAGCCGCATTTAGCAAGTAGCCATTGGTAGACTTGCTGCCCTTTTTAATGGACTCTTGTTGCTGGAACATACCACCTAATTTTAATGCACCAATTTTACCTTGAACGGTTGCACGTACAACGTCATAACCGGCAACTTCTGAATCATAAGCAATCGAAGCAAATAGTTTCGATTTTTTCAGTTTGGCATCACCATACATTAACGCTAAGCCAAGACCATCACCCTCAGTTTTGTATTTAGTACCTTTATATTCATATGAAAGCGTTTGCTTGTTGTCGCCTTCCGCAACCCAAGTAGCACCCAGTTTGAAACCAGAAAAAGAAGGAGAAACATAGGTTACTGTTTGAGCTAAACGGTTGTCGCCTTTGAATAAGTTCTTTAAATCACCACTTAAGTCATTAAATAAATCAACTTTACCTTGCGCTTTTTTAGTAATAGTGTCTTTGCGACCAACAGCAACAGAACCAAACCCACCTTTTAAGCCAACGTATTGATTACGTGCGGTGAAATTGTTTTTACTGCTTGAGTCGGTATTTACTTGATATTCAATGGTATAAAATGCTTCTAATGCATTACCAAGATCGAAGCTACCTTTAACACCTAAGCGTGATGCATTGCTCTTGATCTGTGTTTTATCACTTTTAACCGTATCTGATTTTTGAGCAGTAATATTTAACTTACCGTAAACCTTAACAGCATCACCGGCAGCAGCGGTTCCTACAACTAAAGTAGTTAACGCCGAAGCAAGTAACGTTTTCTTAAAGGTGTCCATCATCTATTTCCTTCCTATGACAACAATTCTCTGGAACATCAAACTCGACTGCGACAGATTTTGCACTTTTTTTATTTCAGTTTTATTGCAGAAGTGAAACATTATAGACTTAGTTTTGAAACAAAACAGTCAAAAAGGGATAACCGGTAGAGCTGTTCACTGTTGAATACGGTTTACGTTAACAGGCATATCCCTTACACTGCGTTTTTTTATCTTTACGGGCTATTATCATGTGGTTCAAAAACCTTACCTTATATCGTTTCAACAAGCCTTTTTCTACTGATACTGAAGCACTTGAAACAGCGTTAGAAGATTTTCGTTTTTCTCCTTGCTCAAGCCAAGATGTCAGTAAACTTGGTTTTAGCAATGCCTTAGGAAAACTCGGGCAGAGCTTAGTTCACAGTGCCAACGGCAATCATTTGATCTCGCTAACCAAAGAAGAGAAAATACTACCATCTCAAGTAATTAAAGAGTCGCTTGATGAGAAAGTAGCGTTAATCGAAGATCAAGAAAATCGCAAAGTAACCAAGAAAGAAAAAGATACCTTAAAAGACGAAATCATCATGACCTTGTTGCCAAGAGCGTTTTCTCGCAGAGGTCAAATTAAGGCATTAATTATGCCTTCGCTGCAATTAATTATTGTTGATAGCTCAAGCGCAACAAAAGCAGAAGAATTACTCGCATTACTCAGAAAAGCCTTAGGCAGCTTACCTGTTATCCCAGTGAGCTTTACCCAGCAGATCGAAGAAACATTGACGCAGTGGTTGAAAACTCAATCGATTCCAGCACCATTTTCGATTCAAGACGAAGCTGAGCTGAAATCACACTCTGAAGAAGGTGGGATCGTACGCTTCAAACAACAAGAATTATTTGAAGACGAAGTGTTGGCGCACATTGAAAATGGCAAACAAGTTCATAAGCTCGCGCTGCATTTTGAAAGCTCAGTTTCTTTTGTGCTTCAATCTGATGCAAGCCTTAAACGCCTTAAGTTTTCTGAAGAGTTTAGAGCTGAAAACGACGAGATAGGCAATGAAGATCCATTAGCACGTTTAGATGCTGATTTCGCACTTATGTGTGGCGAGTTATCCGCGCTGCTTGAATCCTTATTTAAGACCTTAGGTGGTCTAGAGCAATCCGAGTAATCATCTATGCTCGTGATGCTTGAAGGTGTAACTTTCAGGGCTTATTCAGCGTTGCGTTATTCGAGGCGTGCAAATGCAGAAATAGCTGGCTAATTTAATCTTTTGCAATAAAGAGTAATCAACGCTGAAAACCCACACAATGCAAGTTTAATTGTCATTTTTGCTGCGTTTCTTCCCTTGAAATAGAAACGAGGTAACGACAGCCTTGTTTGTCAGTAATAACTATTACTGCGAGTAGTCACCTTACTTAAGTGACAATACTTTTCATAGTAAGTATTCTCGCTGAAATCCTACATCGTCAGCTGTCACGAATCTATTTACGGTTACAACAGCTCCATTGTAACCGTAAAAATCGCTAAATAGTAGAGTTTACCAACTAACGTTAACAGTACTAAAGATGTAAAGTTTTGAATATTAACAACTCTAATACTATATTTAAAATCAAAATGTTATATCACAATTATGGATAAGCTTTCATGATGCTTGGTTTGCGATTTAAAAAATTCAGCTTTGGTATGACCTTGTTATTTATCGCAATGTACTTAGTACTGGGTCACATGCTTGAGTTTGGTATTCTACAAGACATGTTCACAGATATCGTTTTGGTCGTTGTATTTTACTTTCTGTTAAAGTCATTTCTGAAAGCAAATAAAAACTCGTTAGCACTCATAGCATTATTGCTAGCATTATGCTCAGAATTGGTTCAATTCATTCAATATGTTAGTTTAATGGAAATTGAACATGCTTCACTCGCATGGGCTAATTTAACCGAACACTATCATCCCGTAGAGCTTCTGTCCTACATCTTTGGTTATCTATTGTTAATCACTTTTAATTATTTACATAATCAATACCGCCTCTGGAAACTGTTTAAAAGAAAACAACTGACACTGGACTGATTACAAAACTCTGTTTTCAACCGTTAACGATATTTCCTTTTTTTCTCAAAATTTCATACATGCTATGATACGACGCCTGTGACCAAGCTCACACTTTATTAACTTTCCACACCTTGTTTTAGGAGGCTCGATGCAAGCCCTTGTTGCCGTTGTTATGGGATCAAAAAGTGATTGGCCCACTATGGAAGCTGCTACTGAAATTATGGATCTATTACAAGTTCCTTATCACGTAGAAATCGTTTCGGCTCATCGAACACCTGATAAACTTATGGAGTTTGCCGAAACCGCTGCAGACAAAGGTTTTCAAATTATCATTGGTGGGGCTGGCGGTGCTGCGCACTTACCTGGAATGATTGCCTCAAAAACACGTCTACCGGTTTTAGGTGTACCAGTGCAAAGCAAAGCATTATCGGGCATGGACAGTTTACTTTCTATCGTTCAAATGCCTAAGGGTGTTGCAGTAGGAACCTTGGCCATCGGTACTGCTGGTGCATTTAATGCCGGATTACTTGCCAGTCAAATATTAGCAAACCAAGATCCTGCATTGGCAAAACGCCTTGAAGAATTCAGAACACAGCAAACCAAAACAATTTTAGACAATGCAGATCCGAGAGATTAATCATGAATAAGCGTCCTAAAGTTTGGGTACTCGGAAACGGTCAATTGGGTGCAATGCTTACCCATGCTGCAACACCGATTGGTGTTGATGTTGAAGCTATTGATATCGTCAATTCAGATGATCGACAATTAGCTATCCGCGATGAAGACATTGTGACCGCAGAACGTGAGTTATGGCCTGAATCCGACTTGAGTCGTCAATTAAGTGAGCACCCGAACTTTATTAATGGTCATGTTTTTGGTTTAGTTGCCGACCGATTTAGTCAAAAGTCTTTGCTCGATAAATTAGCAATCAATACAGCACCTTGGCAGTTGGTTGACAATCAAGTCTCAGAATTAGAGCTTCACCACAATTTGGTATCTGAACGTGTTTTGCTTAAACGCAGAACAGGCGGATATGACGGCAAAGGTCAACATTGGTTAAAGCAGGATCAACATACAGTTATTCCCCATGATTGGCGCAATGAAGCCATTGCAGAGCAAGCTATCAATTTTGATGAAGAAATTTCATTAGTAGGTGCTAGAACCAAAAATGGACAATGTATATTTTACCCGCTGACGCTCAATTTGCATCAAGATGGCATTCTCATGATTTCCGTTGCTGCGCTGCAACGCCTTGAGCATTTGCAATCGCAAGCAGAAGCAATGCTGACTAAGATCATGGATGAGCTCAACTATGTCGGGGTTATGGCTATGGAGTGTTTCCGTGTTGGTGATACATTACTGGTTAATGAATTAGCACCGCGAGTTCATAATTCAGGTCACTGGACGCAGGCTGCAACGCACATAGATCAATTTCAATTACATATTAGAGCTGTTTGCAACTTGCCCATTCCTGAGTTAAAAACTAACTACCCATGTGCCATGGTTAATTTAATTGGGATCGAATACAACTCTAAATGGTTATCGATGCCAAATGCCGAGTTATATTGGTATCAAAAGCAAGTTCGAGTGGGCCGTAAAGTAGGACATATCAATTTATCTACTCATAACATCAAGTTAAATCATACTATAGACGAATTACGAAAAAGCCTACCAGAACAATACCAAGCACCGTTAACTTGGTTATCAAAAGAAATATCTTAATCGATTAAGCAGAGCTGAAAAATCAGTTCTGCTTTCCCCTGCTTGCCTGTTGTATATTTCAATACCCTCTAAAGCGAAATTATCCATAATCTCGAGAGGACGTTCCCAATTAGATTTTTGATTTGCTGCTGTTAATTTTTTTAGGTTAAACAAGGCGGAAAATGTGAAGTGTAGTTACTCTACACGAACGTTTGACAACACCGTTTAAACAAAAAATAAACGCAGTCTTTGGGTTACTAACTAAAATCAAAAAGTCTTTAATTGAGAACGACCTCTAGCACTTTATGTGGTTACCTAGTACACTGCTGTCTTATTTTGGGTAATCATTTTTGAACTTTTACTCTAAATAAGCGCTTAGAGTTGAGGAATATCACTCATTGATTCACACCTATAGTATGGACATGTTTGGTGAAGAATGAAGAATAGAGATAATTTAAAAAGCAAAAAAATCGATCGTATTGATATTCGTTATCACTTGTTATTATTATTACTTCCGATTGTGCTCATCATTATTAGCTTTGAAATTATGATGCCTGCAGGTCAAGATAACCTACTAGTGACGGCATTAATGTGTATGATTTATCTTGTCGGCTACAGTCTAAATTTCTACCTACATCAAGGACGATTGAATCGATTATGGCTGCACCTCGAACATGTCATCAACATCAATGATTCTACGTTTGAATTAGTTAGGCTTTCCAATCAATATAAAACTCAACATGCTTTTTTAACTGCTTTACTCAAAAAAGCAGTCAAAGTGATTGATGGCGCAGAGATGGGCAGCATTATCTTGGTGGATCCTAAAACCAGCGAACTCCATTTCGATACAGTTGTCGGACTTGATATTCAAAAACTTTCTCAAGTGCGTTTTCCTTTAGAAGAAACCTTCGAGTATAGATTAACCAATGGCCGTTGTGATCGCGTAGTGGTGATAAATGACATGAGCGAGATCAATGCGAAAAGTGGTTTAAGCAAAGAAGATCAAGTCACACTGCTCAATTCCTCCAATACCCCGATCCGCTCTACGCTGTCAGCACCAATCCATATTGACGGTAAACTTTATGCAATGCTAAACCTCGATAGCAGCCGTCGCAGTGCCTTCAACGACTATGATAACAATTTGGTCGCGATTTTGACTCAAGAAGCCTGCAACGCAATCTCTCTATTCAAAAAAAATAGAGAGATCCATCACCTTGCAAACTTCGACCCTTTGACTCAACTGTTTAATCGTCAACGCTTTGAAAAGAAGTTAACCAAATGGGTGAGTAAGCCTCATCTTGGTTCATACCTTACCATTATCGACATGGATAACTTAAAAGAAATCAACGACAATTTAGGCCATCAGGCAGGTGATTCCGCCATTCTTAATATGGCGAATTATTTGAAGAAGAGTTGGGGAAAAGATGGGTTAGTTGGTCGCTTTGGTGGCGACGAATTTGTTTTCGTCAGTTATGGTCCATTAACGGACGTCAGAAGCAAAATGAAGTCACTACAGACGCAATTGTTACAAGACTGCGATATTCAATTTAGCTATGGTATTGCAGAATATGATAACAATTGGCAACAAGCATTTAAAAATGCCGATATGGAAATGTATCTACAAAAACGAGCAAAAAAATCTGCTCGTAAATTCATGTCTGAGGACGAGCCATTGTTTGGCTAGCCAAAGAAAAGCTTATATAACCATGATCTATCAAGCTCTTTTTTACAATTTTTATACTGCTTGGCAAAACGAATTGAGCGATTACCGACTTTTTTCGCCACTCGTTTGAGCCAAGCTTTTTTATGATAACTACCACGGCGATAACCACCCCAGCCTTCATGATAATTGAGATATTGTTTTCTCGCATCCCACTTTGACACGTTATTAATTTTATGAGTTTTGGTAATAAACCATCCCATAAAATCCATGGCATCATCAAAGTTGTCTCGACTTGACCAACTGTTGCCGGTTTCACGCACATAATCATCCCAAGTCATGGTTTTCGCTTGTGCATAGCCATATGCAGAACTCACTCGACCAATGGGAATAAAGCCAAGGAAGTATTCCATTGGCGGAGCAGCGTCATGACGAAATGAGCTTTCCTGATACATCATCGCAATAGGCACATGAACAGGCACACCCCACTTATCTCGAGTATCTTTCGCAGCATCATACCAAGAGGAATGTTCTTTAAAAATTGCACAAATATTGTCTGGATTTTTCGGCGGCGGTGTTGCACAGCCACTCATTAACAATATGCTTACGGCGATTATTCCATACTTTCTCATATGCTTCCTTCACGACATGAGAGCGGTTCTTGTTTCCAAATAACCGGCAGCCAAAAATCATCACTTCGAACAGGATTGGAAACAAATCGATTAAATTTAGCCGCAAAGTGATACCTCATACCTTGCTGTACATCAATATCAATCGTCTTTTTACCGCGATATTTTAACGGGAAGTCCCACCCTGGGGCACTCACCAATTCAACCATAGTAATTTTATGATGTCCCAATGTCAGGTGGTAGTTTGCTTGTGCAACTATCGCGACACCATCGATATGGGTTAGCATAACAGGATAAAGATCATCTTGCTCGCTTGGCACTTTATAACTGGCAACGGTCCCACAATTGCTGCTTGGCACCGAAGTACATGCACTGATCAGTAGCATGAAACCAACAGCAATTACGAAATAGCACCTGTTCATAAGTAATCAAAATACTCCGTCAAGAATTGATCAAATCCTTGTTTTGAATTCAATTCCATTTGTTTTTGAAGTGCTATGGACTCACTGGCCTGTGATTGGTAATCCAACAAATCGTTGTCAGACAAATAATAGCCATTTAAAAATTCACGATAGCATTTTGATAATTCAAGCGCCCATTCACCGTGATCGCTATCTTTGGTTATCATTTCAGAAAGTACTCGACCTGAAAGCGTCTTGCTGGGTTCGCTCACCGCTTCTTTCCAAAGATGTAACGATTTTTGGTATTCAGGTTCACCACCCTCGTCCATCAACTCAGCCAATTGTTCTAAATCGTTAACAATAGTTTGCAGCCATGTAGTAAGCGCAATGGATTCCCCTTGTTTTTTCAACATGAGATCAGGCTTACGCCCTTCCATCACCACAGCATTTAAATTGTCAGAAATTTCATTCTCGTCACTTGCTGTTGTTTCAGAAGACGGCAATAACAAGCAATGCAACAAAAGTAGATCCAAGAAGCGGACTTGTGACGGACAAATACCTAGCGGAGAAAATGGATTAATATCTAACGCACGAACTTCGATATATTCAACCCCCGCTCTGGCTAAAGCTTCTGATGGTTTTTCACCATTTTTAGTCACTCGCTTTGCCCGTATTGGTGAGTAAAATTCATTTTCAATCTGCAATACATTGGCATTTAATTGTCGATACTCACCGTCAACTTTTACACCAATGCTGTCAAACTCTTGCGAAGGCAATCGGATCGCTTTGTTCATCCCTTCTAAATATTCACTGAGTGAGTTATAGCTAATCGACAATGACTCTTGCTCTTTACTGGTATAACCTAGATCACTCATTCGTAAAGAGGTCGCATAGGGCAAATACAAAGAGCCTTTACCGACCTTGCTAAAAGGCAAATTAACATTTAAGCCATCAAGAAAAGAGCCACAAACAGCAGGCGATGCACCAAATAGATAAGGCAACACCCACATCATTCTTCGATAGTTGCGGATAAGACCAAAATAAGACTCGGAGATGAATTCATCTAATGAAAGCGATTTGTCACTGTTATCATACAATATGGCCCACAACTCTTGGCTAACAGAGAAATTAAAATGCACCCCTGAAATCACTTGCATCTGAGCACCATATCTATGGGTTAGCCCTTTTCGATACAAGGTCTTGAGTTTGCCAACATTTGATGTTCCATATTGAGCTAATGGGATATTGTCCACATCATTAACAAAGCAAGGCATGCTGACAGGCCATAAAGCTTGACCATTAATATTTTTTAGCGTGAAAGCATGTGTCTTCGTTAAATCAGCAAACAGCTCAGGAATGCCAGAAAACACTGGGGTAATAAACTCAAGTAACGATTCACTATAATCTGTGGTAATTCTGCTATGAGTTAACGCGCTTCCTAATGCTTTTGGGTGATTATTTTCTGCTAAGTGTCCTGCAGGCGTAACCCTAAGAGCTTCTCTTTCGATACCTCTTTGGATCCCAAGGAGAGCTTGACGTCCGCTTTCATTATTTAGAAAAGCGATGCTCTGATTGAATGGCTTCAATATAAACTTCTCAATTTAAGTAATGCGTCATAATAAGTTATGATTATACTGCGACTTTAACTAGATGCATTAGCTAATTTTTCATGGCGACAAGTTATAGCCAAAAAAAGCAAAAATGTATATGCCTGTATTAACAGAAAACCGTGCTTTCAGCCTAACAATCAATGAAAACATGGCTAAACCCACGCAAAGGTTATCATAGCCAATAAAATGTAACGAAATGTCTTACCGATAAAAATCATTAAACACGATGCGTATAAATTGCACTTAGTCCAACCTGCAAATAAACACAGCAAGTCCCCGATTATAGGTAACCAAGCCAATAATAATGACCAATAACCGTATTTATTAAAAAATTGCAACGCAAATTTATACTGCTTTTTAGAAAGTTGCTCAGGCGTAACGGCTACGCGCCCTAGCCGGCCTAACGCGTAATTTGTCAACGCCCCCAACGTATTCCCTATGCTGGCAAGCGCAACTAAAGCAATCCATTCATTTGGATGCTGAGTGATTAGTGCGACTAAAACCACCTCTGATCCACCAGGTAAAATCGTGGATGCTAAAAAAGCACTGGAAAACATCAACCAATACATATCACTACCTTAATATCGTTTTTCATTTAGAATGTAAAAACGCTTCTTTATTCCTAAATAAACAAAACTTATTGCTATATGTTATAAACAACTACACACCAACACATTGGTAAAAGCAGCAAAAACAACAACTTAAACAAGAGGTGATTTATAAAAACACCACAAATGGCGACAAAATGGCGGCATCGGAAAAGCTTTCTGTGAAAATCCAGTTAATTCTAAGAAAAGTGGCGGCAGTTGTCGCCATTTTTCGATACAACTGCCCTACTTTTCTTTTTCAGTTTTCAGATCACTTAACTTGATGTTTTTATTAGTTTTGATCTTTCTTAGTAAAAACAGTCTTTTCTTAAAAATGCCACGTAAAACAGGTGTAACCGCCATTTAATGCCGCTTTCAGCGTGTTTTTACGTATCTTTTAAAATGAAAAAACTGTAAAACAGTGAAAACTTTCTCGATCTTTTCAGATCTTTGATCTCGCAAAAGCCCCAGTAACGGCGCGGTCTGGCAATATGAACTGCACAATCATAAAACTGAAAAAAAATTGAAAAATAAAGCCCGCAGGAGGGGAGGAGGAGTGCGGATTCCGTGAAAATATTTTCGCTTACGTTAATTTACGTGGCTCTGGATGAACCTTTAACGCTCTCAAAAGCTTTTGGTTTGTTTTTGTTACTGTGGTTGTTTTGATGTGACGCTTAACTGCGTGGTTGTGGCTGCTTGTGCGAGGGCAATAAAAAAGCCCACTCAATTAAGTGGGCTGGTATCGAGTAAAGTTGAATGTGTCTATTCTTCAGCAAGTATTGGTTCAAGTGTTTGGTGTAATGCATTGCTGATGTTCTTGCGGTTATTCATATCACTTTCTAAATCAGGCTTAGCCGTTTTTGCTTTACCTGCTGCATGTGCTGGCTTGATGTATTCGTGAGTATGCTTAGCACAGTGATCAGCTAATAGCTCAACACATTGCATAAGTTGATGGAGCAAATCATAAATATTGGTTTGCTCCGTTCCAGCCCAGTGTTTGGCAGATTCCAACCAGTGCATATCTTTGGCAATACTTCGGCGGTGCTTGCCGATAACTTCACTCAATTCACCTGCGGTTGTTTGGTGCATGTTCCCCAGAGAACCTATTGATATATCATCGCCAGCAAGTAATTCAATTGCGCCTAATGCTTCAATTAACTTAGTGCCTGTGATTTCTTCCGTAGAATGCTGATCAACCTTAACCAAGCTTTCGCCCAGTTCGGCAAGATAACTCTTTGCTTTGGTGATTCTTTCACGGGCAATATGTATTTGTTTTTGGTCGGTTGCTTGGGTTTGATTGCCTGCGCTGTCCGTTCTTTCAAATACTTCGGCTCTTTGTTGCTGCAATTGTTCCCCAGGTGCTATAGATGGCAGTGTCCAATCTTGGCCTAATATGGTTCTGATGAAAGGTTTATCAGCTCGGCCGTAAGCAAAACCGATTTCAACAATGGTTCCGACTTCTGGATATTGCATCAAACCTTTTTCAATTCCGCTGAAGTTAACCGGCAGAGGAATGGCTTTATAAACAGGCACTGTTTTATCTATGTTGCAGTTTTCATCTAGCAGTTGCAGATCAACTGCGTAACGTGGACGAAATGAATTATTCATGTCGCCATTTTCGGCACTGTCACAAGTTGCCACTACTTCAGCCAAATGAGGAAGATGATACTTTCCCGCAAGTTCTGGGAATGCTTGATTGATCAGCCGTTGAGTTTTCTTGTTATCTTTATTACTCACTTGCCAGCTAATGACCATTTCATCATTAATTAATTCAACATGATTGACCTTGGTATCATTCACTTTTGCACCGGGGCGCATAGACGGAATAGCAATTAACTTCCAGCCGTGTAAATACTGCTGTTTACTGTAAGATGCAGGAACAGCAACAGGCTTATTGTGCCAGCGGCTATCTTGATAACTGCCTACAAATATTTGACCGTCTGATTGTTGATACCAACAAAAATCAGCAATGCCGAAAGCTCTAGCAGCATTAGTTAATAATTGAAAGCCAGTGCCGTGACTGGTGAAGTTTGGAATAGGAAGATCCAAATAATCAGCATCATCAGATAAAACAAAGCTTAAACCTGAAAGTTCAGATAAAGCTGTGATCACCTTTTTAAAGGTTGCGTGTTGAATACTAACAGGCATCTTTTCATCAAGAATGGCGCACAGTTCCCGAACCATGATTTTTTGATGATCATCATTTACGGGTATTACTTTGCTCACAAAGCCAGTAAACCAACGCCGAACTTTATTGTCGTAACCAATCGAAAAGCTAACTTGTTGGCCGCGCTTAGCCTTGCCTTTAATTTCTAAAATGCCACGGCCAGCACTAGAAAGCTCTAAAACAAGTTGATGCGAAATAAGCTCAACTTCTTGGTCGTTAATGATCAATACTTTGGCTAACTTCATGCTGCTTCTGTCTCTTCTGGCTTATCCGCTAAGCTGTTATCCAGCCAACGCAAAAAAGCGTTTGATGATGCAACTTTGGTTTCTTCGTCACCTTGGCTAACAGGTTCACTGGTTACTGGGCTTGTAGTGTTTTCAGTGGTTTGTTCCGCTTCAGCCTTTTCAACCTGTCTTCTGGTTTCGGCTACTTCAGCAACACTCAAATGCTCACGTAATTGAAAGCTGATATTCCATGCCTTTAGTGAATAATGTGAAGGTGCGCTAATGGTGCCAAAAAACTTAACCTGTCTGATTTTCACAGCCTTACTTATATCACTGCTTACGCGCCTGACTTTACGATGCCCGACCGTATCTTTCTCCGTTGCTAACTCAAATAAACGGGTAAGCATTACTTTATCAGCAAAAGGAACAATCCCAGTTACAGTTAATACTTTGGCTTTATCACCTTGCTCGGTAGAAGACGTTGCCGATGTTTGCCCTGATGAGTCTTGCTCGGCAAGCTGCTGGCTTAAATCAATTTTGCATTGCTTAATCCGAAGTAATTCACCATCGAGCGCGATTTGTGTCATGGCTATATTTCCTTTAAAAAAGTTCCTCTAAAAACTTGAGTGGTGTTGGCGACAAAACCACAAAGGCCACGCTATAAGCGTGATTTACTTCTGGCTGGCTAATTTGATTTGCAATATCACGTAACTTGCCACTGGCAAATAACACATCTATTTCACCAGTAAGAGATTGTAAGCTTGCGAGCTCGGCTTTAATCGCTTCAATTTTGGTGGCTTTCTTATCCGCTAACTCTAATAAACGTTCACTTGGTGAATTGCTATCACGGCTAACCGACTCAATCAGGCTGATTTGTTGCTTTAACAAATCACTGCTGTTATCCAGTAGAGCAAAATTGATGTTGCTTGCTGTTTTGGCTTTTGGCTCAACGCAAGCAATGGGCTGCTTCATTTTGGCTTTGGGTAAATCATGCAAGCTAATAAGCCCACGTTCTACAGCAAGAAGATCAGGCAAAGCCAATAACTGATTCACAGGTTTGAGCTTTTTCACTAAGCCGTTAATGCTTGAAGCCGAAAGCAAAAAAACACCTGCATTTGCATTGGTGAACAAATTACTATCTTGTTTATCGGTTAACTTCAGCTTTAAACGTTCAACGGCTTGCTTTGTGCTTAACTGCCAGTTTTGCCGCTTTTCAGTTAACGGACTCACAGCTAACGCTTGACCAAAGTTTTGCAGTTGTGCCAGTTCATCACGTAAACCAGACAAAGCCGCAGCAGCTTCACTTAATGCAAGGCGTTGATATTGTGCACGGCCTTTAACACCATCAATTCGGCTTTTTGCTTGAGCGAGTTCGCTAGCAAAATCAATTGATTCAGCTTGGTTGCCTAACTGGGTGAAAGAAGCGGGCCATTGAGCCTGCTTAGTTTGGGATGTCATGCTGGTTTCTCAGGCCAAATAAGAGTAAATGGATCACTTTCTTTTTGTGGTAAATCCCGAAGAGCTTTGCGGTAAGCTGCAAATTCCGATTTTTTATCAATAGATAAAGGTGAATCAGCCATTTGAGTCCAATCTGTTGCACTAAGTAATTGTTCACGCTTAGTTCGAATTGACGCCCATTCCATATCAATTAGTGTTTTTTGGCTAAAAAGTGTCTGCGACATATTCATGTTTTCCATTTAATTAAAAATCAATTGTTTCAGCTAATGATAATTTCACATCAAGTGAACCGTGTTCTAATAAGTCACCCAAGCCAACTTTCATTGTGTCGACAGCAAGTGTGGTGAAATGAATATTTGGGATTTTTATTCTGATAATAATATTGCCAGCTGAGTCTTTATAGGAATCAGGGTTCAAATTGCCAAATGACGATTTGTTGATTAATGATTTTTGAAGGTTGTAGCAGTAGCCAACTATAGTTTCATCAATTATTTTCGATGAATGATAAGCGTATCCTCGAATATTGAACCAAAACATAGCATTATCATTATTTACGTTATATGGTGTTTTAAAATGTATGAATATATTCTCAGTCGTCTTTAAATCATCAACTTTACCTTCAAAATCCCCATCACCTTTAATGGAAAAAACACCTCCAGCACCAGTGATACAGCCCTGAAAAATCGCTTGTCGTATCGTGCCATTTTTGACTTTATCACCAACAATATCTTTGTCATTACGCCATTCATCAAACTGCACTAGAGCCGCCGCCATTTTCTGCTCAATAGATGGTTTAATTCCCTTAACTTCATCAGCTAAAGCCTTAGACGCTTGAGTCTGCTCTTTCGAAGCATCAACCGCTTCATTCACTTTACCCAGTAGTTCATCAACATTCTGTGTCATTGCTTACTCTCCAGTTTTCTTAATCTTTCGCTTAACTGCATATTGCTGTGGGCGTTTTCAATCACGCCACGGTTTGCAGTAATAATCGCCACGGCATTGGTCACTAAATTAAGCTGAATGCGGTCAATTTCGTTTGAGTAGTCATACATCCAACTTTCAGCATCAACCTTTACGGGCAAAGCATCGGCAATGCCTAAATGCTCAATGGTAAAGTTTCGGGTAATGGTGTTACCTTCAACGCCACCTTTTGTTTTGTGCTTTAACGTTGTTGGCACATAAGCAAACATCACTAACTGGTTGTTACGAACTAGGCCAATCCAGTTAAACGAAAAATCGCCTACATTGGCTAACAACATTTGGCTGAATGACACATGGTTATCATCAATCACGCCATACTTTAGCTGTTTAGGTCTATGAACAATCTTGCTCGGTTCTGGTATAGGTTCATTGGCTGGCTCTGGCTGTAAGTGCAAGTTGTCCGTTGGCAACAGAGCAAACACAAATTCATCAATGATCAGCTGTTCAGTTTTAGCCGAGCATCTTGCAACATACTCTTCGCCATAAGTGGTTAAACGTGCCATTTACTGATTTCCTCTAACGGTAAATGTAACTTCATCATGGGCAATCTCTACGCAAGCAATGCGGTTAGCAACAATACGAGACGATGCAAAATCATAACGGCGGCAGGTTCGCCCGTATTGCCTAATCAACTCACCAAGCAAAATGCTATTGGGGGCGGTTTTGCTATCATCAATCTCAATAGAAACTCTGTCCCAATCTTGGTCTGGTTGACGTTCCCGAATATTGAACACTCGCAAACCAAGCCTTTGCATAATGCGAATAAAGCCTGCGGTGCTACCTGCATCAAACGCATTAATGGTGGCGAATTTTACCCGCTTGCGATAAAGCCATTCAGGTTCATTGTTAAAGCGAACAATTGACCGTTCCCACGCAAGCAGATCAACCAATGCAATGGCGCAGTTTTCAGCATCTAACTGCATTAACGGCCACAACATTACTTTGCGAATACTTCCCCAAAAGCGGCTTATACCATTGGTTAACATCACAGGTTCTTGCTGCTGGTCTTTCTTTTCAGTGTTCAGGCTTTCACCATCCATCCAGAACGGGAGCTTTAACGCTGGTAACTGAAACTTGTTATCTTGCTGCTTCTGGGACTGGTTCATCGTTCCCCCTTGTTATCCAAGGTTAGCTTTTTCAGCACAGGTAAATTAAGTTCGCTGACTAACTCAGAACGTGAAAACTCAATATGTTCAAGTTCGGGTAACTCTTGGTGCAATTCGCCAGTCAGTTTTGAAAAACTAAAGGTTGAATAAGGGCGAGTACGAGTTACTTGTGGGTAAAAGTTACTTTCACGCATTGCCGCATTAATCATGGCTTTAATTTGGTTTTCAAGTGTGGTTTTGTCTTCATCACTTAAATTCGGTTTATGCCAATATTTCACGCTAAGGCTTAAATCAATACGTGGCATAGCAAACAGTTTTAAATCATCACCATGGCCGTGATTACCACCACTAATATGAGCGTTAATTTCGTCGATTAATGGTTGTGGCGTTAAACCGCTAGCCATCATCAAATAAGCATTGGCACTGCCTGCGCCTCGCGGTGCATCATGGGTAAAAAACACATGATCGGTTCTTACGCCATCAAAACCAGCAATAATGGCGCGGTAGGCAGCATCAATATGAAAGTTTGATTTACTGGCATTAAGATCACGTAACCTAAGTGCTAATGCTTCATCGTTTTCAATGTCACTACCTGCTGACACTAACCAATCAGATTCATGGCCAACATGACTAATTCCATCTATGCTCGAGGGTAAAAATATAAAACTACCAGCCCCTAAGTTATAAGCCGCCCCTTCATGTTGGGCGACAACTACAACCAGTGCCGATTCAACACCCGCAGGAATAACCACATCTTTAGTGGTTAAAACCGTGTAAACCTTGCCTAGTAATACGTCAGTATGAATACGAGTTTCACTATCAATGCTCACCACATCATTAATGTTGTCTTTATAAAAACGCAGTTTGCCAATGGCTTTGGTTTTGCCTTTGCGCTCGGTGTCCAGTTCCCACGCTTTTAAGTTCAGGTATGCACCTTTAGCGGTAGCCATAAACATATTGGGCAGAACATGCTTAACCAACAAATCGTTAATTAACCAAGTAACAGGCTTAGCCACCAAACCTGAAAACAAACGCCAAAACGGTGACATACTGGAATTATTACTAATTAAGCTTCCCGCTTCTTTAACGTCTTTATCCAGCAAGGTTTTTAACTCTTGCTCGGTTGTAGGTACGTTTTGAGCTTTCAGTAGCTTTTTAAAATCAATGTTAGGGCGCAAGGTTGACCTCCACGTTCTCCAGCTTGCCAAATTCAACAGTGTCGGCGGTGACGATGATCAGTTCTGGTTTTGATTGAACAATCTCAATTGTGCCGGGCACTAATCGATTGTCTTTTTCAATTATTAATTCCATTTCAATAAATACGTCTTGGCGTAATATCTCACTGCGTTGGCCGATTAATTTACTGAGCAAGCCAGACTCTAACAGCATGTGTTTCACATCTTGCCCAATGGCGTGGCGTGTGTGAGTAGTAGCTGGCTGCGCGTTATCAATTTTGATACTGCCGTTTTCAATCAGTAAGTCGGTGTATTTATTCATCCCGCCATTAATTCCTGTTGTTCGGCAATTTCTGCAAGGCTAAAGTCTTTCGGTGGGTTATTAATGATCACATCACCAAAGGTAATTTGCTTACTTTGCGCTAAACCTGTGGTTAAGTTCTCGCTAGCTGCTCGGCTTGGCTTAGGGCTACGAACGGGGGAGATCAATTGTAATAGCTGCTCGTTTTTAATCGGCTTTAATGGTGCCGATATCGCTTGCAACTCTGGTTTAGCCATTGCTTGTGTTTGCTCAACCATAGGCAAAGAAACAACATTTGATACTTGTTGAACAGCCTGTAACTCTTGTTGTTGTGCTGGCAGCATCATTGGTGCAATAGCATCATTCGCCGCTGGCTGCTGAAACATTTCAGGCAAAGCTTGTTGGTTGTACTTGCTGAGAACTTCAGGAATCTCAGCGTTTTTAGGTAATTGGCTTTCGTCCATGCTGGCGATCAAGTCAATTTCTACACCGGGTAAATAATTGAGTTTTTCTATGATCCAATTAAGGCTTTCAGTAAAGGTCGCTTTAATGCCTGCCCACATATCATCAATAAAGCTAGTAAAGGTTTCAAAGCTTGCGGTTAGTCCATTGGCTAGGCTGGTTATCACATCAGCAATAAAACCAATAACATTGGCGACACCTTGGAACAGGTAAGCCACTAAGCTAATACCGAACATTAACGCCTTGCCGAAATGCGACATGATAAACAACGATGCATCAAACAATAGTGACACAATCGGTTGAATCACTGACCAGACTGTTTTAAGTAATGGAACTACCGCAGAAAACACCGCCATGATCATAGTGCCGATGCTTGAAAACATGCTTGCAATGGCGTTACCTGCATCAATGATTGGTTGTCCCCAAGCTGTATCTGCAAGCATGGCTTTTAAATCATCAAAATAGTAAACCGCAGCTACAACGGCACCACCTAACGCAAGTACACCCGCGACTATTAAGCCGACTGGGTTAGCGTACATGGCAATATTTACTGCTAGCATCACACCACGTAATGCAGCCAAGCCACTGGTCAAGGCTGCATTTACTGCTGTAAAGGCAAGGCTAGTTGCATTCCATGCCACCATTGCCATTTTGCTGGCACCCATCATTAAGGTGAATGCACCCCCAGCGGCAACAAGCCCAAGAACGGCAACGCCAGCATAGCCAATGTATTTGGTTAAGTTCGGGTAAAGCTGGGTAAACTCTAAAACTTCTTTGCCCATATCGGCAATTAAGCCAACAAAGTCATTAAAGGCTGGCAATATTGCAGCACCAAAAGCGGCGCGGATAACATACCAACTTGCGCTTAACCGTTCGCTTTGATCTGTCATGGCTGCCGCCATTTCTTCGGCTTTTTGCATGCCAGTAACATCACCCAGCGAATTAATGGAATTACTCAGGCCGTCAACGTCTGCCATTAACAATTTAATGGTTGCTACAGCTTCTTGAGAACCAAAAGCCTTTGCTAATGTGTCACCTTCAGCAACGTCTAGCGTGTCACCGAATTTACCTTTTATCTGGTTGAGAACATCAACCATAGGCAACATTGCGCCTTGGCTGTCAGTAAAACTAAGATTTAACGCATCTTGCGCTTTACCTACACCCGCTAAAAACGACTTGTATTTTGTGCCTGCCTCACTGCCAGACATGGTTGATTGCAACGTGCCCATAATTGCCATTTGTTCATGCATGGCAATACCTGCACTGGTTGCGTTGGCTCCAACGCTAGTAAAGGCGGCTGACATTTCCGCGCCTGTTGTCTTAAACATTTGTACAGCTGTTGCGGTTTGTCCTGTGACTTGCTGAATCCATTCACTTTTGCCGATTTCATTAGCTTGATTTTTAAAAATGCCGTACATGGTGCCCATGTAATTGGTAATGGTTCCTGCATCGGCTTTGGTTGCTGCTGCTAATACGTTAGATGAAAGGGTAAATTGTGAAAGGTCGGCACTACTTAGGCCGTCAATGGCTGACTGAATATCATAGCTTGATGCCACAAAGTCGGTGGCCGATTTGCCATACTTCAACGCAAATTCGTATGAAGTATTGGCGAGCTCGTCTAATGCATCTTGCTTAACGCCTAATGATTTGGTTTCGCCAAGAACACGATCCATTTCAATGGCTGGCATTAACGCATTTTGCAGAGCAATACCAGAAGCGGTAATCCCTGCCGCACCCGATGCCATTTGGTAGGTTCCCTTTTGGTAGTCTTGCGCCAAACCATCAAACTGATGGCGAATACTCGCTATCGGCTTGGTGATTTGGTCAATCAGACCAATAGTAAACATTAATGGATCAGGTAAACTCATTCTAACTCTTCCCGTTAAAGCCTTTGCTCACTCCGCTGGCTGTCACTTTTTCCATGTTTTCCAACTGGTGTTTGTGAAGCCACATTGCCCTAGCGAGTGAACCTTCGCTGTCATCCTCATGGGGCAAATAATGACGGCGAAAAATTAACAGTTGCTCTATCTGGTTATTCTCAATCGAATCAACCAGAGCTATGATTTTTTTACGGCAATCTCAAGCTTGGGTGCAAACTCTTGGTTAAGTGATGCTGCGATTTGCATTTCAGAGCCAGGGTTAGAATCCAACAGTTCAACCAACTGATCATGTTGTTCTTTTTTAATCGTGCGGGTTAATAACTGACGAGCAGGTGCTACCTTATCGTCAGGCATTAACCCATTAAGATAACTATTGTGATCAGCCGTTGAGTGGTTGAAGGTAAAATCAATTTTGCCAATGGTTAAAGTGATTGCTTGTTTCATAGTTAGGTTCTCCCAGTTTTAGCGTTTAGTTTTGCTTCAATAATTTGATTAAGGTGCTCAAAACCTTTGTTTACTGTGGTATTGAGCTTTTCCAATTCGTCTTTTAGTGCTTCGTCCTTAACACAATGGTTAGCGACATATAGCTTATGGGCGTTAAGTTCCTTTTTAGTTTCTTTCAACTGTTGAAACAGATTGCCCACAACCGCAACTAATACCGTGATGATCATTCCGATAACGGTCACGGCAACCATTGCCCAATCTGCTGTCATTTACTTACCGCCTGCCAGTAGTTTTGATTTATCGCTTGAGCCTTTACTAGAGCCAAGCCAGTAAACAATGGCTGTAGCCAAGAAGCCGCTTACTTGACCTGCTAGATAAACTACTAGGTCACGGTTTCCATCTGGAATGGACAACATAAATAGAGCCGTACCCATCGCAGAAAATAGAGCAAACAGAGCCAAAGAAATTGCCCAAGGCATCCAGTGATCTTTATGCGCTTTACGGGCGTTTTGAGTATCAAGCATTTCAGCCTTGTGCTTTTCATGCTCAAGTTCTTGCAGCTTGAAATGGTTTTCACGAATTTGTGCACGTTCTTCGAAAGCCCACTGTTGCAGCTTTAAGGCCGCTTCAGGATTCTTTTGTAGCTCGGCTTGAACCGCTTCAGGGCTGTTGTCAGTACCTAATGCACTGGCTATTTGTGAACCGATGCTTACGGCAATTCCAGCAGGACCAGTTAAAAGTGGGGCAACAGCTCCAGCAATGCTTCCAACTGTTCCCGCAATTGATTTCCAATCCATGATCACTCCTTACAATTCAATAATTCGTTTTAGCCAGCCGAATTGATACTTTTCTTGGGTTTCGTCATTGGCGGCAATTTCGATACAAAATGCGATACGTTGAGCCCGAATAGCTTCTACAAGTACCTTGCACCCTCTGCGCTTTCTATGGTTTAACAAGCTTTTAATCGCAAGTAATGTTCTTGTACCTAACACACCATCTACAGTTAAATCAGGGTATAAGGTGGCTTGCTGGTTTAGTACGTTTAAAACTTGTTGTAGTGCTTTAGCTGCCCGACTTGTTCCAGAGTTAACTCCAAAATCAAAAAGCTGCTCTGCTAATGCTTCGCTTAATAGGGCAATTGCATCTAATTTCAGTGGCGTCCAAAACTGATCAACATAGATGTGGAAAGCAAGCTCATAAGGCAGATCACGCATTTCACCTTTAAAGCCGTAACCTCTGGCAACTGCTTTGGTGATTCCATAGTTGGTTTCACCGCCGCGATCTGTAGGGTCATTTACATAGCCGCCTTCACGCTCAATGAGTTCTTCAATCAATCGGTTTTGTAGCTCACTCATTCGCTATTCCTTTGCACTTTGGCACACAATGCAAAGCTGAACGCCTTGAATTGCCATTTGCCTTGCTTTGGGTATTGGGCTATCACACTCAATACAAGTTGTTGCACTTGGTCTTAGCTTTCGCTGTTCACGCAGTTTCATTTGTAGAAACTGCGCTTCGTGCATACCTTGTTGTCTTGCGACAAAATCCGCGTCATCCATTATTTAACGCTCAACTACTGAACAATGTGTTCAATTTCTTCAGGGCGTAGGTATGGCACACCGTCGATATGAACAAAGTCAGGGCTGGTAACTTCGTAAGGAATCTTAAAAGTGGTTGCGCTGCCGCCTTTAGCATCCAGATCAAGTAAATCACTTAATTCAATACGACATCCAAAGGCTTCAATTTTGATTTCTTCATTCCCTTTTTTGGCGTAAAACATAATGTCAAAGGTCTTCATTCCTCGCCAAGAACCCGCTTTTTTGGCTTCCGCAAGAATTTGCTTAAACACTCTGGTTTTAACAACCATCTCACCATTAGCAGAAACATCACCGTCAACAGTGCCATCAGGTACACCACCAGTTTGTGCGGTTGAAGAGTTGTCAGTAATGCTTAGCGACGCGGTGTCAACATGAACAAGAAGAGCACCCATATTGACGTCAAAATTCATTCCAGATAGAGACATTACTCAGGCTCCTATTTCAGATCTAATGCAAGGTTAACGGTAATTTCTTTACCGCTTGAATATGGGCGAACCAGCATGCCGATAGTGACGTTCTTTTTAGTCAGCCAATTGATGCTGATATCACCGTCTTTAGGCGGTTTAATGTCACCGGGGAAAGTGTCATCACCGATTGTGTGAGTTTTACTCATGCGGCGAAGCGGTGTCATAAAATAAGTTTTGTGTTGCTCAATGCTGTTTGGGGTTGAGTTCAAACGGCGGTTACCAATGCGCTGAATGGCAAGTATGCGAACTTCACGGGATGCTTTAAGCACAGGGCGTAAATGTTCGATGTACTGGTAATCTCCGCCTTTGGCATCCAGCGTTGATCCATCTCCCCAATAGACACCTTCTAGGTCTGGATACCACTGAGGCACACTTAGTCGGTTTTTAGCTAATGTGCCTAGCGTAGAAAGTTCAAGCGGCTTCTCGTTTTTATCAACAGGAGCCGCACCAAGTTTCAGAGTTGGACCCGTTTCAGTACGCATTGGCGTATCGGCAATGCTGGCTCTACGGGTTGCTAAACGTCCAGCTAATACACCTAAGTTGTTGCCATGAAGCTGAGGAACGGGAATCACTAAGTGCTTAGCAATGTCTTTTACTAATGCAGCTTGTGCGGCTTCGTAGTCGCTCCATGTTTGGGTGGTTTTGTTAATTCCAGCGGTAGCAATCATCACGAACACAAAGCGGCCTAACTTGGCTTGCAGTGAAAATACTTTGTCGTGGGCAGCTTTAATTTGTGCGGCTGTGGTTAACACATCACACAGTACAACCGCTTCAAAACTTTGGGTTTCGTTGGCTCTGTCAACGGCATCTTGCCAGTCTTCATCAGCGGCAAGGCAATAAGCTGCACCTGTCCAGTTCTGTCCAGCGTTGGCTT
This sequence comes from Parashewanella sp., assembly GCA_049608225.1. GTDB lineage: Bacteria > Pseudomonadota > Gammaproteobacteria > Enterobacterales > Shewanellaceae > Parashewanella. The sequence goes on from JBMYXI010000019.1 coordinate 36,250, forward strand.
GTGCTGCAACTAACTGATCACGCAATACGCCATTTTTAAAGTCAGCTTCAATATCAGTTTGCGAATTTACGCTAAACAGTTTGCTTTCTTCATCGGCATGACCGGCACGACCAATGAATAAAAAGTGACGTTCAAGGGAAGGGAGATCACCTTGCCCTAAATTCAAGTTGTTAACCTGCACCTTACCTAGTGACATGGATTTATCCTCTTGCCTGTTCCAATAGTTTTATTAACTCATCCCGCACGTTCTGTGGTGTATCACCAAGGAACGGACGTTCATCAACTTCAATTTCCCAACTTTGGGTTTTTCGTTTACCGCGCAGCTTTCGCAATATCAAACCTGCTTGGCCTATGGTTAAGCGCTCTTGTATTTCTTTAATACTGGCTCGGCGGTAGCCTTTGCCTTTGGCTCGTTTAACTTTGTAACCTTCTTTTATCAGTGCCTTAGCTTGCGCTCTTGTCGCTTGGGCATCGTAATCAGGCGTACCGTGAATTTTTCGCATACGGCCTGACGTCATTTTTTCTGTGCCACCGTCTTGGTGGAGTGCTGCAATCTTTCCCGTAAACGCTTTCTTGTGCTTCAGCTCTAAGTGGTCAGCGTTTTTAACGTATGGCTCTAAGCTTTTAGCCATCTTTCGCAGCATCTTGGTTTTTCGCCCATCTTTGCGAGGGCTAAAGCTTTTACCGTCTACCGTTTTTTGTTGTTGTATTCGTTTTCGGGCTTTGGCTTTTTGTTGACGACCCAATGTTTTTAAAATTTTTACTCGTTTGTTTCTGGGTAGTGCTAACAGAGCAAGTTGATCACTGAGCTTTAACGCTTGCTGCTTGTTTGTCTGAATGGTTAAACTCATTCAACTGTCACTTCAAATTCAACGTTTTCAGCAAAGTAAACGGGCACTTTGTCTAGGCGATAACGCTTACCGTTATAAACAATCAGCCCATTTTCATCTGGCACAATTTCTAAGTTATCTAACAACTCCAACTGAATAGAGATCATTGCGCTGTCGTGGCCGTCTGGGTCTATCTCTAAATCTGGGTCGTTCAACTCATAAAGCTGGCGTTCGCCGTCTTCATCCAGTTCAGGCAAATAGGCCGCAATCATTGCAAGTAAGTTATAAGGTTCAACGCTTTGGTACGGGAACTTATATAAGGTGATAGCTGCTGTATGTCGCCACTTGGCAATGTTCACACCTTTGCCTTTATCCGTTCCGTCAAGCATTAACTTGCCTGATTCTTGCCATGCTTCTATGTCGCTTTCGCACAAGCCTAAATTTTCAGTAATGTGATCAACTAGCAGTTCAAGTTGAGTTTTCATAGCGAATGAACTCCCGTTCTGCTCAAACCAAGCAAGGTTCTTATGCTCAAGTTGCTTTCAGCTAATAAGCTGTTGCGCTGTTCATCGGTGTCTTTGTCTTCTTTGTGATCAACAGTGGCAAAATAACTCATCAAGTCAGCATGGCTTCGCTGATACACGGCAGCGGTAAAAATACGCGCTTCCAGTTCGTCAAACTCTGGTTTATCGTCAACGAACTTGAACTCTGGCTGATAATCTTTATTACGCTTTAAGGCCGCGTCGATATATTCAACAAGCTGCTTTTTCACTTCTTTAGCACTACGGGCAATGGAATTGGCGAGTGCATCTTCTTCAAACTGCGAAGGAATACGGCGATTAGCTTTAAATTCACCCGTAGAAAGTTCAGGCCAGCCGTTACCGACTTTAAGCGTGATACTTGCTTGTTTTTTTGGTGTATGTCCAAAGCTCATTGCTCTATACCTTTTTTTACAGCTCAAGGCTGTTTGGGTTCAGTGCAGTTGGGGTCAATGTGGTTTTTAACAGTCGCCCGTTAAAACACTCGCCCAGTGCACTGGAGGGTTGGGAGTCGTTCCCGTTGCTACTTCTGTTTGCTCTTAACCTTCAAGTCCTCTCAGGCGTTGAGCAATTTTGTCTCTAATGGTTTTTACGCCAATGTTGCGGTACAGCTGTTGTGCTTTTTCCAATAGTTCGTCAGCTTGGGTAAGTGCCTCAACATCACCAACATTCGTTGCTTTAACTTTGCCCGTTTTGTCGCGAATAAACTGTAAACCCGCCAGTTTGTAGTACTTAGCTGTGAGGGCTTCGTGTAGTTCCCACTTACTGGTAACTTGGTTAAAAACTGTTGAAAAATACGGTTCAATGCTGTGGCCGTTTTCTGCTTCAGCTTCTGCCCAGTCATAAACAGTATTTGCCACAAAGCTAGGCCAACCACGTTTAAGCGGGGACGGCTGTTGTAATTCAATGGCTTTGAATGCGTACTGAATGGCGCGATCATAGTCGCCAGAGTCAAACAGCCAAATAACGCAATAAGCAAAAATAGGATGGTCATAACTTGGTTCTCCTTTGGCGACTTGCGCCAGATACTCATCAACGTGTGGCAACCATTTTGGTAGTAAATCATCACGTTTCAGTTTTACCTTTCCTGCAATTGGGTCTATTGCTTTCAGGCGTTTTTTATCGTTTTCGAGCTCAACAAGCTGAAGGTGCAAACTAGGCGCGTTTGCTACTTCTCCGCTTTGCTTGATTTGTTCGAGCTGCTTTTTTGCTTTTCTTCGCTCTTTGAAGGCGAGGATTGCGGCTCCTCCGGGGATGGCTTTTTTACTTCTTCAACCACCTCCTTGGCTTCTTGAGCTATTTCTTTCAGTTCGTTAACGGCTGTTTGAGCATCACTAGCGGCACTGGATAATTCATCTGCACTGTATTCAGCACTGTTAGCGGCATCTTTTACCGATTCAGCTGCTTGGCTGGTTTCGGTTGCTGCATCTTCGGCACTGCTTGCCGCTTGGCTGAGTTCTTCGGTCACAGCCGACACTTCAGCAATTTGCTCAGAACCATCAGCTTTTATTTCAGCTTGTTCTTTCTGAAAGCCTTTTAGTGTTTCAACAAGCCTTACACCTGTTTCAGCCACTTGCTCAGCAAACGCCTTTTTGCGTTCGTCTTCATTGGCTTTCTGCTCAGCTTCAGCTTTAGCGGCTTTTTCAGCGTCACGACGTTTTTTAAAATCTGCAATCGCTCCCATGATCACCCTCGTATTTTTTGTAAAAAGTAGTTGGTTGATAAAACTGGCACTGGATTAACAGTGCCAGTGATTAACTAGCGGTTAAGCTGGCTTAGCACCAATATGCATATTGCCTTCATCCACTGCTGCATACGCTTCGTACTCTTCGACTGCGTAACCTTCCATACGCCAGAGCTTGTCTTCATGGCGTTTACGGTCTTCCACATTTTCAGATTTACGCTTACGAGTGCCTTTTTGCGTATAGCAATGCAGGTTTTTAAGCTTGGTGATAACTAAGCGTTTACCCGGTATGAATGAAGGGCTATAAGCACGCAAACCTGCAATGTCTTTATCTAACTTCATTGCAGCCACTTTTTCAGTTGGCGTAGTTGCTTGTCCCATCAAATGGGTTTGAGTTGCACCAATAAGATCACGACCAACGAGAACAACTAAATCAGGGTCTTCTTGAAGGGCTGTATGGATCAACGAGTTTTTCAAATCTGTAACAAGTGCTTCAAGGGTTGAGTATTCACCCGCTTTTAGCTTGCTTGGGTCTGCACCAAGATTTAAATAAACATCATCAGTCATGATTTGATCAGGGGCATTGTCTTTTACAAGCTGATGCCAGCCTTTGTTTACATCTTCACCGAGTGGGAATTTTACTGGGTCAGTATCAACAGCAACGTGAGTACCGTTAAAACCAATGCGTAAAATGTCTAATGCAAATCGTTTCATAGTATTGTTTTGCAATAGCTTCATAAACTGACCTTTAGAGCCTGAGTTACCCCAAGCGGCTAAAGTAGTCCAATCGACATGAGCACAGGAGTCAGTTTCAACAAGCTCGTACTTGTGACCTTTGAAACCTGTTCCGCTAGTAAAACGACCTTTTGAACTACGACCAGTAGCTGTTCCTGTGCTGCCCACTGCAATGACTTGCCCGATAACATCATCAACATCCATTTTTGTGATCATCGAAAGAAATTCGACTTTCTCTAAAATTGCAGCATGAATTTTCGTTTCTTGTGGCTGAGTCAAACTAAACTGTTTGGCTGCATCAGGGACACTGTAATCTTTCGCTAATTTTGTGCTAAACGCTTGTAAACAAGCTTCAGCAACAGGAGTTAAGTTATTACTCATTAAATTACTCGCTATTTGTTTGGTTAATTGGACGCTGGCAAACAGCGGGTTAAGCTAAGGTGAAGTTTTCATCCCCAACTGGGTCAGGTTCTTGATTAGGCGTTTCACTGCTGAGTACAGAGAATTGCTTTTCCATGCCGTCAACTTTGCTAACAAGACCAGTGATAGCTGTTTCAAGCTTGCTGAACTGCTCAGGTGAAACACTTTCATCTTTTGGCTCTGGTGTTGGTTCAGGATCTGTTTTTGGTTCAGGGTCTGCTTTTAGTTCTTTGCTAAAGTTTTCAACTTTAGTTTCAAGGCCGTTAACTTTGGTTTCGATTCCACCGATTTTTGCCATCAGTGAGTTAAATTGCTCTTTATCCATTGGTTCTTCCTCGGCGGGATTTTTTGTTTCGGGATTATTCGGAGTTGTTGTTTTTGAAAAATGTTTAACAAATGATGTAAAGGCTTTGATGAGTCCGTTTTCATCATCTTCAGAGTCGTTGTCGTCTGTAGGGCAATTCATTACCATTTGTTCAGGATTGCCGAATGCATGCCTTTGGCGTTCATCTGATGTAGAGAATTTCAGCTTTTCGGCACCTAAACTGGCTGGCTCATCTGTTACGCCTATTCCGTAAAGGTAAGCTTTACCAGTGCCCGCGAAATTAGGATCAACTTCAATTGAACAAAAGACTTTTTGGTCTTGCTCATTAGCTTGTATAAGTTGTGAATTGGGTTTTAATTTGACGAATAAGCGTAATTTACCGTCTTGTTCTTCGGTTTTTACTTCTAACACATCGCCCCAAGCACCATACCAACGGCGGTGATCAGGCCAAATTCGTGCGCTATAAGTATTTGTATTGTAAGTTTCAGCAATATCCACTAACCATTGACGTTGCATTTGTACGTTTTGGAAAGTTTCACCTTCTGTGGCAACTCTAATCCATTCGGTTGTTAGTTGGCTCATTACGTTTCTGGCTCGCTGACAATTAAAAAAACACGTTTAATGTTCGCAGCATAGACAGATTAAAAGCCTGTTTCACTTGGTTAACTTCTTGATAATTCCGATTTTTATCAATTCGGAATCAGTCCGAACTTTGCCCCGTTATTCGTACCGATTAACCCAATACACTTAGGGCAATTTTTAGTTATGCGTGTTGGATATGGCTTACGAACAAGAACAAATAGATGCAGCCAGACGACTGTATTTAACGTGCTATAAACCTGAAGAAATCAGGAAAAAGCTGAACCTTCCTAATGCTCGTATCGTTTATTACTGGGCAGATAAGTTTGGGTGGAGCGACTTACTTCGTGACGACACATTAGAACAAGCCATTGCAAGACGGGTTATTACCCTTACTGACGAAAAAGATAAAAATATCAATCAGCTCAAAGAACTAGACATGCTGATTGAAAAAAGCATTAAGTTTAAAAAGCTCAGAGTCGATGAAGCCAAAGCCAAGCAAAACGCTACAAATGGTGGTTCTGGTGCAAGTTCTTCATCCAATGGTAAATCTAAAAGTAAACGCAGTAACCGCAAAAATGATGTAAGCCACCTAACACCTGAAGATTTTGAACCTTGGATTGCTAGCTTATTTAAGTATCAGCAACGTATGAGGGCGGCACTATATAACTCTGATTTGCCACGTACTCGTAACGTTTTAAAATCTCGTCAAATTGGTTTTACTTATGGTTGCTCTGGCGAGGCTTTTGAAAATGCTGTGCTTACTGGTGAAAACCAAATCTTTATTTCTGCAACCAGAGCACAGGCCGAAGTATTCCGCAGTTACATTATTAAAATTGTCCGTGAATTTTTTGAGATTGAATTAACGGGCAATCCAATTGTTTTAAATAATGGTGCTGAACTTCACTTTTTAGCAACCAGTGCTAATTCGGCTCAATCACGTTCAGGCAACGTGTATGTTGATGAATACTTTTGGATCAAAGACTTCAAAAAAGTTAGCTCGGTTGTAACTGCCTGTGCAACTCAAACCCGATTTAACAAAACTTACTTTTCTACGCCTAGTGCCAAAAATCATCCTGCTTATCCGTTTTGGACTGGTGACGACTGGAAAGGTGATAAAGACTCTCGCGCAAATATTGAGTTTCCAACCGATAGCCAATTACGTGGTGAAGGTGCGGTTTGCCCAGATAAACAGTGGCGTTACATCATTGATGTTGAAACCGCAGTAAAAGAAGGCTGTAACTTAATTGATCCTCAAGAGCTGCAAGAGGAATACAGCCCAGACGTTTATCGCAATCTTTATATGTGTGAGTTTGTTGATGATACATCGTCGGTTTTTAAGTTCAACGTTCTCACCAAGTTAATGATTGATGCTAATAAATGGCAAGACTTCAAGCGAACGGAAGCAAGGCCATTTGGCAGCCGTGAAGTTTGGCTAGGTTATGACCCTTCACGAACTCGTGATAATGCTTGCTTAGTGGTGGTTGCTCCTCCCGCCAGTGAAAAAGAAAAATTCAGAGTGCTTGAACGTCATTATTGGAAAGGCTTGAACTTTCAATATCACGTTAACCAAATTGAAATCATGTTCAAAAAATACAACGTCAGTTATTTGGGTGTTGATACTACGGGTATTGGCGGCGGTGTGTGGGATTTAATTAAACCTCTTTACCCACGTGAAGCGGTAGCCATTCATTACAGTAATGAAAATAAAAACCGCCTTGTGATGAAAATGATTGATGTTGTAGAAAGCAACCGCTTGCAACTCGATCAAGAAATGAAAGATATCCCCGCCGCATTTATGGCAATTAAACGCGCTATGACCAATAGCGGCAATATGATGTCATTTAAAGCTGACCGTTCTGAATTGGTCGGTCATGCCGATGCGTTTTGGGCAATCAGCCACGCCATCATTAATGAACCACTTAACAAGCAACAAAGGAAATCAACATGGTCGAATCTGAACAGATAGCCAAGAACGATGCGGCCAATGATGCCGAACAACCAAATGAAACAGAAAAAAGTATTGTTACTTTTAGCATGACGCCAAAGTTATTGGAGCCTGATAGTTGGTTAACTGATTATGACGGGCTGTATTTCAATGATGAACATGGCTATTGGGAACCGCCAATTGATAGAAATTTGCTGGCGAACTTAACCAGAAAAAACGCTCAACACGGTGGCATTATCGGAAGCCGTACTAATATGGCGGCAAGCCGTTATATTTCTGGCGGCATGAAAGCTGAACATATTGAAGCGTCATTTTTAAACTTGGTTCAGTTTGGTGATTTAGCTTTGTTAAAAATCCGCAATGGCTTTGGGCGTGTTGTTCGTCTGTTTCCTTTACCCAGTTACCGAACCCGCGCGGCAAAAGATGGCGGTGCGGTTGTGCTTCAGCGTGAGGATCAAGTTAAAAAGTACAAAGCAAAAGATATTATTTGGATAAAACAGTATGACCCGAAACAACAGGTTTATGGTTGCCCTGATTACTTGGGCGGCTTGCAATCTGGTTTACTCAATGAAGATGCAACTTTGTTCCGCCGTAAATACTTTATTAATGGCGCACACATGGGCTTTATTCTTTATGCCACTGATCCAAACCTAGACGCTAAAGACGAAGAAGAACTAAAACAAAAGATCCAAGACGCTAAAGGCGTGGGTAACTTCAACTCGCTATTTGTGAATATCCCCAACGGTAAAGAGAAAGGCTTACAAATAATCCCTGTAGGTAATTTTGAAAGTAAGGACGAGTTCTTAAACATTAAAGGCGTAACGGCTCAAGATGTATTTAACGCTCACCGTTTTCCCGCTGGCCTTGGCGGTATGATACCAACTAACACTGCTGGCCTTGGTGATCCAACAAAATACGATGCGGTTTACTTCAGAAACGAAACCAAACCACTGATCAAAAAACTCATGAGCGCAGTTGCAGACGATAAAGAAATTCCAAGCAGTTTACATTTGAAGTTTGATTTAGAAGTTGCGGCTTAGGAACTGGGTGAGTTCTCAGTGGCGGCAGTTGCCGCCTTTTTAATTTCGCTAATTTTCCGTTTATTAATTACTGTTAAGCGGCTTTTTCACAGAAAAAACCACAATCCCCAACATAGATAGATTCGTGCTTACCTTCCTCTGGTGGTAAGTAGCGCAGCGGTATCATCATTGCGCCTTTCGAATTGATCTTGATGCTGCATTTGTTTTCCTGAAAATCTTTGTGCATTTTGGCGAAATATTCAGGATATTGATTAATGAACTTATTAGCCGACATACGACACAATGAAACATTTAATAGTCGCTCTTGCTCTGCGCGCTTCTCGAATACTTCAGGAAAGTCTTTGCGTATTTTGTTCCAGTAAGCCGGAGACTGAGCTTTTAAACAGCCAATGCAGTTATTATTGTTGTACCCTAAGTGGTACATAGCAGGGAGCTTAATACCCGCTTTCTCAATAATGTCGAAACAGGCTTTTTTATCTAATCCTTGCTCAATGAGTACAGGCCAGATTTCAATATCATTTTCATGATCAATTAAATCATCAATGCGCTTTTGCTCTTCAACGGTCATACCGAAAACATGAATATCATCATGGCGTTGCCAATCGTAACGAACTTGTTTTTTTAGTTCCTTGGTGCAACGTGCGCCATTGGCACCAGACATATAACGAGTTTTGATGATCACTTGGTCAACGGAGGCTTGATACTTCTCATTTTTGAGAATAAGTATTTCTTGACCGAACCATTGCTCGCAGTCTTTTAGAAAACGCTCACTATCTTCGTGTTCGTCCTCAATGAAGATTGAAGCAACGACTAATTCTTTTGGACTATCACTTTTAGCATTTTCTTCAATTGCTAACTTGGTCGCTACCGCACTAGCAGCACCACAGGAAAACCAGCACACAATGCGCTGATTTTGTTCAAATAATTTGCTTTGTTCAGTCATTGAAATTTTCCGTTTCTTAATAAATTGAGTCTTTTTGTTCAATGCTAGTTGCAGCATTGCTCAAGTACGTTTCAACATGCTTCAGTTCGTCTTTCACTAAATCAACGTCTTCAGACGAATAAGAGCAACTACCGCTAGAACTTTTCAATACAAACTCAGCCACCTCATCTTTGTTCAGCTTGATTGATCGCAGTGTTGTCTCTTGAGCTGCATTCCACGTTTTTACAAATTCAATAAAGTTGCTTTCAGGATCATCTTCAACACCCCATTGAGTTTGCTCTTTACCATTAACAAAGAACGTGACCAGACCATCATCAGGCTGATACTTGTAACTCAGAACATTGCCAAAATAGTCTGTAGTTTCACCGCTATTCATTTCATCAACTAAAGTGTCATAACAACTTTCACAAACCATGGTTTTAAAGTCTTCTGGATGATTACACATATCATTCAGTTCAACGATGTTGCCGCAGTTCGGGCAAGGGCAAGGCATATCCATTTCTTCTGACATATCAAAATTTTCCGTTAATTAAGCCGCTAAGCGGCGAGTTAATGTATCAATATTGGCTTGCACCAGTGCTTGCGCTACCGGAGGACAAACCGCATTCCCACAACGAGCTACTTGTGACGCTTTGGAAAGCTTCTTGCCGTTGCTGTCATGACTTATCTTGTAATCGGATGGAAAGCCTTGTGCTGCAAATAACTCATGAGGCTCAAGCATACGCATACCAATATCAATGATCTGATATAGCTCTCCTTTGATTGTGACTAATCCAAAGCGGTCTTTAGTGGTCACAGTATGCAAAGGCTTATCCAGTGAATGCGCTTCGCCTTGCCCGTAATACTCGATTAAAAAGGCTCTGACCTCACCAATATGAAAGCCACCGGCTGAAATAGTATGTACGGGTTCATCAGTACCGTGACCAATGTTCGTACCTCGCATCTTGATCATGTGGCTAGTAACTAGCGCATTGTGATCAGTAGCCGTTACTGTATGTAATGGCTCTTGAATATCTGAGCCATCAACACCTGTATAATGCTTAGCAATATGCGCTGACACTACAGCAAAATGACCACCTTTTACTTGAGCGCAGATTGTTCTTAATGGCTCATTTGCTGCCATATTGCGCTGACTACTGGCATTAGCGTGTTCAGTAATAAATGGCGTAGTGCATTCACCTGGTACTATGAAAGGTTCATCAGCATCGAGTACGAACTTCTGTAAACCTTTAGCGATTCGAGCCATTGTATTTTTGGCTAACGGGCGCTTGCGGTTAAAAATAGATTTGGTAGGGATAGACCAATCAATAATGTCAGCGGCACTTTTATAAGGCAATTTACCTTCACCGTGTGTTGGCTCCGGCCATACAATCGGCTGATTGTCATTTCTCGCAATCAGAAATAAACGCTTTCTAATGGTCGGTGCGCCATAGTCACAAGCTCGTAATACCTTCCACTCAAGGTTATAACCAAGACCATGCTTTAAGGCCTTATAAATCTTTAGCTTGGTTGGTAAATCATAGTTACAACGAAATAGAGCGTTGTAAGCATCTGAATAAGCCGGATGGTCTTTACCTAAGCCAGTGGTTAACGCTTTAATGAATCCCTCGAATGTTTCGCCCTTTCTTTCTTTGCATGGCTTACCGTCTACTACAGGACACCATGTTTGAAATTCTTCGACATTCTCAAGCATAAAGATACGAACAGGCACTAACGCCGCCCATCGTGCCGCAATCCACGCTAAACCACGAATGTTTTTGTTAACTGGCACAGAGCCTTTCGCTTTTGAAAAGTGTTTACAGTCTGGTGAAAACCACGCTAAGCCAACTGAACGACCTTCGCAAGCTTCAACGGGATCAACGTCCCACACTGATTCGCAATAATGCTTAGTTTCAGGGTGATTCATCTTGTGCATATCAATAGCCGCAGGATCATGATTGATTGCAATATCAACGTGCCGGCTAAGTCCTAATTCCATTCCAGTAGAAGCACCGCCGCCACCTGCAAAGTTATCGACAACAATTTCACCTTGTCTAAGCATTTTAAAACTCTTGTTATTGTTTACCGTGTAAACAGTATATATGAATAATGTTTACCGTGTAAACAATTTAGGCTATTATTTTGTTTACACGGTAAATAATGTAAGATTGATATAAATTGAATTCAGGATTAAACCCAGTGGCTCAGAGTAAAGAGCAAAGACAGGCGGCAATTAATGCAGCTCGTAAAGCTAACCATGAAAAAATGCTTGCTAGTAAAAAGCGAGTGGATGCCTATGTTGATCCTGAAACTAAAGACGGCTTGAAAGCAATCAAGGCGCAATTTGATGAAGTTCGTAATGAAGGGCAAGCGATAGATAAGGCCGTTG
>JBMYXI010000020.1:0-45409 GCA_049608225.1 Parashewanella sp.
TCTCAATGCATAGAACAATCTTTTACGCCTTCACAGCTTGCTGAAATAACAGCTTCAGCTCGGAAAAGCCAAAATCAAGATACGAACTCGGATCATATCCAAAATCAGCGAGTACTTTATTCTTTTCAGCATGTAACTGAATCTGATGCTTTTACTATTTTCCATAACGATGATCCAACGGCTCATGTTGAAAGTATCAGCTCTAATGGTGTTGATGTGGAGGCAGCAGTGTTGCCTAGATGCATTGCTATCAATAATAAAGATCGTACAATTAGAGAGTTTCTCTTTTCTGAAGAAATACCCGTTTCTAGTTTTAAAGCTCTTGATATTCAACCGACTACAACGGTGATTGATTCATTCAATCAATCATTATCAGTAGAATTATTAAGTGATTATGCAGTGCTTGAAACGACGGATACTGAGGTGAAAGAAGTCATCGCGGGCTCTCCTGAAGGCAGGTTCAGCGATTATAATGTATATACAGCTATCACGGCTTCCTGTTTAGCATATCGACAATATTTTATTGGTTTTGAACAAGGGTTAGCAGAAGTAAGCGATGGGGACGCTGGCAATAATTTGTCTGAATTAGGTTTGTCTACCGATGATCTGAATGATGATAAAAGTGGATTGCATTCGAAATTGTTTGTTGACACCCTAACAGGTAAGTACATTCTCGCTTTTAGAGGAACAGCAGATAAGAAGGATTGGGCAACCAATTTAAAGCAAGGTATAGGCTTTAAATCTCGACATTATCAAAAAGCAATGGCAACAGCGCGTAAAGTACATGAGGCAGTTAAAAGAAACAGTGGAGAGTTAATTTTTACAGGCCACTCTCTTGGTGGCGGACTGGCGTATGCCGCTGCAGCAGTCACAGATTGTTATGCAATAACATTTAACGCCGCAGGTGTTCATGCCAAAACAACGGGCAAGAAAAACTGGGATAGTCGTCAACGTGTTTTGGCTTATGCCGTTAAAGGCGAGCCATTAACTCATCTACAAGATAAAACAAATGCATTAAGAGCCGAAGGTGTTCGTAAAACGGTTGATGGCGATGCAAAAGGCATGGTTGATAAACATTCCAGTGATCAGCTTCAACTTTGGTTAAAGAAGAAACTGATCAGTAAAAATCAAAGCGTTATTTAGATGTTATTCTCTCATCCCAAACGATAGCTTTTAATAAAGCTAAGCTCATCATTATCAATAGAATACTCACAGGAAGTGCAGCGGCAATATTGGTGGTTTGCAGAACATTTAAGCCGCCAGCAATCAGTAGAATGGCCGAGATTAAAGCAATCATCACGCCCCAAAATGCCCTGAAAAACTTTGGTGGTTCATTATTACCAAAAGATAACACTGTAGTTAGGACTAACACGCTGGAATCTGCTGAGGTAATAAACAAACATATCAGTAAAATGACCATTATGGCTGATATTATCCAAGCCAAACTACCGTGACCAAAAATAATGTCTGTATTTGCAAATAAAGCATGGGGTATTTTCCATTCTTTAATTAAATCAATAATGCCAGCTGTTCCAACGCCCGCAGTAGAGTTGATTTCTTCATGAATGGCTGAGCCACCGAATACGCCTAACCAGATGAAGATGAGAACAGTGGGAATAAATAAGGTGCCAACGACAAACTCTCGTAACGTACGACCACGAGAAATCCGCGCAATAAACAAACCAATAAACGGTGACCAAGCGAACCACCATCCCCAATAAAAGATTGTCCAGCTACTTTGCCATTTTGCTGGTCCAGGCTCATCGGCTACCCATAATCCCATTTGAATGAAATTCTCTAGGTAGCTGATTAATGTGTCTGAAAATAAATTGATTATCCATGTGGTTGGGCCTGCGAGTAAGAACAGAATGACAATCGAAATCGATAAAATAGTGTTCCATCGTGAAATCATTTTAATACCACGACTGACTCCTGAAATAGCGGAAGCAATGGCGATTAAAGAGATTAATGAAATGAGCGCAAGCTTACTAAAGGTGGTGGCCTCAATACCAAATAAATGTTCAATGCCTACGGATATTTGACTGACGCCTAATCCAAGGGCTGATGCGACACTGAAAATACACACCATGACTGTAATTAAATCAACGGTATGGCCTATCGGCCCATAAATTCGATCACCAATAAACGGGTGAAGCGTGGAACGCATCGCCAACGGGAGGTTTTTTCGATAAGCAAAATAAGCCAGAGACATACCAACAACAGCATAAATTGCCCAACCGTGTACTCCCCAATGTAAAAAACTCACCTGCAAAGCTTGAACGGCACGATCTTGATCCATCGCTGTTGCACCGATCATATCGGCAAAAGGATTATTTGGGTAACCAGCAAAACCGCTGTTGTCAAAGTAAAAGCTGGGTTCACCAACACCGAAAAAAAGAATACCAGTACCAATACCTGCGGAAAATAGCATGGATAACCATGCAAAATAGCCAAACTCGGGCTTTTCATGATCGTGTCCGAAGCGAATTTTTCCGTAAGGACTAACAATAATGAAAAAACACAGGGCGATGAGAACTTCTGCGGTGATTAAATAATACAGACCAAAATGATGTTCTATCCAACTACGAGCGTCGCCAAAAATACTGGCGGCGCTGTCATGAAAAATCGCAATGAAAAAAACAAAAGCAGAAACTAAAGCAATTGCGGTGACGCTCATGCCGAAGTGCATATTTTTGAAAAAACCTGTTTTAGTAAGTAATTTAGTTTTAAACGCAGATGAAGATATAGAGTTGTCCGACATTTTTAGGGACGACATGCAGAGTCCTTGTTGTTTAAGTCCCCAAATGCTCATCCTTGGAATGTGGGAACTAAAAAAGAGTAACTAATATTTATTAAGGTAGCGCATAAAGCTGTTATCTCAAAATTGGATTTGGGTTCTCTCATTAATTGCAATATCTATGTTTGAATCATGCTCGTGATTCGGTTACTTTTTCCTTGCTTGCTGTTACTGCCGCTGCTGAAGTTGCCATAAAACCGACTCTTAAGGAGTGAGTAATATCTAAGTGTATTTTATAGCGATATAGTTAAGTTGACATTGAATAAACAAAGAATAAATCTTTGTTTATTCACAGGGTGGATATGTTGAAGTTAAAGTTTGAAAATTTGAATATGCTTAACGGCTGATTTAGATTTTCGATTAGTGTTACCACCAATAATGTATGTTTTCCCCTTTATTGTGGTTACTGCATTATGGCGGCTGCCCTTAAGCTTGATATCTGCTGCTTGCCATTTCTTATTCTTAAAGTCATAAAAATAAGAAGAGGTTAATTTATGATAATCGCCAAAGGTATATAATTTATCGTTAATAGTGTCAGTAGAATGTGCGCTGATGGTTACCGGTAATGATGGTAAAGATGTCCATTGATCGGTTTTTGGGTTGTACTGCTCAAATACAGCAAGTGCTTTTTGTTTATTATCAGAGTAACCGCCGACTAAATAGATTAAACCATCCTTTACAACCGCTTTTGAGGATTTAGCTGTTGGCATGTTAGCTTTTTTTGACCACTTATTTTGTGTTATATCGTATTCAAAGTTGACGACTGTTGCTGCGAGTTTGTCTTTTAAAAAACGACTACCGCCGAAGACAAAAATTTTTTCATCCACGTATGCTGCAGTGTTGCGTGTCGTGGGGAACGGAAGGGGTTTAGCAAAAGTAACTTCATGAGTCAGAGTATTAAATACCTCTACCCGTGGCTCAAACATAGCCTGTTTATTTAAGAAACTCATACCACCCAAAATATAGATAGAATGTTTGCCATCCCACACCGCTGAAAAAAAGCGTCTTGGGATAAGTTTATTCTTTAACACTGTTACCTTGTTAGTATCAGGATTGATAATTTCAATATCTGATAAAGCACCAGAACCATTATAACCGCTTAATACATATATGTTTTTGCCATCATTTGCCGCTGCGTGTCCATACCTTGGGCTTTTTAAACTCAGTTCATCTGTTTTCGAGGTCGAAACACATCCTGATAATAAAACGAAAGAGAAAATAAGAAGTAAAAATTTATTTGAAGAAAGCATATGTTAGTCCGTTAATTTATACTCGATGAAATTCAACATCTTAAGATATCAGGAGTATAGAATGTTTGTTGTTTTACCATTTTTAGTGGACGCCATTCTAGAGAGCATTAATTGTTTAATCAATGCTCAATGAATGTTTATTTATCTTGCTTGAAAAAAGCATATTTTATTAATAGCGTTATTAGAACCTTTGGCTATTTTGCTGTTTATGGTTACTCGTATTGTCTCATTTGTTTTTGATTGCAAAAGCACTTCAACCGCTTCTTCTACGGTCGGCGATGCAAAGCCATTAACTTCGTTAACAGCAATAAATGGAGAGGCATTACTGGGTAGTTACGACATTTGTGAAACTTCATTTAGTCCAGCTATTCCAGCCTTTATGGAAGGTGCAACTAACTGTGCAGCTTCAGGTTCATGTGTCTTTTCACAGCAAGCGCATAGAACCAAAATTGTGGATACTGCTCCTAGGGCGAGGGCGCCACTCCCGTCTCTTGTGGTTAATTTGTTAGGTCATACGAACCCAGCCTACTGGCAGCCAGAGCAATTTGTTGAACAATTAATTGAAAGAACTAAAGATACACTTTCTTGGCAGTGTAGTCAGGTTTATCTAAAAAACTTAAGGGAAGGAACACCGTTACCTATTCCTGGCTTTCATCACACGTGCCAGCAAATGCGAAGTATCATTGAACAGTTTTTATTAGCGCCAAATATCAGTGCGGATGATAAACACGGCCTTAAGCAATTTATAACTATGCTTGATGCCATAAAATCACGTGGTTACCCCTATAAAAGCTCTGTCGTGATCAGCACAATTTTTCCTTTAGTACAGCAGTTTTTTTATTTTCAACAAAGAGCTCACCTTAAATGGAAACACGACATTGAAGCTTGTGATATTCATTTGATGGATCAGCGTTACAGAAACATTGGGCTTAAACAACCTGATTCGATTAAAGAATTATTAAAGCTTCCATGGGAAACATTATTTGATGCTAAGGCGATAAAGGGTGACACCTTTGATAGTCTAGTGAAACATGTATGTGCTATCACAGGTAATGAATCTGATCCAAGCTCTCCTTTTAGCGTCAAGAATTATTATAAAAATACTGCTAGTTATTTCTCTCGTAAGGTCATTTTTTCCTCTTTCTCTCCGCTTAATATTAAAAATTTGACTCAGTTTTCGTTTCTTCCTTTTGTTCCCATTGGTTTTTTAGCTGGAATATGGGCGTTACATGATAACGTAAAAATGTCTTGTGGATATTTTCCTATACATGACGGAGGACATGAAGCGATTGTTAAATCACATGATGTCTGTTTTCATGACTACAACAGTATTCGTTGCTATTACGAGTATGATGAAGTTGTATTGCCGAATAATTTGAAAGTGATGAATCGACAGTTATTATTTTTTTGGTTTCATGATACTGATCGAAACAGTGGGATCTATTGCATACAAGAGTTGTCAAATCTCGGTACGCTTTTGAAAAGTTTGGAAGAGTTAGTACAAAATATTCACAGAAGGTGGACCGATTTTCCAGCTGCAGAACAAGCATTAATTCGGTCGGATTGTTTTATTCAAGCTATTGCCTACTTTTCCGAGGGCATAGTTCAACCCATATCACCCACTGGTCGTTTACAAAATAGTCAAAAACTCCTGAGTTTGCTGATGTGTCGAGCGCAGCTATTTATCACGCCCCCCTTTAGAGGAAAGGTACTCGTTAGTAGATTACTTGATAAAGTTCACCAACGACTCGAAGCATTAAAAAATTATTCTGAATACTCAGTTAAGCGTTTCGGGCTGGTGTTGGACTATCCTTCTGGTAGCTACTTTATCAAAGATGTTTCGAGCTATGCAGGAGACATAACGACGAAAAAGTGGTCAGCTCAATCGAATTTAAAAAAACTGCACTTTTGTTATTTTTTACTTAGTAAAAATTTCGATGATATTTGGAAAAGATAAAGAGAGCATATTGCTCTCTTTATCTATCATAAGTTTTACTTAGTCGGAATACGCTCAAGCACTGCAAGCAAAAGTTCCCAATATTGACCAACGGTTTTGATCAATACTTTTTCATCAGGACCATGTGGATAACGAATGGTTGGGCCAATGGATACCATATCCATGTCTGGATAAGGCTTTTTGAATAACCCACATTCAAGACCTGCGTGGATCACCATGATATCGGGCTCTTTGTTGTAGATGTCATGGTACGTTTCATTCACTAATGCCATGACTTCAGAACTGTTATCTGGCTTCCAACCAGGATAAGTGCCACTAAAGTTCACTTCCGCGCCAGCAAGTTGAGATAACGCAGCAAGTTTGCCTTCCACCTCACTACGTCCTGAATCGATTAACGAGCGAATTAAGCAAAGAATGCTGACATGTTCGGTTTCTGTGGTAATAACGCCAACGTTTAATGACGTCTCGACCACGCCTTTTACATCATCACTCATACGTTCAACGCCATTTGGGCAAGCATTTAACAATGCAATAAACTGGTGTTGGCTTTCTTCAGACATTACCTGCTTTGGCATTTCTGCTGGAGCGATGGTTAGCGACACATCGGCGTCAGCAACAGCTAGTTCTGCGGATAGGATATCTTGAAACTGTGCAACACGCTGAGTTAGCAACTCTGCTTTTTCTGTTGGCACTGTGATAACCATTTCAGCTTCACGAGGGATCGCATTGCGCAACGAACCACCGTTGAATGATGATAGCTCTAATGCGAGTTCGTCAGCATGAGCAAATAAAAATCGTGCTAATAATTTATTGGCATTGCCGCGGCCCATGTGGATATTGACACCAGAGTGACCGCCCTTTAAACCTGAAATAGTGAAGTGATAAGCTTGCTGTGTTGGTTCAGGCGCTTCCCAAGCCATTGGTAGTTTTATTTCAGCATCAACACCGCCTGCACAGCCCATGTAGATCTCACCTTCTTGCTCAGAGTCGGTATTGATCAAAATATCAGCCTCTAATATACCAGCTTCGAGCCCGAAAGCACCTGTCATACCAGCTTCTTCATCAATGGTCAGTAAAATTTCCAGCGGGCCATGTTTAATGTCTGTTGAACCTAAAACGGCGAGAGCAGAAGACATGCCGATGCCATTATCGGCACCTAAGGTTGTTCCTTTTGCCGTAACCCAATCGCCATCAACATAAGCTTGGATCGGATCTTTCTCAAAATCATGAACTGTATCGTTGTTCTTTTGTGGCACCATGTCTAAATGCGCTTGAATACAAACTACCTTGCAATTTTCCATGCCAGCAGTTGCAGGCTTTTTGATGATCAAATTGCCGACTTTATCTTCGATAAAGCTGAACCCCTTAGAAGTACACCAATCTTGAATGTGTTGGCTTAAAGCTTGTTCATGTTTAGATGGATGCGGAATAGAGCAGATAGTTTCGAACCACTGCCAAAGAGGTTGAGGGTAGAGTTGATTTAAAGCTGTCACGATGGCTCCTAAATAAAATAATTTCGTTCATTAATATGTCAGTTTCGATGGCTTAATATTACGGTATTTGTGGTGTAGGTGCTATGAAAACTCGTTCATTTAAGTTCATAATCGGTTGGCAACTTATGGCAATTATCTGCCTGCTGTTGATTAACTCGTTTTCTGTTTTTGCGGTGGAATTGGTACACCAACAAGTATTTCCACTACAAGGCAAGCATTCCATGGAAGTGGATTGGTGGTTACCTGACGGCACACCCAAAGCATTGGTGTATCTACAGCATCGTTTTATGGGAAGCTCTGAAAATTTGATGGCGTTGGGAAAAGACATTGCTGAACATGGCTTTGTGGTATTGATGCCGACAATTAATGTCGCATTCGGTAATAAAATATTGGCTCAAAAAGTTGCTGACACACTAAATCAACAACAATTTCTTCTTCCTCATCAATTGGCTATTCCTGATGATTGGGTACTAATTGGTCATTCTGCTGGTGGACTCAATGTGTTATTTATTGCTGATACGTTAGCTAAAATGGGTAATAAGCAATTAAAAGAAGTGATCAACCTTGATGGCGTTGATTTAAACAATAAAATGTCTCGACTTATCTCCAATATCAATGTCGCAAATTACCCCGTTAATTTCATGCTATCGAATCCAAGTATGTGTAATGCCCACAACAACGCCGTAAAAGCAATTAAAAACAGCTCGTTTTCCAAAGGAAGAGTGGTTCAATTGACGAACGGAAGTTCTCATTTAGATCCTGAAGGCAACGACGATAGCAGAATGATGCAAAGTCTTTGTCATAAGCCAAGCATTGAAAACACGCATTGGTATCATCAATTGACGCTTGCTTGGATAAGTGAAGCGATAGGTGAGCAATCGTTTCCAAGCAGTGATGACATTATCAAGCAAATCATCGCTTCTGAAAACGGCAAGGAATTGCATTTTGAAATATCTGGGACAAGCCTACAGAAGTGAGGATTTTGAGAGCAGGCTCGCCTTTTGATGTAATATAATTACGATGTTTGGCTGGATTTAAATGGATTTCAAAAAAATAGTTGTAATAAAATTACATTTGTATATAATGCGTTTTGTCGATTCGAAACAGATTTTGGATCTTCTCTAGTTAACCCATAGGAAGGGTAGGCGCATTTACTTCTGAAGTTAATGCTACTCCAAGGAATCGAGTAACAAGTTGTCTCCACGGATATGAGAATCTCTAGTTCCAAGGAACCGAGCCAAGCTTTACTAGAGTAATTTTTTATTAACAACTTACTTTTGGAGTATTGATTATGTATACAGGTAACGAAAAAATTTATTGGCAAAACACTTGGTTTGATGCTCAAGCGATCAAAGGTGGTTTGTACACATTGAGCTTTTAATAGCAATGATTACAAGGGCTGACTGACCCTTTACCTTTTAAAGGTGCAATTTAGTCACCATTCATCACCCTTTGTTTGTCCATTAGGACAAGTTTACAGATTCAAGTAGTGTATTTGGTTAGTTTCGATGAACTGAGTACACCAAGTTTTTTCTGTCTTTTTCTACTCTTTGTAGAATGGATTCGAAATAGCTTCCTCAAAGAGGCCGCTTGCAAGATGTCTTTGCCTGCTAATTTAGCAGGCTTTTTTTGTCTAATCTTTAGGGCGTGTTGATCTTTCAGGATTGAGTTCTGTGCTATTTTAGCGCTTTTTTGTTCAAAAGCATCAAAGCCAGCGTGAATAGGCAAACTCTGCGTTACTCATCTCTCGTTTAGTCCACTAAACTTCATTCTTCGACCTTGATTTTGCCAATTTTAGGCTGTAACAAATCAAAAAGTCTTTAATTGGGAATGCCCTCTAGTATTATTTTGTTTTAAATGCAGAATTGTTAAATCGCTCACGTTTACCTGTTGCTCTGTGATCAATATCAGTATAATTCGCGCGCCTAAGAGAGTTATGCTCTGAACGCTGTATCCTATACCACATTGAATAAACCGCTAACATCTGCCAAGGAATAGCTTCAATGATTGAAAAGCTTTTCAAGTTAAAACAACATCACACCAATTTTAAACAGGAAGTTATCGCGGGTGTTACCACCTTTTTAACGATGGCTTACATTATCTTTTTAAATCCAAATATATTAGCTGACGCAGGTATGGAGCATGGTGCTGTGTTTGTCGCCACCTGTATTGCTGCGGCAATCGGCTGTATGATCATGGGTTTTTATGCCAACTACCCCATCGCGCTCGCACCGGGTATGGGCTTAAATGCCTTTTTTACTTATACCGTTGTCGGTGAAATGGGTTATACATGGCAAACTGCATTAGCAGCGGTTTTCTTATCAGGGATATGCTTTCTGTTTTTGTCATTGTTTAAAGTACGAGAGTGGATCATTAATTCAATTCCTGAAGGACTTCGATTAGGTATTACTGCTGGTATTGGTTTATTTCTGGCGCTGATCGGCCTGAAAAGTGCGGGCATTATTGTTGCCAGTCCTGCCACGCTTGTGACTATGGGCGACATTACTTCATTCCCAGCTGTGATGGCGGCGCTTGGATTTATTATGATCGTTGCTTTAGTACAGCGAGGCATGAAGTCGGCAGTATTTATTAGCATTTTAGCTATTACACTGATTGGTTTGGCTTTTGGCGAAGTGCAATATCAAGGTATCGTATCTATGCCGCCAAGTTTAATGCCGACCTTTATGCAAATGGATTTATCTGGTGCATTAGAAGTCAGTATGATCTCTGTTGTGTTCGCTTTCCTATTTGTTGATTTATTCGATACCTCGGGCACCTTAGTCGCGGTGGCGCAACGTGGTGGGTTATTAGATGATCAAGGAAAGCTGCCAAAACTAAATCGAGCATTGGTAGCGGACAGTGTCGCGACCATTGCTGGTTCTGCGTTAGGAACGTCAACCACGACAAGTTATATCGAAAGTACCGCTGGTGTAAGCGCGGGTGGACGCACAGGTTTAACGGCTGTGGTCGTCGGTGTGTTGTTCTTATTGGCGATATTCTTTGCGCCACTGGCAGGTATGATCCCAGCTTTTGCTACCGCAGGTGCATTATTTTATGTGGCAATGTTGATGATGTCGGGCTTGACTTATGTTGAGTGGGAAGACTTAACGGAAGCGGCGCCAGTTGTGGTTGTATGCGTGCTAATGCCACTGACCTTTTCGATCGCAACTGGGATCGCGTTAGGCTTTATTTCTTATGTTTTGATCAAAATTGCTTGTGGACGCGCCAAAGAGCTTAATATTGGTTTAGCGATTATTGCCGCGCTGTTTATATTGAAGTTTATTTATTCTTGGTAAAAATCATCAACCTTTGATTGATTTTAATCTGTGCGATCGAACTTTCGATCGCATTTTTTTTGAAAAAAATAACTTTTTCCCTTGTAATCCTTTCGAGCGTCCCAATATAGAATTACAAGACGATATGAGCGGTAAATCTTTTTAGTTGCAATCGACGACTTGAAAAGTCATTTACCTATCCCCATATCATGGAATAGAGACAGTTTACTGCGTTAGAAAATTTTTGGAGAACCTCATGGGTAAAATTATAGGTATCGATTTAGGCACAACCAACTCTTGTGTTGCTGTACTGGATGGTGATAAAACACGAGTGATTGAAAATGCGGAAGGCGATCGTACCACTCCATCTATTATTGCATACACAGATGACGAAACATTAGTAGGTCAACCTGCTAAGCGTCAGGCTGTAACCAATCCAACCAACACATTCTTTGCTATTAAGCGTCTGATTGGTCGTCGTTTTAAAGATGACGAAGTACAACGTGACGTTGATATCATGCCATTTAACATCATTGGTGCAGACAATGGTGATGCTTGGGTTGAGTCGAAAGGCAACAAGATGGCACCGCCACAAGTTTCAGCTGAAATTCTTAAAAAGATGAAGAAAACAGCAGAAGACTTCCTAGGCGAAGAAGTAACGGAAGCCGTTATTACTGTTCCTGCTTATTTCAATGACTCACAACGTCAAGCGACTAAAGATGCAGGTCGCATCGCTGGTTTAGAAGTTAAACGTATCATTAACGAGCCAACCGCTGCTGCATTAGCTTACGGTATTGATAAGAAAGAAGGCGACAATATTGTTGCTGTATACGACTTAGGTGGTGGTACATTCGATATCTCTATCATCGAAATCGACAACCACGACGGCGACCAAACCTTTGAAGTTCTAGCAACTAACGGTGACACTCACTTAGGTGGTGAAGACTTCGATAACCGTTTGATCAACTACCTAGCAGACGAATTTAAGAAAGAGCAAGGCTTAGATCTACGTAACGATCCTTTAGCTATGCAACGTCTGAAAGAAGCGGCTGAAAAAGCGAAAATTGAGCTTTCAAGCACAACCCACACAGAAGTTAACTTGCCATACATCACTGCTGATGCAACAGGTCCTAAGCACTTAGTGGTTAAAGTAACTCGTGCGAAACTAGAGTCTTTAGTTGAAGATCTAGTTCAACGTTCACTTGAGCCATTAAAAGTTGCTCTAGCCGATGCAGATTTATCAGTTTCAGACATCAACGAAGTGATTTTGGTAGGTGGTCAAACACGTATGCCAATGGTACAAACTGCTGTTGCTGACTTCTTTGGTAAAGAACCACGTAAAGATGTGAACCCAGATGAAGCGGTTGCTTCTGGTGCTGCGATTCAAGGTGGCGTACTAGCGGGTGACGTTAAAGATGTACTACTACTAGACGTTACGCCTTTGTCTCTAGGTATTGAGACTATGGGTAGCGTAATGACTAAGCTTATCGAGAAGAACACAACTATTCCGACGAAAGCTCAACAAACCTTCTCAACGGCAGACGACAACCAAGCCGCTGTGACAATTCACGTATTGCAAGGTGAACGTAAGCAAGCGAGCGCGAACAAATCTCTAGGTCAATTCAACCTAGAAGGTATTGAGCCAGCACCACGTGGCATGCCACAAATTGAAGTTGCATTTGATATTGATGCTGACGGTATCTTGCATGTATCTGCAACAGATAAGAAGACAGGTAAAGCACAGAACATCACCATTAAAGCATCTTCTGGTTTAAGTGATGATGAAGTTGAGCAAATGGTTCGTGATGCAGAAGCGCATGCTGATGAAGATCAAAAGTTCGAAGAGCTTGTTCAGGCTCGTAACCAAGCTGATGGCATGGTTCACGCGACCAAGAAGCAAATCGAAGAAGCTGGCGAAGCATTACCTGCTGACGAGAAAGAAAAAATCGAAGCAGCAATGAAAGACGTTGAAGAAGCGACTAAAGGCAACGATAAAGAAGCTATTGACGCAGCAACGCAAAAGTTAATGGAAGCATCTGCTAAGCTAATGGAAATCGCACAAGCGAAAGCCCAAGCTGGTCAGCAAGGTGGCGAAGCTCAAGCTGAGCAAGCGACTGACGCAGCTGCAGACGATGTTGTTGATGCAGAGTTTGAAGAAGTAAAAGACGAAGACAAAAAGTAATTCGTTGAACGCTTCAAATAATTAAAACATCCAAATACGGGCGTTCTGGGTAACCAGCACGCCCGTTTATCTTACTTAGATTCATTGATATTAAGCAGAGATTATGTCAAAGCGAGATTATTACGAAGTTCTTGGCGTTGGTCGTGATGCCAGCGAGCGAGAGATTAAAAAAGCCTATAAGCGTTTGGCGATGAAATATCATCCAGATCGAAATCCAGATGATAAAGGCGCTGAAAAAAACTTTAAAGAAGCCAAAGAAGCGTATGAAATCTTAACCGATAACGACAAAAAAGCCGCTTACGATCAATTTGGTCATGCAGGTGTCGATCCTAATCAAGGTGCTGGTGGCTTTGGTGGTGGTAATGCCGATTTTGGTGATATTTTCGGTGACGTATTTGGTGACATTTTTGGTGGCCGTCGCGGTGGCGGTGGAGGCCAGCGTCAAGCGGCCCGTGGTTCTGACTTACGTTATAACCTTGAGTTATCACTGGAAGAAGCGGTCAAAGGCTTAACCAAAGAAATTCGTGTGCCAACATTAACGGGTTGTGGTACTTGTGATGGCAGCGGTGCTAAAAAAGGCACTTCGGCATCCACTTGTGGTACCTGTAATGGTGCAGGACAAGTGCAAATGCGCCAAGGTTTCTTTGCCGTTCAACAAGCGTGTCCAACTTGTCACGGTCGTGGCAAGGTCATTAAAGATCCTTGTAAAAAGTGTCATGGTGAAGGTCGTGTTGAAAAGACTAAAACCTTGTCGGTTAAGATCCCTGCAGGCGTCGATAATGGCGACCGTATTCGCTTATCAGGCGAAGGTGAAGCGGGTGAGTTTGGTGCACCAGCCGGTGATTTATACGTTCAAGTGAGCGTACGAGAACATGGTATCTTTGTACGTGATGGTAACAATTTATATTGCGAAGTGCCTATCTCGTTTAGCAAGGCGGCGCTTGGTGGTGACATTGAAGTGCCAACGTTAGAAGGCAAAGTTAGCCTGAAAATTCCTGCTGAAACACAAACAGGTCGTATGTTCCGCTTACGTGGAAAAGGCGTTAAGTCAGTTCGCAGTCATGCGGTTGGTGATTTAATGTGTAAAGTGGTAATGGAAACACCGGTAAACTTAGATGATCGCCAAAAAGAGTTATTGCGTGAGTTTGAACAAACATTAACGGGCGATTCGAAGAAAAAGCATAACCCAAAAGCGGAAGGCTTTTTTGATGGGGTTAAAAAGTTTTTTCAAGATTTAAAGTAACAAACCACTATTGTTGACTTTTAAAAGCCTCGATTTATCGAGGCTTTTTTGTTGGCTAAGGTATTTGCTTTTTACCAAGGATTTTTAACAGTAGTAACCGACAACGCACGAGAAATTTATACAAATAGGGATTGTTGGTATTTTGATAGATCCTTTCAAAAAATCGACCTACCCAGCTCGAATGTTTCGATAAGGAAAGTATTAACTGCAACGCTTGATGTCCGAAGTAATACTGACCTTGCCATTTAGCGATCATTCCGTCATTTAAATCATAGCCTCGTTGACGATAATCGGTTAATTGAGAAAGGGTAAGTTCTCTAGCATTAACTAATGTCAGCGTTAACTTCTGATCAAGCTTTCGCTTTAATACAAAATTCTGACAAATAGGGCAGTCATTATCGTAAATGATGGTGAGTTCAGATAAAGGCATAAAATGATACTTGGAGCTATACATCAATCCTAATACATTAATTTAGTTTAACTTAGGCTGCTTTCCAAAATTGTTTATTCTTACTCACCCACCCTTAACAAAACGAAAAACGTCCTATGTCTGCTAGCTACCAGTCTATTTCAGCATTAAGTGATGATCAATTCTCAGGTCTAATGCTCAAAGACTCAACTCGTATTGCCGAGATTGCGCTACAAGTCGAAAACAAGAATTATCAATTAGAATTTTCAGGGACTAAAGCAGAACTCGATTTGTTTCACCAATCTCAGGACTGGCGTTGTGAAGTTGGCAAGTTTGAAAAAAAAAGACCGACTTCCATAAGGTTATTGGAATTTGGGGTGGGTATGAGCCTACAAAAACCGAGGCGTTTTACCTATGGCACTTGTATTGTCGCGAATGTGTTGTTGAAAGATTTTCATCAAACTCGGGTTGCTGAATTCTTTGCAGAGCTTGGCGAGAAACATAAGCATTTCGTAAACTTCATTAAGTCGTGTGAACTAACAAATGATGGCTATATTGTAAAACCAACAAGAGAGTTTAAGTGCGATAGTCATGGACTTTCTGTTGGCGAAATCATTTACCTTGGCGTGCTTGCCGACAAAGCAAATAGAGCAGCAGCTCATGTATAAAGGAAAAATGATACTTGGGGATATCAAAACAACATGCTAACCATGCACTTATTGATATAGCGCTTCTAGAGTAAAGCGCTATATCAAAGTTGTTATGCCTTATTTAGCGATATCAAATCCAGCTAAGCCTAAGAAGTTATTAGCTCCTCTCGTCCCTTTCATGCTTTTGGTCGCTTGATAGTCGTATTGATCAACAAAGGTTAATCCTGTCGGGGTTATATTGAAACGATTCATGGTAAAGGTTTCAAATGCACCAATGCTATATAAATATTTATTATCCGATGTGATGTACATATCTTTAGTATCCCCAGCTGGTCTTTCAGCACTGCTTCCTCTTTCGGCAAAAGTGAGCGTCGATTTGACCGTACCATTATCGTTTAGCTCAAAAGGTGTAATAACATTGGTACCAAAGCTAGACACATAAAGACGTTTACCGTCAGGGCTCAAGATAGTCCAGCAGGCTTCATCAATAGTATTTGCTGCGCCAGTTTTGTAACCATTTTGCTTTGTAACAGCTGTCGCTGTGCTTTGTAGCACGGTCAAGCCATTATTACTCATATTGTTGGCGAGATTAAAGTTGGAAGCATGAATGTAATCGTTATTGCCTCTCGCCCAGTTAATGCCGATGGTTCCAGCGATGCCGACTTGCTCGAAATATTGAGCATTTGTTGTCTCACCATTTTGATTATTAAAGTTATAGACATAAACGCGGCTAGGTCGTTGCTCTGTGGTATCTTTATTATCGGTTGCAACTGGTGTGTTGGTACCAAAGTGAGCTATGCCCCAAGTAGCTACTGCCAGTTTACTGCCGTCATCACTAAAGCTAACGGTAGTTGGCCCACCATTTTGACGAGGGTAGTTTGCCAGTATTTTAACAACACTGAGATCACCCGTGGCACTGTTGAAACTAAATAGGGTGATGTTGCGTTGTGCATCGGAAGCGTCGGCAGTGCTTAGATCTTTTCCTTCAGCAGCAGGAGGGCTGACTTTAAAGAAACCATCATTAGGATAGCGTTCTATATTGGCGGCGGGCTCACTACCAGGCCCTTTTTGAACATTAGGGTTATTCCATTGGTTACCAACAACAACCCAGTACATATTATCACTGCCATTTTGTTTGGTGTAAGCAATGCTTACGGGTCTAACTCCGCCAGAGGCTTCATTCTCTAAGAAGTTCAGTTCGCCATTGGTTCGATTAAGTCCGAAAACGGAAATGGTGTTGCTGCCCGCATTGACTGTGAGTAAGTAGTTACCGATTATTTGAATCGCACCTTGTGAATCAAAATCGCCGTGGGCATCACCGCCCGCCATAACATTCGCGCCGCCATCGCCGAAGGTATCGTAACTTTTTTCTGCGCCAACTTTACCGTCAGCATAACGAGAAAGTCGCAATACTTTGTTGTCGCCTTGACCATTGGTGGTGGTATATAAAAAGCCCACGGCTGCGGGCGTGGTGGGTGTTGATGGGGTTGATGTTTTATTACTTGAGCCACATCCTGTGAGAATTAAAGCTAGCCATCCCAAAAACATCGTTGCTAAAAGCCGAGTTAACATACGTAGTTGAGGTTTCATAGTGATTCTCTCTGTTGAAGTTCAAGACAGGGGAACATTTTCCGTTTTCACAGGGCTGCATCCTCTCACTGATTTAGGGTTTACTTTGTGATGCACTTCAAATATGGCGAACAATCTGGCTGTCATGAATCGCTTAATTGTGTGATGAATACCACATTATTGATGCTGGCGATGAAAAGTCGTTGTTTGCTGTTTCAAAGGTTTGTAGCTTTAACACTCTTTGATGCTGACGATTCAACCACTTGATATGGTGAACATGGGATCTACCGAGTTCGATAGTGTTGAGCTTTTTAAACATGCAGTATTAGCTCAACAACGAGGACAACTAGTTGTTGCTGCAAACTTGTATCAACAACTACTTTGCATTGAGCCAAGTTATTTCTCTGCTTGGCTTAATTTAGGTGTACTCAATCGTAAATTAAAACGGTTTGATATTGCGATCGGCTGCTATCAACGCGCGCTAACACTAAAGCTTGATGATGCAGGCACTTTAAGTAATCTCGCCAATGTATTGAAAGATGATAATCGATTAGATCAAGCTATCAATGCTGCTTATCAAGCCATTGAGTTAGCGCCTACCAATGTTAGTTTTCGACACAATTACGCTATTGCACTGCGGGAAGCCAAACAGTTTCAGCAGGCGTTAATACAAATTGAGCTTTGTTTGAAGCAGCAACCAACGGATCCATTCCTGCAATGGGATCGAGCATTAATTTTATTGTCGATGCAAAATTATGAACTAGGCTGGCCTGCTTTCGAATCACGTTGGCGAACCGGTGATTTACCTAAGCCTAATATACCTTCAAGTTGTCAACGTTGGAGAGGAGAGAGCTTCGTAGGGAAAAAATTATTGTTACTGACGGAGCAAGGTTTCGGAGACAATATTTTTTGTGCTCGCTATATCGAAGCTGTTTGTCAACGTGGTGGCAAAGTACTGTTGCAATGTAAATCACCATTAGAGCGTTTGTTTTCAGCTTTGCCCGTCACCTTAGTGAAGCCTGATGAACCACAAGATGATGTCGATTTATATTGTCCGTTAATGAGTTTGCCGGGAATATTTGTTAACACTTTTTCGCCGCCAGCTCAGTTGCAAATACCTGAACCTTCATTGGTGAAAGTATCAACATTATTAAAGGCTGGGAAAGCACAACTACAAGTCGGCATTATTTGGTCGGGGAGCGTAACCTACGGCGATAATGATAAACGTTCAATAGCATTGATAAAGTTGCTGCCTCTGCTCGCTGAGTTTCCAAAAGTGCGGTTTTACAGTCTGCAAAAAGGACCAAAAGAAGCAGAACTTTTTGAGTCAGGCTTTGAAGTGTTGATGCCTGACATTGGCAGTCAGCTTGATGATTTTGCAGATACCGCTGCACTGTTGAAACAACTTGATTTACTGATCATGACAGACAGTGCTGCAGCGCATTTGGCTGGCAGCATCAATACACCCATTTTAAATTTACTTCAGTATAAGCCGGGCTGGCTCTACTTTCCCGAGCAATCAACGACGCGATGGTACGACTCGATGCGACTGATTTGGCAACAGCAAGCTGGAGATTGGTCTCATCCACTGGATAGTGTCAGGGATATTTTAACAACACTGTCAGATCAGTATTCGCCAAGTTTCACTCATAAGGATGTCATTAATTCACTTGATCGATTACTCAGTTAATTGATCTTTTAGGATGTATTTATGAACCAAGAACACGTTGCCTCGCAGGAACAGTCACCCAAGCAACATGAATCCATCAATGAATCCAATATTCCGACAGGTTTGTTGTGCTTAGCAATGATGTTGCAGTATTTGGAAAAGCCAGCTGATCCAGAGACACTGCGTCATGAGTTTTGCCCTGACGGCGATGACTTAGACATTATTCGATTAGTACGTGCAGCCAAGCAATTAAAAATCAAAGCTCGGCAGGTGATAGTTAAACCTCAACGGTTGGAGAAAGCCCCTTTTCCTTTTATTGCTCAAGATAAACAAGGGCAGTTTTTTCTAATTGCAGCCATTCGCGATGGCAAGGCATTGCTCCAAAGTCCGATAAAGCAACAGCCAGAGCAACTAGAAATGGATGAGCTTTGGCAACATTGGGATGGCACAGCAGTGTTTATGACGCGTCGTGCAATGCTCGCGGGTAAATCCAGAAAATTTGATATTTCATGGTTTATTCCAGTGGTGGTCAAGTATCGAAAAATGTTCAAAGAAGTGCTGCTTGCCTCTTTATTTATTCAACTTTTTGCCTTGATCACGCCATTATTTTTTCAAGTGGTGATGGATAAAGTTTTGGTGCATAGAGGATTAACCACGCTGGATGTTCTGGCGTTTGGCTTATTAGTGATCACTTTCTTCGAGATAATACTGGGAGGATTAAGAACCTATGTGTTTTCTCACACCACCAGCCGTGTTGATGTTGAATTAGGTGCGCGGTTATTCGATCACATGCTGCGCTTGCCTATTGCGTATTTTAATACTCGACCAGTAGGGCAAGTTGTCGCTCGCGTTCGAGAGCTTGAAAATATCCGTTCATTTTTAACGGGTAATGCGCTCACTGTCGTTTTAGATTTGTTATTTACTTTTGTGTTCTTTGCGGTGATGTTTTATTACTCGCCGATGTTGACTTGGATTGTTTTAGGCTCAATTCCTATCTATATCGTTATTTCCGTCTTGCTCACACCCGAAATTCGCAAACGCACTGAAGAGCAATTTCAGCGAGGGGCGATAAATCAATCATTTTTGACTGAGTCGATCACGGGTATGGAAACCTTAAAATCCATGGCGGTAGAACCGCAAATGCGTCAGCGTTGGGAGGAGCAGTTATCCGGTTACGTGAAAGCAAGTTTTCGCAGTGTGGTGTTGGGCACCTTTGGCGGTCAAGCGGTGCAACTGGTGTCAAAAATTGTCACTGTGGTATTGTTGTGGCAAGGAGCGCAATTAGTCATAAAAGGTGAGCTTAGTGTCGGCCAGTTGATAGCCTTTAATATGTTATCAGGTCAAGTAGCTGCACCGATTTTACGTTTAGCTCAATTGTGGCAAAATTTTCAACAATTTCGCATTTCTCTTGATCGTTTGGGGGATGTATTGAATGTGCCACAAGAACCACAACAGAACTTAGACAGACCCAACTTGCCGCCAGTTCAAGGTGAAATCAAGTTTTCTGATATCGTATTTCGCTACACACCCTTGGGGCCTGAGATCCTAAGAGGCGTCGATCTCACTATCCCAGCAGGGCAAATTATCGGTATTGTTGGACGTTCAGGTTCAGGGAAATCAACCTTAACCAAGCTTATTCAACGTCTTTATATTCCAGAAGCAGGCAAAGTGTTAGTCGACGGTAATGATTTAGCACTGTTAGATCCTGCGTGGCTACGGCGACAAGTGGGTGTCGTGCTTCAGGAAAACATTTTATTTAATCGAAGTGTTAAGGATAACATTGCCCTTTCTGATCCTTCTTTGTCAATGGATCATATTATTCATGCGGCAAAACTGGCTGGCGCTCATGAATTTATTCTTGGCTTGTCCCATGGGTACGATACTGAAATCGGCGAAC
Organism: Parashewanella sp.; assembly: GCA_049608225.1. Lineage (GTDB taxonomy): Bacteria > Pseudomonadota > Gammaproteobacteria > Enterobacterales > Shewanellaceae > Parashewanella. Next base: position 20,392 of record JBMYXI010000020.1, read on the forward strand.
GAGGAGCAGGTTTATCGGGCGGACAACGCCAACGAATAGCCATCGCCCGAGCATTAATCACCAATCCACGTATTTTGATTTTTGATGAAGCCACCTCAGCACTGGATTATGAATCCGAAAGTGCGATCCAAAAAAATATGCAGTCCATTTGTCAGGGGCGCACTGTGATCATTATTGCGCACCGCCTTTCTACGGTACGAACTTGTAACCGTATTATTACTATTGAAGAAGGTAAGGTCATTGAAGATGGCTCCCATGAACAATTGTTGGCACAAAATGGTCGTTACGCCATGTTGTGGGCCGCGCAAAGTGGGGAGGCAGCCTAGTGTTTGAAGGACTTAAAAAAATCCGTGAGATTTGGAGTGCTTCCAAAGCTCAAGAAAAAGAAAATGAAAAGCATCACATCGTACGCCAAGGTGATGAGTTAGAATTTTTACCAGCCGCAGTCGAAATTCTAGAAACGCCCGCCTCTCCTGCTGGGCGAACAACAGTGTGGCTTATTATGACCTTATTTGTTATCGCTGTTTTGTGGGCGTGGTTTGGCAAGATTGATACTGAAGCGGTGGCTCTCGGCAAGCTCATACCTGTTGGCCAAGTTAAAGCCATTCAACCGCTTGATATTGGTAAGGTGGAAGCTATTTATGTGCAAGATGGTCAACACGTTACACGAAATCAACGATTGATTAAGCTGGATCCGACTGAAACCGAAGTCGATGTAAAACAAGTTGAATATGAGCTCAGACAAGCGCAGTTAGATCAAGCGCGATTGCAATTAGTGTTGCAGATCATAAGTTCGGCAAAAGTGACGGCACCAGATTTACGAGCAGATCTGCTTGCTCAGCAGCAAAACTGGGTAAAAGAAGTTGAGAGCCCACAGTGGGTGCTACAGCAACAGTTACTTGATCGAGATTTAGATTACTTTTTCAGTACTGATAAAACTTATGCAGAAACAGTTACTCAACGCAAAGCCAGTATTGGCGCAGTTAAAGCGGAAATACAACGACTAAAAACGTTAGAACCCTTGTTTGGAGAGCAAGAAAAAGCCATCCGTCAGCTGCTAAAAAAAGGGCATGTGTCAAAATTGGAATGGCTTAATGTCAAAGAAAAACAAATTGCCACCACACAAAGCTTAGTCGTGCAGATCAGCAAACTTCAAGAAGCCAAAGCTTCGTTGCAAGCATTAAAAACGGAACAACAAACCAAAAGCTTTGAGTTTCGCCGAGAGCGCGTTCAACAACTTCAGCAAGCACAGCAGCGTGTTCAAACCGGATTACTCACCTTAACCAAAGCCAAAGAGCGTGAACAAAACCGCTACCTGATCTCACCCGTTAATGGCACAGTTCAACAATTACAAGTTCATACCATCGGTGGTGTGGTACAGCCTGCCCAGCCTGTCATGGTGATCGTACCTGAAGGTGCAACATTGGAAGCGGAAGCGATGGTGCTTAACAAAGACATTGGATTTATTCATGCAGGCCAAACGGTGGAACTGAAAATCGACAGTTTTCCCTACACGCGCTACGGCTTAATTGAAGGTACGGTACGATCTATCACATCGGATGCGGTTAATGACGAAAAACAAGGCCCCGTCTATCCGATGCGTATCACCTTAAAACAAACAAAAATTCTGGTCGAAAATAAATGGGTGCCTTTGCAACCGGGCATGACATTAAGTGCAGAGGTAAAAACAGGAAAAAGACGCCTCATCGAATTTTTTCTTGCGCCTTTCTTACGTTACCAAGATGAAGCATTAAAGGAACGCTAAGTGGGTTATTCAGTACCAACCGATGCGTTAGCGCTCAAGCGAGTTGCTGAGCACTTATTATTGGACATCCCTTTGCTTGAGCAAAAATCAGGCATTGATTTTCAGTTAATTGAGCAGCAAGCTTGGATCCCTGCCAGCAGAACCAGAAAGTTGTATTTGGCTATCGCCTCGCAGTTAAAGAACAGTGATTACCCCATTCAAATTGGTCTGAGTTTCTCGCCTGATACCTTAGGCCCCTTAGGCATATTGTTTCTGCTTTCTCCGACCTTAGCACAAGGGTTTAAAGCAATAGAGCGCTTCTATCCTCTGCAAGATAAAAGTTTTACTCCAGTATTGAGCATAGTCGGGGAAACGACTGCGATCGAAATTCGCTTTGCTTATCCTATGACACGATATTTACGAGACACCGTCGCCGTTACTGCGATTTTTCGTTTATTGTCCTTGCTGAGATTAAGCCTAGGTAGAGAGTATCAGCCGATGAAAGTCTGTTTTACCCGTGGACTGCCTTTCTTGAGGCATGATTTAGTGGCTTCGCTAAATTGTGAGTTTAACAGTGAATGCAATGCGATTCTGATTTCAACTCATGACATGCAAGCGTCGATCCAAATGGCTGGTGAAAGCATTAATCAACAAATCAGAGAAACCATTAAGGAGCATCTTATTGCTGATAAAAATCTTATTACTCCGCTTAAACAGTTAATTAAGGAAAAATTGGCACAAACAGATTACAGTCTTGAGCTTGCGGCTCAAGGTTTAAATCTGTCAGTGCGTACCCTACAACGTCGCCTTAAAGAGTTAGGGTTAACCTTTAGTAAACTGGTGCAGTTAGTTCGGCTAGAGTTCGCTTTAGAATTGCTAGAAGATAAAACACTTACCTTAGCCGATGTTGCTGAGAGACTTGGCTATTCGGATGAATCGGCTTTATCAAGGTCTTTAATTCATAAATACGGGATAACACCATCAAAATATCGCAACCTGTTGTGATCGAGATCAAAAATGCATTTAAATGACAGGATTATGGCGTGTCGCGTCATTAACCCTATTTTTTGTAAGCATATACTTCCGCTCCCATGAATGTACCCCAAAAGTGAGAGCTGTTATGTCAACTACAACACTCGATCAAGAAATGAATGCCCTTGATCAAAAAAGTGAATCAGAGCTAAAAAGCATAGAAAAAAACTTTAATCAAAATTTGGCTAAAGTCGTTAGAGACATCATCACTGAAGGTGCAGATTTATCCACTCAAGATTTAATTACAAAAGTCACTGATACGTTGAAAGAAGCGGGTGCGGGTGATTTGGCAAAGGAATTAAGACAAGCGCTGAATGATGATGAAACTCGCCGATTTGCGACTGATGCGGATAACGGGCTATTAAACCCGCTTAACATTGAAAAGGGAAAAACGCCCGAGCAGGCGGATTATTTCAAGGACAGTACCGAAGAACTGAGGCAGCAATTAGCGAAAAATAATAAAACCCCAGAGCAAATTGCAAAAGATTTGGCACAACCAACAGCCAGTAATGCTCCAATTCGTGACCATGTGCTTGCAGAGTTAACTCGTCGCAATTTAGCGCCAGACTTAGGTAATACATCCGAAGATCAGGCACACAATTTAAGTGATTATTTCAGTGGTACAGGTTCGAATTTAACCGTCATTAAAGATGAGCTACTCCAACTTCCAAGCACGTTGTCAAGTATTGATAATCTAAGAGGCATCAATAACTTTGCACTATTAAACAAGTACCGAAAACTCGTGGGTGACTTGCCTATGGGACATGGTTTAAGGCACAGCAAAATTTTAAAAGAATTTAGCAATTCTGAATTAAAAAGCCTTGCTAAGATCACCAAAAACTTAAATAAAACCTCAAAACTTTCCGCTGTTGCCAGCAAAATTCAATCGGGTACAACCTTTGTGGGATTTGGCTTCGGTGCTGTCTCTTCTGGTCTTGGATTTTATGCGGCCGCACAAAAAGCGGCAGAAGGAAATCAGCAAGCTGCTGACGTTCGTTATGCTGGCGCCGCATTAGGGACGGCGAAACTGACTTACGGCATTTATCGATTTATCGGCAGTAAAATTGCCAGCCATGTCAGTAACGATGTCGCAAAAGCCTTTTTAAATCCGAAGACCGCATTACAAGCAGGACAAAACGCAACAGCAGGCGCAACGCATGCGGCTCGCTTTGTCAGTGCTGTTGGCGCCGTGTTAGCTATCAGTGTTGGCGCTCATAGCTTAGCGAAAAACGCCATTGCCGCTGATAACGCTCGAAAAGAAGGCCAGCATGGTCAAGCGGCCATTTTAGGAGTTCAAGCAGCACTCGATGGTATATCTATTGTATTGGATGCCGCTAGCTTTGTGTTAGATTTCGTCCCCATTATTGGTACCATCATTTCGGCGGTATTGGATGTCATCAACGTCGGTGTGGGCTTATTAAATACCGCGATTGGTTTTCTTATCCCACTGGCGACGGATGCAGGTGCCAGTTTTCAAACCTTCCTCAAAAGTGACGCTTTTAAAGCCCAATATGACAAGTTAGTACAGGACTTAACCGCGCAAGGTTACGACTCACTAGAGTACTCCATTGATGGTAAGTCAGCAGGTATTGATCAAGACGCAAAAGGCACAAATCTACGCGCATTGCGACAAGAGTTCATTACTAATCTCAGTCATGCTGCACCTCATCTGATTAAGAATATTGCTAAAATCGATAATACCTCTGTAGGTAATCTCATCGAAGGAGGTGCGGGTAATGACTTACTTCAAGGTCGTGCGGGTAACGACATTTTAAGAGGTGGTGCTGGAAACGACATTATTGATGGTGGCGCTGGCGCTGACATTCTTGAAGGCGGAGACGGTGATGACCGCTTAATTTCTGAAATTGGGATTGATATTCGAGCCGATGGCGGTGCAGGTGATGACACCTTAGTCGCTGATCAATTACCCGATTTCATGGTGTTTAATGAATGGGGCAATAAAATTTACACCCGTTTACCTAAACTTGGTTTCAAATTAGTTGGTGATCATGGTGAAGCGATATTGCGTCCTCATGGATCAAATTCAAGGATCAGCAGTGAACATTTCAGAGTCACTACAACGAATAATTTTAACGTTCGCGCTCATGGAAGAAATGATGATCGAGGGTTGTTTTCCTTTTTGATAGAAGACTTTAGTGAGCATGAAATCAATCAAAATACCACCAATCACATTAATTGGCGTTTTGGGGACCGGTTGCTTGACAAGCTCACACGAATATCTCAAGGCAGAACCGATGGCGATCTTCCAGGGGTCAGGGATACTGGCACTTTAACTACTGCCGATCGTAGCCAATTATTCACCTCTCATTTTGAGACGACCAATCCAACAGTACAGCATGCTGCGCTTATCAGTTGGATTAATAATAATCTGAACGTGAAAAACAAGCCGGTTTATCGCTTAAGTAAAGATATTTTCAGTAATGGTGAAGAACTCTTTGTCAAAATTCGTAACAGTCCAACCACCTACCGTGGTCACATTATCGTTAATGGTTCAATTCTCGAAAAGCTCGATTTCCAATCATACAGTGATGTCAGTGCGCCTGAGTTGCTGTTATTGTTCCATCGCGTTATCAAAGGCACGGACGTTCAAAACATAGAACACTTCGTTGGCTCAGATGAAGTTGATACGATTGTTGCCAATGCCAAAGATAATGTCATTAAAGGCAAAGGGGGACTTGATACCTTAGATGGTAAAGCAGGCAGTGATACCTATGATATCAGTGATGCCAATGAAGCGATAAAAGTCACCTTAGATGGCCCTTATCAATGGTCGGTTAAACGAGATCGAACCAGTGAGCATATTGATAGAATTGCAGGCTTTGAGAATGTGATCGCAGGTAAATATGATGACATTATCGTAGGAAGTTACTTGCAAAATATTCTAGAGGGTGAAGCCGGTTCAGATACCCTAGAAGGCAGAAGCGGTGATGACATTCTATCTGGTGGTGAGGGGAATGATACCTTAGACGGTGGCAAGGGATATGATATCGCGGATTTTAGTCGCAATAACCGTGACAGAAATACAGGTTGGGATATCACCTTAAAAGACGGAACAAATGAAACTTACGCATTACGTCGTAACTGGGATACCAAACACCATTTTCGCTCAGAAGGAAAAAGGGCATGGACAGAACCTTATAAAGTGTACGCCCCCGTTCAAGAAGATAAGTTGATTAGTATCGAAGGGTTGATTGGTGGCAATAAAGCCGACCTACTGCGCGGCAACAGTGCTAATAACCGCCTATTTGGTCGTGGTGGTGACGATCAAATATGGGGCAATGCCGGCCATGATGTAATCTATGGTGGCAGTGGGCAAGACACACTCTATGGAGGTACAGGAAATGATACCTTTGGTGTGAGTGTCGAACGTGATCTTGCACGCCTCAACACCAAAACTGAGGCATACCCATTTAATTATCTCGATGTTTTCCATGTGAATAACAATGGCAGCATTAACAATCCAGGCTCACCGCTACGGTTAAAAGTGGGTGGTCGACAAGTTTTTGCCATTAATAAAGTCATTCGCACCAGTAATAATCAAGTGTCTCAGCTGCAAATCGAGGTCTTGGGTAAAACCATCACCATTAATCGTGATGGCAGCGATGTTACAAGTAGAAAACATCCCCTTTACTGGCAGTTTATTAAGAACACCTTCAACTTCAACGGCCGTTATATTGATTTCCCCTTCGAGAATCACAAACACAAATCGCTACAAGTCTTTTTTGAAAGTGATGGCGGCATCAAGTTTCGATTGTTCGGTGAATTTGACTATACCCGTTTGAAATCTCACCAAGCTGAAGTGGACATTGCCAGTAATACCAACAAAGTCACGGTTGTTAGAGAAAGCAATATCACCATTGACGGCAATATTCCTCATTCGCAATTGCTCAATACTGAAGACAGAACCTTTGTTCGAACCGAAACCATTACGGGTTTTGAAAATGTGACCGGAACCAAATACAACGACATTCTTAAAGGCACTGATGGCATTAACCGCCTGAGTGGTGGCGCGGGTGATGATACCTTAGAAGGCCGTAAAGGAGACGACATTCTCATCGGTGGTCGAGGGCTCGATAAACTTAAGGGCGGGGCGGGTTCTGATACGGCTTCTTGGAGTGATTTACAAGATCCCGCAAATGGGGTTCATAGTGGTGTATCAGCCAGCCTGTTGGTCAATCATGCAGTAATTAACGGGCAAGTAGATGCGACCTTTGAAAGCATCGAAAACCTTGAAGGTTCAAAATTTGATGATCATTTACAGGGCGATAACAGAGCAAACGTCATTGATGGTGGTGATGGTACGGACTTCCTAGAAGGTCATGGTGGTAATGACACCTTTATTATCCGTGATTATTCTAAGAGCAGGACTGTGTCTGACGCCACTCTCAGGGTAAGAGGGGACACCATCTATGGTGGTTCTGGTACGGATACTCTTGATTTCCGTTTCTTTGAGCCTGAACACGGCATTAAAATTGATTTAACTCACAATATCATTCGAGGGCTAAAATCGGGTGATAACCAACTTGTGTCCAGTTTTAGAAACATCGAAATATTCAGTGGTTCACAACATCAAGATAAACTCTTTGGTAGCAGCGGTTCTGATACCTTTATCGGTAACGGTGGTGATGATCTCATTATTGCAAAAGGCGGTGATGATCAGCTTATCGGTGGCCTTGGAGCAGACAGTATTGATGGTGGCAAAGGCATCGATACTATTCATTACTCTGAGACTGAGCGTACACAAGGTGTAACGGTTCGTTTGAAAAACTACACTCTGCCATACAGCAGACTGCCCGATCCTCTTGTTAATACTGGATTATCAGCTGAGCAGTTTACCGATAAATATTTTGAGCAATTGAATCTAATTACTAAGCCTAGTGATGCAGAAGATTTACTGCTGAATATCGAAAATGTTCAAGGCAGTCGTTTCGGGGACAAAATCTATGGTAGCGACACAGCAAACACCTTAATTGGCTTAGGTGGTTCTGATTCGTTATATGGTGGCGATGGTAATGATGTTCTTACTGGTGATGGCAAGGCTGGTCTTACCGATAATGATTACCTTGAAGGAGGTAAAGGTAACGATACCTTATTTGCGACTGGTGGTACCGACACCCTAAAGGGCGGTATCGGTCGAGATACTTACCTCATCACCGCCGACTCTAACGCCAGCATCATCTCGGAGGTAGACAGTGGAAACCGTCTTGCCTTTAGGGGGCTCACGGAATCACAGGTTAAGCTTCGAATTAATGGTGGTCATGTTGAGTTTTTATCGAGTGGAAAAGTATTAGTTAAGATCCCATTAACCACATTAGGTGGCAGTATCGGTGAACAGGGCAGCTGGGATGAAATTGATCTCAACTTACTCGCCAGTAATTTAACCACCCGCTTTCCTGCAATTAGCTTTAGCGATGCCCAACTGACCTCGTCCGATCTTCTGGCATACATTGTTGGTCAACTTCAATCCACCACCGCCAACAATGGTGACAATACCATTCAAGGAACGGTACTTGATGATCGCATCGATGGTGGTCATGGCAACGATAAAATCACCGGTGGCAAAGGTGATGACACCTTGATCGGCAACCAAGGTAATGATGCTTTGGTCTCCTACGAGGGAGATGATCGCCTAGAAGGTGGACATGGCAATGACATATTGTCCGTTGGCAATATTGATAACACAGGTCATGACAGCTTCTTTGGTGGTGCTGGCACTGATACTGCGAGCTGGACTTTGTTGCGCGATAAACAAGTTGAAACGACATTTGAAAATGGCGTGGTAGAAGCCGTCGTTAAAAACACGAAAGGCGAAATAACAGGAAGGCAAACGATCCGTGAAGTAGAAAATTATATCGGAACCAATAGAGATGATGTATTTAGACTCGGTGCTGAGAATAATCAGATAGCGGGTCTTGGAGGCAATGACACTTTAGACGGTGGTTTAGGCTCTGATCTTTACTTAGTGGGCGACGGTCACGATGTCGTGCAAGATTCAGGTAAGGATAATGGAACGGATATCATTGCTCTTAAGGTTGATCGCGCTGAGAAACTATTTGTTGTCAGATCTGGTGATGATTTAAAAATTTATATTAATGACAGCGTAGCAACGACCTTGGGTGAGCTTAAAAATACCGTTACCTTAAAAGGCTGGGCTCAAAATAAAGCTGGCATTGAAAAACTACGTTTTAGCGATGGCAGCTTAATAACAGCAAGTGAAATTGATGCACTTGCATCACTCACCCATCTTCGTTTGGGTGGGCACATTAATGACTCGACATTATTAAATAGCCAACAAGCAACAACTGAACTTCGTGTTGCAAGAGGAACAGAAGTCACGTTGCAGGAAGGGCAGTTGCAATTAGTAAGTTCGGAATTTTTAAATAGCGAGTTAAACCTCAATTTAGGGAGCTTACGTGCAGAAGATGTGAAATTTGTCCGTGATGGCAACAGCTTGTTGATCCAACATAATGATAAAAATGTCGTGTTATTGTCTGATTGGTTTAATACTCAAACACCGCTCGGGCAATTTAAGCTTGCAAATGGAAAGATGCTTCATGGTACAGCGATCAAAGCGGTAGTGAGCAATATATCTGGAAAACAACACATAGTTTTAAATGATGTTGTCGATATCGCAACTGCAGGCAATGACGAGTTTAAAGCCGAAGGTGGCTTGCTCAAAGGTGGTCGTGGCGATGACACTTATCTATTGGATGATTTCACTGGAAATACCATCATTGATGATAGCGAAGGAAAGAGTTTATTACGTTTGACTAAGGGCTTAGCGAACTTAACCACGAGAAGAGAGGGCGAAGATCTCATTATTCAACGTCAAGGCGATGACGATACCGTTAAGGTGAAAAACTTTTTTGCAGCAGGCAGTAAGTTTACTTTGGACTTAGGTGAGCATGTACGTCCAAATAGTTCAAAATATGGCAGACTATATCGAAAACATGTTGCTATTCATGGTGAAGGTATAGGTCGACTTGCTAAGTTCTCAGGCATATCTTTGCAAGCTATTGCAAATATTTATGAGGACAGTGCACCTGAATTAGAATACTCAATTGTCTCTCATGGCGGAGAAGGCCAAGGCAATGATCATTGGCGTCGAAGAACCATCACAGGTCTAAGAGATATTACAGGAACGCCATACAGAGTCTTACAAAATGCTGCGTTCTATGAACTTGCACCCAATGCTGGCTCCACTCATAAGCGAGCTGTGGTATACACTCATGGAAGTGGAGAAAACAGTGACTATGTGTCATTGCCGAATAATATCGCAGCGAGATACAACATTCGTTCAGAAAATTGGTTCTTGCAGCCAACCCAATTTCAGGCAGGAACCATTGCAGGCACGGATGGCAATGATGTCATTCAAGTGACTCAAGCAAAATTGGGCGTCAATGTATTAGCAGGAGCGGGTAATGACATTGTTAAAGGATCGCAAAGGCACAGTAATATCTTAGAGGGTGGGAAAGGCAATGACGTATTGGTCGGTGGTGAGAAACAAGACATCTTAATTGGTGATCAAGGTGCTGACACACTGACTGCTGGAAAAGGCTCAGATTTCTTGAAGGGTGGGGCAGGTGATGATACTTACATTTTCAATGAAGGGGATGGACAAGATCTCATTATCGATAGTCAAGGTACTGATACTCTTAAACTCCAAGGTTTAGACTTAAATCACCTAGTGTTTAGGCGTATAGGAAATGACCTACGTGTATTAGTGTTAGGCGATAATGATCATGCAAAACTCGGCAGTGTCAGTGATCAGCTTACAATTAAAGATCATTTTAATGGTAAGGCGGTTGAGCATGTTCACGTTGGTAACAAAGACTTGCAAGCGGCGGACATCAGTAAACTTGTTCAAGCTACAGCAACGTTTTTAGCCCAAAACGGTGGCAATGTAGATGCAGTCGATATTGACGCTAAGCGTAATGACTTACTTAATATCAGCGTAAATGCCTTAGGTTAGTTCTAGACATACAGCCCAAAAGGGATGAACCAAATTTGGTTCATCCCTTTTTATTGCGGCAAGATAGACTGAATGGCTTCACCTAAGGTTTTAAATGTTTGTAGACGACTTGAAGTTTGGCGCCAAACAATGCCTATTTCACGATAAGGCAGTTCACCATCTGGCTCAAAAATTGTTAACTCTGTGCCGTCTAAAATTCCTGAGTCAATCGCCATTTGCGGTAAAAACGTCGTACCCAATTTACTTTGCACCATCTGCACTAAGGTATGTAAGCTGGTGGCAGAAAAAGGGTGTACTTTAGTGCTGTCTTTCATATTACAAGCGCTGATTGCATGTCCTGTTATGCAATGCTCACTTTGCAATAAAAAAATACTATGATCAGGCAACATTGCATAATCAACAGGTTGCTGAAGATCGGGCGCGTATTGTTTATGGGCGATCATTTTAAAAGGATCTTTACCTAAACTCATGCTATGAAATCCTGAGGTATCAACAGGTAAAGCGAGAATAAGCAAATCTAACGCTCCGCTACCAAGCCCTTTTAACAATTGCTCTGTGGTGTCTTCTTTTATTAATAGGTTCAGTGTTGGATAGTGTTGCTGACATTCAGTTAATAACTTACCGACCAAAAAAGGGGCTATGGTAGGAATGCAGCCAAGTCTCAGCTCTCCGGTCATTGGCTCTGCTTGCTGCTGAACTAAGTCAATTAGGTCTGTGACGTCAGTGAGCAACTGTTGTGCCCGTTCAACGACCTGTTCACCGGTTGCAGTAAACATAAAGGATTTGTGATCTCGCTCAATCAGCTGCTGTCCAAGCTGCTCCTCTAAATTTTGAATACCCGTAGACAAAGTTGATTGACTGACAAAGCAAGCTTTTGCAGCGCGATTAAAGTTTTGTTCTCGATGGAGATGAACAAGATAATGAAAGTTTTTTAAACTGGGTAAGTGTTTCATTTTGGTCAATCATCTTTAATTGGATTTTTAAAGTATATTAAAATCCAATTAAAGATGAAATTGAGACCTGAAAAACATCATGATATTCAGATGGTTTTTTAACTTGTATAAACTGGGGGATACTTTTCTGCTAATTTAGCCTGTAACTCTCTAGTCTCTGCTACAGACAACTCAAACCCGATAGGTATACAAGCTTTAAATTGGCCCTGTGGTGTTCTGTCCATTTGCTCTATTTGGGCTTTGATTTTTTCAAAACGTGGAGCAATAGCGACCAGTTCATCGAGAGTGTTACCTACACCATAGTGCTGGCTGAAAAGCGAAAGTACTATGGTGGCGCCGAACGCTTTGTAGGTGATGAGCTCTCCTTCTGAAGGTGTGTCGCTTCTTTTATGGCATGAGGTGGTTGTTAGTGGATCATTGAGTAGCAAGAGTTCACCCTGTTTTGTTTTATTTCTATGGTAGCTTTTAAAGTGGTTTTCATTACAGCGAAAAACTAAAGCTTCGTTTGCACCATCAATTAAGCGAACCAGTTGCCCTGGTGTTGTTTGGTAACCAAGTTTCAAATACCGGCCAGCGCCTTCATGGTTGGCTCTGGCACTTGTTGATATTGATTGTTGCTCTAGATAGTTATTGATAGATAGAATGTCGCTGATCGATAGGCTAAGATCCATTGTAAAAGTGCAATAGAGGGCAGGAAAATATTGTGGTGTATCTCCAAGAACTTTAGAATAAGTCCGTTGAAGCTGCTCTGCTAGTACTGAACCTTTGCTGCCACCTAATGCTTTGAGTGCTTCAATGGTTCTTTCTCTACCAACGGAGTCAATTAGTATGGAAAAAATCGCTCGGGTACCATAGGTGCTGTTGCTTTGCCCTGCTATCTTTGATTTTTCAGAAAAACTGCCAATACTGCTTTCTGTAGTGCCTCTTTCAACTCGAAGTTGATATTTCGGATTTGAACTTGTACATGCGTGCAGTTCTTGTTTAGTGCAACAAAAGTAGCTGTCGCCACGCCGTCCTCGAACGTCTTTTAATTGAGAGATGAGCTCTGCAAAGCTTGTAGTATGAGATAAGCGTAATTGAGCGTTTTTGACATCAAAATTCGGGGTTCTGTGAACGTTGAAAGTTTTTCTTGTGTGCCATTGAGAGCTCAATAGTCTGCTTTTATCATTGCTGTTATCACTGCTATGAAATTCATCTACAGGTGACGAAGTTGAAGTAGGTGTTGTATAAAGAGTAGGTGTATATTTAGGCGGCTGATCTGATACAGCACTAGTAGAGGGAAATGAAACCTTTGAGTCTTGCGGAGTTGTTTGTTGTTCCCTTTTCGTCGCTTCTTGTCTATCGACGACGAATGATGGTGCTTCTCCACTATTACTGGAGTCTGTTAAAGCTTGGAGTGCCATAATAACCTCGGCATTCAAGTAAAAAACATCACCATTTTAAACTTTATTTTATTGCTGACTTAATTAATATTATTTAATGGCACCTTGGAATAAAGTTTGCTAAAGAATTGCAAATTTTAGGCTGTGACAAATCAAAAAACCTTTAATTAAGAACGCCCCCTAAGCCTCATCGATAAACAGGGGTTAATTAATGTGAATGATATAAGAAATACACTAAAAAATAGGGTTTAACTTTGCAGATCAATTAAGAGTTAGTATCATGGGGGATTCAGTAGTTTTTTCTCGCTAATTAAAGAGGTATACACTATGGCGACTAATGATTTGGATATCATTCTCGATCTTAATACGTTGGAGCAATATTGTAACGCCATAGGTGCTGCTACTTTGCTAAAAAGTGTCGTGCTGTTTGAACAATTAATGCCAGAATATGTGGATAACCTTATTAAGGCTAATGAAGCCAGAGACAAAGATACCTTGTGTGCTGAAGCGCATAAGTTCAAAGGTGCTGCTGGCTCAGTAGGACTCAAGCGCATCCAAAAGTTCGCTCAAAAATTACAACACGGTGAAGAAGCAGATTGGGCTATCGAACATGCTAGCTGGTTATCTGTTATTGTGGAAAATGCAGCACTAGATTTACAGCAGTTAAAGCAATATCTTGAGGCCAAAGCAGCTTAATTCTTTATTCTTCTAGCCTGACAGCCCTGCTCGGGCTTTTGTTTTTTACAAAAGTTTATAAAAAGGTTTCCCCATGAAAATCGGTATTATTGGCGCCATGGAGCCAGAAGTAGTTCACTTGATCAATGCTCTTGAAAACCCCAAAACACAAACTATAGGTGGGTTAGATTTCGTCAGCGGTATATACCATAACCATGAATTAATTATCACGCGCTCGGGTATTGGTAAAGTTGCAGCATCAATTGCAATGACCTTAATGATTGAGTTGTTTAAACCAGAGAAAGTCATAAACTCAGGTTGCGCTGGTGGCTTTGACCCAGCATTAGACATTGGTGATATTGTCGTTTCGACAGAAGTGCGCCATCATGACGCAGACGTGACACAATTCGGTTATGAGATCGGGCAATTGCCTAACTGCCCAGCCGCATTTGTCGCTGACTGTGACTTAGTTGAGTTAACCTATAAAGCCATTGAGCAAATAGGTGAAGTAAAGCCTATGAAAGGTTTGATCTGTTCAGGTGACTTATTCGTAAGTGCGCCAGAGCATTCAGCTAAAATACTTAAAGACTTTCCGAGTATTGCTGCTTGCGAAATGGAAGGATCAGCTGTTGCCCAAGTATGTCATCAGTTCAAAGTGCCTTTTGTAGTTATTCGTTCAATTTCCGACAAAGCTAATAATGACTCGCCAGTGGATTTTGAAGAATTTGTTGAGAAAGCGTGTGAATTGTCGTGCCGCACCGTCCTTCGATTAGTGAAAATGCTTTAATTGATGAGCATTGTAAGTAAGGCTAACTAGTTTACTTTTAGTCTTACATTGTATCTAGTTGAATTCATTGTTTTTTATTTTTAATGTTTTAACATGCTTGAGCCTGATGAATGGCTCATTTCTACATCTGAAATAGTTTGAAACGTATTAAGATGATTAGCATCAGGAGGAGGAAAGTGTTGCTGTGTTAAATTTATAAAATTAAGCATAGTAATTAAAATTTGATATGTATTAAATAAGTCTGTTTTCTGAGGGACTAGATTATGACGTTAAAAGCAAAGCTTACATGGACGTCTTTAGCATCAATTTTTGCAACAATTGTACTTGCCGTAATGGTGATTGCTCAGTTGAATCAATTGATTGGCCGATTTGATAGCTTTCGAGCGACATCGGTTTCCGCTAAAAAATACACGCTAAAAATCAATCGAGACTTAAACTACGTTTCACGCTTGACTCGAAGTATTATGCTTGGCGATGACTTTGATAAAAATTTCAGTAAATTGGAAAAGTATATACAAGCGATTCACTCACATTTCAACTCACTTACCAGCGTGATCGAAAAAATTCCTAGTGACAAACAAAAATTGTTATCAGCGGTTGCAAGCTCAAGAGAAGATACCTTGACTTTTGTTAAAGATGGCCGCGAGAGAATGTTGCAATTGAAATCATTTCAGCACAATCCAGCAGCGAGAAGTGCAGCTTGGAATAGCTATAAAAAAGATGCTTCACCAATAGCGAATCGAGCAAGAAGTAGTTTTAAAAAACTAGAGAAGTTACTCAATAAATCAATAGATGATAATAATAAAGTTTTACAAAAAACAATAAATGATGCACATACATTGGGCTTTATCACAGGGGTAATTGTTCTTGTGGTATTAGTATTAGGGATACTTAGTAGTTTTATTATCACGAATATAATGTCTCGTTTGGGGCGGATGCGTAAAACAATGTCTGAAATTAGTGTAAATTCAGATTTAACTAAACGTGTTGAAGAGAAAGGCATTGACGAATTGTCGGATACAGGCCGTATATTCAATAGCATGCAACAAAAGTTTCAGATAATGATCCAACAGGTGTCTTATACCACTTCACAAGCATCTGAGGCTTTACAGTCATTACAATCGACTTCATGTAAAGGTTTGAAAGATCAGCAGCAACAAAATACAGAAATAACCTCTATTGTTCTAGCGATGGAACAAATGCGTTCTAGCGTTGAAGAAGTGAGTCAAGATGCTCATTACGCAGCTAAGTCAGCTTCTAGTGCCAATGATTATTCTCAAAAAGGTATTGAATTAACCCAAAATGCAGTAGGGTTAATGGGGACGTTAGCTTCACAAACACTGTCGACATCAGAGGCTGTGCAACATCTCAATCTTGCTTGCTCAAAAATAAATACTGTATTGAGCGTGATCCAATCAATCTCTGAGCAGACGAATTTATTAGCATTAAATGCTGCGATTGAAGCGGCAAGAGCGGGGGAAAAAGGTCGAGGCTTTGCGGTCGTTGCTGATGAAGTAAGAATGTTAGCGAACCGTAGTCAAAATTCTACTCATGAAATTCAGACCATAATTGAGCAACTTATTGCTCGTTCTGATGATGCTGTGGCGGCAATGAACAAAAATCAGTCGTTAGCTGATACTTCCGTTAAGACCATTGAAGACATCTCGGTTTCAATGTCGATGGTGGTGGATGAAATTGATAAAATGCAGCTGATGAATCAAGGCATTGCTGCAAGTGCGACGGAGCAAAATCAAGTTGCCATTGAAATTAATAATGCAATTATTCGATTGCAGAGTTTGAGTGATGAAAATCAGCAAGGAGCTGAGGAAGTGAAAAACTCTAGTCAAGAGTTGGCTGAATTAGTACTGGGGCTGCAAGGTAATGTTAATCAGTTTCAGTATAGATAAATTAACATAATGCCATTCGTGTCAATTAATTATATTATAAACATATCTAATTGGTGTGAATGGTATCTATGCTCAATACGCTCTATAACAGTATTCAAACTGACTTGGTATTCTATCAACAAGCAGGTGTATTGTTGATCGCGCTTTTGTTAGCACAGTTTATTTATGTTCCCAGAGCCAGTCAGCCTTGGTACTGGTTTGGTAGGATGGCTAAATCGTTTGCAGAAAAAGTGAATCATATTCACCGCTCTGATCGGCAACGAAAAATAGCAGGTTTATTGGCTAGCATTATATTAATCCTACCTATTTGGCTTACTGTTACTTTATTGATTTCTCTTGCTGAATACCCATGGTTTTTTGAAGCGTTAGTCTTGTTTTGTTGCTTAATGGATACGTCATTTTCTAAAGATGCTGCTAAAATCGCTAAAGATATTTCACAGCAAAAAAATGCATCTGCAAAGGCTCGTTTACGTTTGTGGTGCGAAAGAGATTGCCATAATCTGTCAGCTATTGGGTTAGTGAAAGCAACCATTGAGCATTTAGCCAAGCGCAATTTAGCTAATACGATATCGATTGCTTTGTACTATAGCTTAGGTGGAATTTCATTGGTTTTGGCAACGACTATGCTTAAACAATTAGAGTTTGTGTGGCCGACTGAAAACCCTAAATTTGATAAGTTTAATCGCTATTTGTTAGTAATAAACCATATTTTCCAAGTAATACCATTCATGCTTGCTGTAATGTTTATCTGTTTATATAAAAAAATGTCCGCGATAAAAATATTGTTCAGCGGGTTAAGTGCTGGCCAGAGGTTGAGTCAACTTGCGATTCAGCAAAGCGCAGCGCTTTTGAATATTGAACTGGGTGGTCCGCATCGTTACGCTCAACAACAAGTTAGCCATATTAAATATTGCTACGGTAGCGCTCCGCAATGGGCAAATATTTCTGAAGTCTCGAAGCTTCTCCGCATAGAACAACTGCTTACTTTTTCGATTGTAATTAGCACGATGTTTTTCATGATTTTTTGATGCTGCTTCAACTTATTTTTATAGCTCTTTTTCAGTAAGTAATAATTCGGTCACTTCTGATGTTGATGGACCTGACAGCAGATGCTTTCTTTAATGCTTGGTTTTTTAGGCATTCATGTTTTCGTTGATCTATTCTACCTGAGATCAGGTTATTTATATCTCATCATACATTCATTTTATCGTCATCTTGCATATGCTATTCTCAATAGCGTCAAGTCCTTTTCATTCTAAAAAGTTATACCGTTAAGGAGTCATATTTGGATGCTGCAACCATTAACAATTACTTCTTTATTGGTGCACTATTAATTGCAGTGAGTGCGCTATTGAGCCCAGTTTCATCAAGGCTTGGAATCCCTATTTTGTTGATCTTTATGGCAGTAGGTGTCTTTGCTGGAGTGGATGGTTTGGGCGGTATTCTTTTTGATAACTACTCACTAGCTTATTTAATCAGTAATTTGGCTTTAGCGATTATTTTGCTTGATGGCGGTATTCGAACTCGTGCCGCTAGCTTCAAAGTAGCGTTATGGCCGGCGTTATCCATGGCAACGATTGGCGTATTATTGACTGCTGGGATCACAGGCGTTATTGCAACTTGGTTGTTCGATTTATCCATTGAGCAAGGACTACTGCTTGGTGCGATTGTTGGTTCAACCGATGCTGCAGTGGTTTTCTCGACATTAAAAGGGCGCAGTATTAATGAGCGAGTGGGGGCAACGCTGGAAATTGAGTCTGGCAGTAACGATCCTATGGCAGTGTTTCTTACCATCACCCTGATCGGTTTTATTTCTGCGACAGGGCAAGATCATTCTCCTTTAATGTTGCTATGGCATTTTACTAAACACTTCGCTATAGGGCTCACGCTCGGGATTGGCGGGGGTTGGCTATTGTTACAATTGATCAATCGAATCAAACTTGATGAAGGCTTGTATCCTATTTTAGCGTTAAGTGGTGGGTTACTCATTTATGCCGTTTGTATGAAATTGGGCGGCTCAGGCATTCTTTCTATTTATTTAACAGGATTGATCATAGGGAACCGCCCAACAAGAGGTCGTCACGCGATACTCAATGTTATGGATGGCATGACTTGGATCTGTCAAATCGCCATGTTTTTAGTGTTAGGTTTATTGCTGACGCCGTCAGATCTAACTGACTTGCTTGTTCCGGGTTTAATTCTGGCATTTGGATTAATTTTAGTGGCAAGACCCGTATCCGTCTGGATTAGCTTATTGCCATTTCGCCATTTCAGTAAACGCCAAAGATGGTTTTTATCTTGGGTTGGACTAAGAGGCGGTGTGCCAATTATTTTAGCCGTATTTCCAATGATGGCAGGGCTGCCAAATGCACAGCTTTACTTTAACTTGGCTTTTTTTGTGGTACTGGTCTCTTTGCTTGTTCAAGGTGGAACTGTTGCCAAGGCTGCAAAAATTGCTAAGGTGGAGTTACCACCGAAACCAACGCCGATTTCTAGAGCCGGTATTGAGATCTATCCCAAGAGTGAATGGGAAATTTTTGTTTATAAAATAGGAGAAAAAAAGTGGTGTGTCGGCGAGCCGTTGAAAAGCCTGTCTATGCCTGATGGTACTAAAGTGGTGGCGCTATTTCGTAAACAGAAAATGCAACAGCTAACGGCTAATACTAAGCTGCGCGTCGATGATACCTTGTGTGTGTTGGGGAAAGAAAAAGATTTACATGCACTTAGTGAGTTATTTAGCCAAGCACCAGAGAGCAATGCATCTCATGATCCTACTCGATTCTTAGGTGACTTCTTCATTGAACCAAGCATTAAATTGATCGACTTAGCACCTTTGTACGCGTTAGATCTTAATGAAGAAAATATCAATTGGAAAGTGGGCGATTTGTTTATTAAAAAGGTGGGGAACACGCCAGTGGTGGGTGACCAATTTCGTTGGCAATCTTTACGTTGGGTGGTAGCAGAAGTGGATGGTGAAGATAATTTAACCAGTGTTGGTATTCAATTACCGAAAGAATAAGCCCGCCAAACTCGATAGGCTTATACTTTCAATCAAACGTAAAATTAAAAACGATAACCAAAGCCAAGATTAAAGGTTTTTAAATTCACTTTATCCATTTTACTGTAATCATAGATAAAGTTAATTTCACCACCAAAATCAAACTGATATTGCCAGCCAATCGCACCATAAATACCCACGCCATTTTGAGTGTAACTTTTGGTTTCTGTTTTCGATATTTTTTGATCGAATTCATTGCTGAAGCGTTGTGCACCTATTTTAAATACTGCGCGATTACGTTCTGACATCGGATAAGCATACACCCCTGCAAGTCTAAAGCTATCAATGCCGTCTAATGCTGAAATGTTAAGGACATCATTAAAAATTAATTCTAATGGTTCGGTGTCAACCCATTTATAACCTGCTTCAACTCCCCAAGGGCCTTGAAATTGATAGCGATAAGAAAGGTCGAAGCCTATTTTTCCATTATCTGTTTCAATTGTATTGGAATTACTTGAAGTATTTCCCACATTCAAAGCCACAGCCAAAGCATGATTGTCTTGTGCTAATACATGAAAAGATGAACACAGTAGTAACGTCGCTAAACAGTATTTCATAATACTTTCTCCGATAAATAATCCACTCAAGTATAGTTATGACTCGTCAAATGAAAACCTTAACTTTATGAATTTATTAGAGTAGATACTGTAAAGTGGAATAGCTATTGGGTATTACTCGTATAAATTTGGACTATTTTCATCTGGACGAGTTTTAAAGCGTCTATGTAGCCACATATATTGTTGAGGATTACGATCGATAAGCTGTTCAATTATTTGATTGCCTCGAATGGCATCCGCTGTTTCATTTTCGCCAGGGAAATCGTCAAGTGGAGGCATAAATTCAACTTGATAGCCATTGTCATCGGCATCGCGCTCAACAAACAGAGGGATCACTTTGGCTTTTCCAAGTTTAGCGAGAGTTGTTGCACCAGTAATGGTTGCTGCTTGCTTAACTTGATAAAACGGAATAAATACTGCACTTGAACGGCCAAAATCTTGATCAGCGGTATACCAAATCATTTGAGCATTTCGTAAACAACGTACCATTTTTTTCATTTCACGTTTGGGAACTAAGCCATCGTTTGAGCGCAAACGTCCCTTTACTTGCAAGTATTCCATGACTTTATTGTTGTGAGGGCGATAAACACCAATTCCAGGCTGAAACTGACCAATAATACGCGCACCCATTTCCAGTGGTAAGCAATGCACAGCAAATAAAATGACACCTTGACCACTATCGAGGGTGTCTTTAACGTATTGCTGGCCTTTAAGCATCATGTGTTTTTGAATACGGTTATCACTCCACCACCATGCATTGATGGTGTCGAAAATGGCTTTACCTGTTTCTTCAAAATTTTGGGTTAATAATTTATCTTGCTGAGCTGCTGGCATGTCAGGAAAGCATAACTCTAAATTGCGCTTTGCTGTTTTTGCTCGTTTGGCAATCAGTTTTAGGGCTAATCGACCAATACTCGCCCCGATTTTCATCTGTAATGATAATGGCAGTAATTGCGTTAAACGCATTAATCCGACACCAAACCAGAGTAACCAGTACTTAGGGTGTAATAAATGAATTGAAAAATTAGCCTTATCTACCACAACTGACTCTCATAACTAACTATCACAAAATAATATTATCGATATTCTAACCCTAGCTAAAGTTAGGTACAATCAAAGCAATATTTTTTGTCGAAGATTAAAGTGCGATGAAGGTAAATCTACCTGCGTTTGAAAGTGCCAAAGTGTTAGTGGTTGGTGATGTAATGTTAGACCGTTATTGGACTGGACCGACAGGCCGTATTTCGCCTGAAGCACCAGTTCCTGTGGTTAAGATTGACCAAGTGGAAGATAGGCCTGGTGGTGCGGCCAATGTGGCGCTTAATATCGCAAGTCTTGGTGGGCAAGTGCAGCTCGCGGGTATCGTTGGTAAAGATGAAACTGCCCAAGCACTCACCTCAGGTTTACAGGCGCAAAATGTGACGCCTAAGTGGTTGGAGATAACAGATAAGCCAACCATCACAAAGTTGAGAGTGATGTCACGTCACCAGCAGCTTATTCGCTTAGATTTTGAGGAACCATTCTCGTCTGCACATAGTCATGACTTATTATCTCAATCTGAAAAATTGCTCGATAGTGTTAATGTTGTTGTATTGTCTGATTATGCAAAAGGCGCGATTGATTCCCCACAAGCTTTTATCCAATTGGCTCGCAGCAAAGGAATTGAAGTACTCGTTGACCCGAAAGGCAGTGACTTTTCTCGCTACCAAGGAGCCAGTTTATTAACACCGAATTTGTCTGAATTTGAAGCTGTGGTTGGTAAAGTCTGTTCTGAGAAAGACTTAGAGCAAAAAGCTCAAGCGTTATTGAAGCAGTTTGACATTGACGCTATTTTAGTGACTCGCTCAGAGAAAGGCATGACGCTCATTCGCCAAGATAACACTGAATTGCATATTCCAACGGTCGCTCGTGAAGTTTATGACGTGACAGGGGCTGGTGATACGGTTATTTCTGCATTAGCAACGTGTATCGCTGCGGGCAGCGATATTGCCGACGCTTGTGCGATAGCGAATACTGCAGCAGGTATTGTGGTTGCCAAGTTAGGTACATCAACCGTTTCTCGTTTAGAGCTTATCCAAGCCTTGTCTTTACATCATGGTGAAGCAGGGGTGGGCGTGGTAACCGAGGAGCAGTTACTAAATACCTTAATTCAAGCAAAAGCAGCAGGCGAAAAGGTGGTTATGACCAACGGTTGCTTTGATATATTGCATGCAGGTCATGTGAGTTATTTGAGTCAAGCAAGAGAGTTGGGTGATCGACTCATTGTCGCAGTAAACGATGATGATTCTGTTCGCCGTTTAAAAGGCTCTGACAGACCAGTAAACCCTGTTGAAAGACGCATGGCTGTCTTGGCTGGGCTTAGCTCTGTCGATTGGGTGGTGCCTTTTACCGAAGATACGCCACAACGAGTCATCAGCGAGTTATTACCTGACGTGTTAGTGAAAGGTGGTGACTACAAAGTTGAAGACATTGCTGGCGGTAAAGAAGTAATGGCTGCAGGAGGGGAAGTCAAGGTTCTTGGATTTGAAGACGGTGTTTCTACAACGGCAATTATTGAAAATATTATGGCTAAGCAGTGATTAACGTATTGCTGTTTTCTGCAGCAAGCTTTTGGGTTGATGTCCAAGATAAAGAGGCATTGGTTTGCGATATTAACAGTCTCAACGGATGTATATCGCAATTGCCAGATACAGCACAAAAGCAGCTCCCTCAGCGTCCAAAATTCATTGTTAATATGATGCAGCAACAACATGCAATGGTATTGCCTCTTGACCATTCGTCAGTTGCAGGCGTGGTGGTATTGAGCGGGCGTCATACACCGGATGAAATGGTCAGTTTTATTGGTACTACTGAGCTTGCCCTGCCTTTACATCAACAAGCTAAGTTGAGCTTATGGCATGAAATAGGTCATCTTGAAAACCAATCGCTGCAGCATCTTATTTCTTCAACAGAACTTTCAGAATATCAACATGAATGGTTGGCTGACATATATGTATTATGGCGCAGTACCAAAGAATACAATCATTTCGATCTAGCTTGGCAGCAATATCATCGACGTAATCTTGCGGTGATCAACGAGCCGAGTAATGTAACCCACTGGAGTTCACCGTATCTATTACAAGTGTTGAACCAATATACGCCTTCGCAAGTTGCAAACTTTAGCAGCTATCAAGCTTTTGCTGAGGATTGTTTGCCAAAAATATCAATGATAGGAGATGAGCGATTTAGGGAGCTAGCCAGTCTTCTAAATGTTCTTTTCGGCTCGAACACCACAACAGCGTTACCAGAGTACCTTTATTGGCGTCGGCCTGAATTAGCGCGTTACTTAAAGCCTACTTTGTTACAGGTATTAGGGATTAAAAGAAGTTCTGCAATTATTGATTCATTAAATTTATAAAGCATCATGACGGTAAACTGAATCCTGCCTGAATGACTTGATTATTAAAGAAGAACTCACAACAACCCTTTGATAAGCTCAAGCCATAATCGTTTCTAACAGGTAGGAAAATGTATGGCAAAGCGCTCAAAATCTCAGACAGAGCTTACTATTAAGCAAATCACGGAAGAAGCGCTTAATCAAATACTCACTATTGGCTTTGAAGCCATGTCTTATACAACGCTTTCAGATGCAACAGGGATCAGCCGAACTGGCATTAGTCATCACTTTCCAAAAAAGACTGATTTTTTAGTTAAACTGGACGAACAAATCTCTGAGTTCTTTGTCGAAGCACTCGATTTTAGCAGTACCGAAGCTCTCACTACCAGCTGGAGTTCTGCCTTAAAGAAAGAAAAATACCAAGCGGTATTAAAATTGTTTTTTAGCTTATGTGGTTATACTGGTTGTAAAATTAAACAGTTTAAAGCAATCAGTAGCGCCAATTCGCAAGCTCAGCAAAGTTTGGGTGAAGATGGTGAGCAATGCATTGCAATGCTGATTGGTCGAGCTGCGTTGATGTTGATGAACCGTTGATTATTTTTCAGAAGTCATTTTGTTGTCAGCAACTTTTTGGCTGTAAATAGAGCAACACAACCGATCACGTTAATGTCTACTTCTTCAAAGTGTTGCTCAAGTCCATTTCTTAAACCTTGCAGATCATCATTAGTATTGGAAAAGAACCCTTTTTGATTATATAAACTCATCAATTTGCTCGCGCAATAATTGAATCTGACACCACGTCCTAAAATGGTACTACCAAAAAGTATGCCATTGGATGTTAAAAGAGGTGTGAGGTTGAGAAAAACAGTAGCTTTCGAAGTCATATCGCCGGGTAAGCAGTGAAGTAGGTAATTTAGACTGATGGAGTCAAAAGCTTCACCTTGGTAAACGATAGGTGATAAGACATCGGCGTTGACTTTTTCGGGAGAAAAATAAGCAATTCGTTTTGATGTTGCATCTAAACTATTTTGATTTAAATCGAGCAGTGCGTATCGACGTGGCGTTTTTGATAATTCTTTAGCTGGATAAAAACCAGTTCCAACACCGACATCCAGATGATTTGTGCTCGTGTGTAATTTAAATAAGCGCCGAATATGGCGAGTTGGGCAACGCCAAAAAAATCGATTGGAAATACCTAATACCCACAAATCGTAAATGCTTAGGATGAACTTATTGTATATCGCTTGACCAGCATGAGTAGAGTTTTTCATATCCAAGGATAATTTGTGATTAACTTCTTGAAGTATAATGAATGTTTGTTGAATGAAAGCTGAAAACAAAAAAGCTCTGTCAAGGACAGAGCTAAATATGGCTGGGATACCAGGATTCGAACCTGGGAATGCCGAGATCAAAACCCGGTGCCTTACCGCTTGGCGATATCCCAATCTATAATCTATTCTCCGAATAATGGTACGGGAGGAGAGACTTGAACTCTCACACCTTGCGGCACCAGAACCTAAATCTGGCGTGTCTACCAATTCCACCACTCCCGCA
>JBMYXI010000021.1:0-43859 GCA_049608225.1 Parashewanella sp.
AAATTTGTATTAGATCTATCTCACATTCTATTGAATATCACTGAATACAGACTGAATACAATGAAGTATTCCTCTTTATGTATTCAAGGAAATCGTGATTAATGCTATGTATTGCGAACCAAGACATTGCATTGGTGACGTTAAGCGTGGAGTTATTGTTGAGAAGTGATAATTTTTTCGATGGTTAATTAGAACTAGCTGCTACTTTTCGATGAAACAGCCAGTTTCATAAATAGGCGGATCTAAGCGTCTTGGATCGGCATATCAAAATGTTGATATGCTCTTGGTGTTGCCACACGGCCTCTTGGAGTTCGTTGAATAAAGCCTTGTTGAATTAAGAATGGCTCCAGCACATCTTCAATGGTATCCCTGTCCTCGCCAATGGCAGCAGCAAGGTTATCCAGACCAACTGGACCACCGCTGAATTTGTCAATAATGGCTAGCAGCAATTTACGATCCATATAATCAAAGCCTTCCGCATCAACATCCAATAAATCTAAAGCATGAGCCGCCACACTTTTTGAAATAACCCCGTCATGTTTCACTTCAGCGTAATCACGTACTCGTCTCAGTAAACGGTTAGCAATTCTTGGCGTACCTCGTGAACGTCTAGCCACTTCAAATGCCCCTTCAGCTTCCATTTTTAAATCCATCACTTTTGCTGAGCGGGTAACAATAGTGGTTAAATCTTCATTGTTATAAAACTCTAATCGTAACGGAATGCCAAATCGTGCTCTTAATGGTGAGGTTAATGCGCCTGCACGAGTTGTCGCGCCCACAAGAGTAAACGGCGGTAAATCCAATTTAATGGAGCGTGCTGCTGGCCCTTCACCAATCATAATATCCAGTTGATAATCTTCCATCGCAGGATAAAGTACTTCTTCTACAACAGGGCTGAGTCGATGAATTTCATCAATGAATAACACATCCCCTTCTTCAAGATTCGTCAACAATGCCGCTAGATCCCCAGCTTTTTCTAATACCGGACCAGATGTGGATTTAATGTTGACGTCCATCTCATTGGCCACAATCATTGCCATGGTAGTTTTGCCTAAACCCGGCGGACCATAAATCAGCATATGATCGAGCGGTTCATGACGATTTTTAGCCGCTTGTATGAAAACTTTTAACTGTTCACGAATTTCATTCTGACCAGTATATTCATCGAGACGTTTAGGCCGCATCGCCCGATCAATGACTTCATCTTGTGGTTCACTCTGAGGCTTTATCAGTCTATCTGCTTCAATCATCGAAATTTCCTACAATCCGTTAGCCACCGCTATCAAAGCATTGACTTTAACGCAGCTTTAATCAAGGTTTCTGAATCCATACCGTCTTGGTATGCCGACGAAACTGACTTGCTTGCTTGAGTTGGCTTGTATCCTAATGCCACTAACGCGGCAATCGCATCTTCTTCAGCGGTATTCACATCTGCTTGAGGGTTATAATCCGTTTTCAAAACAAACTCACGTTCTGAGCCAACAGAAGCTTCCATCAAAGACTTCAATTTATCACGCATCTCTACCAACAAACGCTCAGCAGTTTTCTTACCAACACCGGGCAATTTAACTAATGTTGCAATGTCGTCACGCTCAACACAATTGACAAACTCTGCCGCAGTCATGCCAGACATAATGGTGAGTGCCAGTTTAGGACCAACGCCATTCGTTTTTATCAGCAACCGAAATAACGCTCGCTCTTGCTTAGTCGTAAAACCATATAAAAGCTGCGCATCTTCTCTTACCACAAAATGGGTAAATAAGCTGACAGGTTGTGATAATTCGGGCAATTCATAGAAGCAAGTTAACGGCACTTGCAACTCATAGCCAACGCCTTGCACATCAATCATGATTTCAGGGGCTTGTTTATCAAAAAGTATTCCGGAAATTCGACCTATCATTTGTATCGTCCATATGTTCGTGATTTTGCTTGTCCTGCCATCGAAATCAAACTTTGCATCGTATGGTAATGGCAAAGTGCTACACCCAGAGCATCAGCGGCATCGGCTTGTGGTGCTGCAGGTAATTTTAATAGATGCTGGACCATGTGCTGTACTTGAACTTTTTGGGCTCGTCCCGTTCCTACCACTGCACTTTTAATTTGCGTAGCAGAGTACTCTGCTACGGGCAGTTCAGCATTAGTCGCCGCCACAATCGCAGCACCTCTTGCTTGGCCAAGCTTTAGGGCTGAGTCGGCATTTTTCGCCATAAACACGCGTTCAATGGCAAAGTATTCAGGCTGATATTGACGAATGATTTCACTCAGTCCGGTAAAAATTTGTTGTAATCGACCTGAAAGATCATCGCCACTGGTACGGATACAGCCACTACCAAGATAGGTTTGCTGACGTCCGCTAAACTCAATGACACCATAGCCAGTTATGCGTGAACCAGGATCCACACCCAAAATTATTGGCATATTCCTCAGCCTTTTACTTACCAAGTGATTAACTTAGCTGTTCCATAATTTCATCTGAAATATCGGCATTATGATAGACTTCCTGAACATCATCATGCTCTTCTAACATGTCAACTAAACGCATAAATTTTTCAGCCGTGGTTGCATCAAGTTCTGCTTTGGTCGAAGCGGTTAATGTCACTTCATCGTGTTCAGGTTCAAACCCTGCAGTAATTAATGCTTCTCGAACCTCATAGAATTCTTTCGGTGTAGTGATGACTTCAATACTTGAATCATCATTGGTTATTACGTCTTCGGCACCCGCTTCTAACGCCGCCTCCATGAGTGCATCTTCATCGACACCAGCGGCAAAGACTAGAATACCCTGTTTAGTAAATAAATAAGATACCGAACCATCAGTGCCTAAGTTGCCACCTGATTTATTAAAAGCATGACGAACACCCGTAACCGTTCGATTACGATTGTCTGTCATGGTTTCAACCATCACTGCTGTTCCACCCGGGCCATAGCCTTCATACAAGATAACGTCAACTTGTTGTCCTTCAAGTTCGCCTGCACCACGCTTTACTGAACGCTCAATCGTATCACGGGTCATGTTTCCTGCTAGCGCTTTATCAATGGCTGTTCTTAGTCTTGGATTGGCATCCGGATCAGAGCCACCTTCTTTTGCGGCAACCGTCAACTCACGAATAAGCTTAGTAAATAATTTCCCGCGCTTGGCATCTTGGGCGGCTTTACGATGTTTTATATTCGCCCACTTACTATGTCCGGCCATCATATTTTCCTTCTTGTAAGAAAAACTGGAGCATAAGCCCCAGTTTTTAGTGTAATAGGAGTTAGTTAATTATTCTGTTACTTCAGCTTTAACAATGGTCTCAACTCCTAACTCTTTAAGTTGTTCAGGGTTTGCAAAGCTTGGAGCATTGGTTAGCGGACAAGCTGCCGTAGTTGTCTTTGGAAATGCCATCACATCGCGGATCGATTGAGCGCCAGTCATTAACATAATGATTCTGTCTAAACCAAAGGCTAAACCTGCGTGTGGTGGTGTACCATAACGTAATGCTTCAAGTAAGAAGCCAAATTTTTCATTAGCTTCTTCGTCTGAAATACCAAGGATTCTAAATACAGCAGCCTGCATATCCGCATTATGAATACGAACAGAACCACCACCTAATTCACAACCATTCAATACCATATCATAAGCATCTGACACTTGATTGGCAGGATCTGCTTCTAATTGTTCAGGGGTAATACCACGTGGTGCGGTAAATGGATGGTGTACGGCATGCAAACTGCCGTTGTGTTTTTCAAACATTGGGAAGTCAACCACCCAAAGTGGTTTCCACTCACCTTGTAGCAGCTCAAAGTCTTCACCGGCTTTCAAACGTAACGCGCCCATTGCTTCAGCAACAACATTGGCTTTATCTGCACCAAATAAAATAATATCGCCAGTCTTAGCTTGAGTGCGATCGACAACCGCGTTAACAATATCTTCGCTTAAGAATTTTAAAATAGGTGATTGAATGCCTTCCATTCCCGCATCCAAGTCATTGACTTTCATCCAAGCTAAGCCTTTCGCGCCATAAATACCAACATACTTTGTGTATTCATCGATATTTTTACGTGATAGTTTTGCACCTTGCGGAATACGTAATGCTGTGACACGTCCTTCATCGTCATTGGCAGGTCCTTTAAATACTGCAAACTCGACATCTTTTACAAGATCAGCAACATCAACAAGTTCTAAAGGATTTCGTAAATCAGGCTTATCTGAACCATAACGACGCATGGCCTCTGCATAACTCATACGAGGGAACTCGCCTAAATCTACATTCAGTAATTCATTGAATAAGCTACGAACCATAGTTTCGGTTTTTTCCATCACTTGCTCAGAAGTCATGAAAGATGTTTCGATATCGATTTGAGTAAATTCAGGCTGACGATCGGCACGTAGATCTTCATCACGGAAACATTTCACAATTTGATAATAGCGATCAAAACCCGACATCATTAGTAATTGCTTAAAGATCTGTGGTGATTGAGGCAGTGCAAAAAACTGGCCTTTATAAGTACGGCTTGGTACTAAATAGTCACGCGCACCTTCTGGTGTTGCTTTAGTCAAAATAGGGGTTTCAATATCTAAAAAGCCATTGTCATCAAGGAAACGACGCACTGCACTGGTCACTTTAGAACGGAAGACCAAACGCTCCGCCATTTCAGGGCGACGAAGATCTAAGTAGCGATATTTTAATCGTTGCTCTTCACTGTTATTTTGATGGTTATCCATACTCAGTGGCAATGGCGCTGACTTATTGATGATTGAGAGTTCTTTGCCAAGCACTTCAATTTCGCCTGTTTTCATGTCTGCATTAACTTGGCTGTCAGGACGCGCTCGGACTAAGCCTTTTACTTGTACACAAAATTCAGCGCGCAAGCTGCTTGCAACATCAAACACTTCAGGTAAATCTGGATCATAAACAACTTGGATCACACCTTCACGATCACGTAAATCTAAAAATACTACGCCACCAAGATCGCGACTACGATTAACCCAACCCACTAAGGTAACTTCTTGTCCAACGTGTGCTTTGTTCACGTCTCCACAATAATGACTGCGCATCTATCTTTCCTTCAATTCGATAATTGTTATTTGGAATTACGGTGTTCCGAGAAATGGATTCTGGTGCGATTCCATTCATATTAATGTTGAATGGTATTATAGATAGTAAACGACCACAACCAAAGCAGTATTGGTTATGGTCGGTTAGCAAATAAGCAACTATCAACAATTTAATTGGTCATGTAACTATTTTCTCGTAATTGCTTTGCTTTTCGTTTGAGCTGATCTGCTTGTTTTAATATTTCAATCGGGTTATCAGCATCCATTGGGTAAAAAGCAATACCAATGTTCGCGGTAATTGGTAAGGTCGGTATCTGTAGCTCGATAACCCTTGAAATTGCTGCTAATGCGTTTTCAGCAACTTGGCAGACAGCATCAAAATCTTGAGCACGATTTAAAATCACCACAAATTCATTACTGGAAAAACGCGCTAAGGTATCTGAACGCCTGAAAGTTCCCGCTAAAGCATTCGCAATACCAATTAAAAACTCATCACCCACTTTATGACAGAGTGTTTCATTGATCAGCTTAAAATTATTAATACCAATGAACATGACAGCAAATCGAGTTTGTTCTCGGCTGTGCGTCAACACAGCATTAGTCAATCTGTCATCCAATAACCTGCGATTCAATAACCCCGTTAAATTATCATGCGTGTTCAAGTATTGAACTTTTTTCTCAACGTTTTGCCGACGAATAATTTCGCGTGTTAATTGGCGATTAATATACCAATAAACAACAAAAGCAATAATCAACAGTGTTAATGCCATTGCTGTGTATTGAAACCACTTTTTATAGATAATATCAGCATGACTTGCGCTATCAGGGATCCAGCGTTGATAAATTTTTCGCCTTTTCGCTTGATCAAGTTGCGCTAACGCTAAATTCATTAATGGAATAAGTGGTTCATATTGCGGATTTACCCCAAAATGACTATGTTGAATGCTCAGTTCAGGGAGAATTGAAATGTTTAAATTATAATATTGCGACGAATTCATTATTAAAGATAACGTCATCAACTTATCAATAAAAACATCCGCACTGCCATCGGCAATCGCTTTTACACCTGCTTCACTGTTTGGCACTAACATTAGTTTCATATTAGGCTCTCTTGCCATAATCTTTTCAGCTAATGCATAGCCTTCTACCACCGCAACTCTATGTTTAGTTAATTGTTTTAAACTAAACAATCCAATATGTTCAATGTTCGATACTAGGGCCCACGATGTCGGCCAATAAGTATCGGTAAATCTGACTTTTCCTTCTCTATCTGAACTGCGTGCCATACTTCCAGCCAGATCAATCCTGCCATGTTTCAATGCTTCAAATAAACTGGGCCAATTGTCAAAAGCAATAGGTTCAATTGCAATGTTCAAATGTTGCTGAATATGCTCTATCACATCTTTGTTGACGCCTGAAAACTGATTGTCTTCATCACTAAACTCCATAGGAGCCCAATTTCGAAGATAACCCATTTTTAAAAAACCTAAGCTGTTCAGGTAGTTTTTTTGTTGATCTGAAAGTGACAACTTTGATTCATGAGGCGAGATCAATTGATCAGCAGGATTTAATACCCACTTTCTTTCAATATCGACTAAGTCTTTTTGTTCAATTTTAGTAAACCCTTTACTTAACCGACGCGCTAACCCGATATTTTGCGGATTTATCAGCACATGCACAGGTGTAATAAATTCGACTCTCGGCTCTTGATAAAAATCGGCCCAGATTTTATTCTTCAATAATTGGTGCTGCGTGAGTGTTGCTGGAGAGATAAAGCCTCGAATTTCACCGCGCTTAGCCGCTGCTATCATGGAAGCAAGTGTCTTGAAATATTCTATCTTTGCATTGGGCTGTTGACGTTTCAATGCAGGCAAATAACTCACCCGCTCTAACACTCCGATGGGCGAATGACTTAACTCGTCTAATTTTTCTAAAGGTGTGTTATACACAAATAAACGATGTTTAATGTCATAAATCCGCCACACTTTTGATAGCTCATTTTCAACAACACTGCCATCAACATTTGATAAGGTAACTTCAAAATCACCAGTCATCTTGTTTGCAGAACGATCATTTTCATCTGCAAAAACAAAATTAACCGCTACATTATTGCTCATGCCCCATAATCGCCATAAATCCACAAAGAATCCATGAGGTAAACCATCAGTTCCTACATCTGAAAAAGGGTTCTGATTTTTTTTCAGTTCGATGCTGATTCCGGATGCACTGTCTTGCATCCCCAACCATTTTTGCTTGATTTGTCGATATTTGGACTGTGGAATTTTACTCAAACCTGTATCAATACGTTTGACCAACGCACTGTTTTTATCAAGTATGCCGGGATAAAGAAAACCAGTTTGCAGATCAAAACGATTTTCAGAAGGAAATAACTCAAAGATATCTTGTTGGCGGGCGCGTTTTCGAATGAACCCCTCGAGACCAGCGAATACATAAACATTTTGGTTGATCGCATTGTCGAGTAAATCGCTTTTTGAAGGATATTGTTTAAGAGTGAAATTGAGCCCCATCTTTTTCAATATCTCTTGGTGAGCAGAGCCGAGTACCACGCCAATATTGAACGGTGATAATTGCTCAACACGTGATTTTTTACCTATAGAGTAATGAACATATAATTGGGTTTTTACTTGAACGATGGGTTTTGAAAACTGAAATAATGATGCTCTTGTCGGGGTATTCGCTAGGCCCGCATGCACATCTGCATCACCACGTTTAACCGCTTCAATTGATTCATTCCATGGATAGTTAACAAAGGTAACTGCTTGTCCGGTTTGTTTTGACCACTGCCGCCACAAATCAACTAAGTATCCCGCAGGTTTACCGTTATCATCTCTAAACTGATATGGATAACTATCATCACCAACAGCAATGATAAGCGGCTTTTCGGCAAAACTTTTCCCTAAAAACACATAAAAAAAAATGAACAAAAATAAACGAAAACGTATTTTCAAGGCCAGTCCTTAGCACACAATAACATGTTACGTAAATGTTGTTTCAATCTATTAAAACTAATTTTGAATCAGATTACTAGACCATTTCGACAATACTTGAAGAACAGAGCATTGCTTCGGTAAAATAGACTGTTTTTCTTTAAAAGATGCCGTAATGAACCAACAAAAAGACAAGATTTACTCCAATCCCAACACGCAAATTGAAAAGTTCCGTTTTGATAATAAAGTGGCGGGTGTATTTGATGACATGATCAAACGCTCAGTACCTGGCTACGAACGCATTATTAATACAATTGGTGATCTCGCAAACATTTATGTAAAGCCGAGTACAAATATCTACGATTTAGGCTGCTCTTTAGGTTCTGCAACTATTTCAGTAAGGCGAAATGTCCATCATCAGAGTTGCAAAATTGTCGCGGTAGATAACAGCCCATCAATGATAGAACGCTGTCAAGAACACATTAACGCTTATGTTAGCGACATTGATGTCGAGCTCGTGTGCAGTAATATTCAAGAAATCGACATTAACAATGCCTCAATGGTTATTCTTAATTTTACCCTACAGTTTTTGTGTCCAACGGAGCGCGACGAGCTCATTGATAAAATATACCAAGGGCTCAATAAAGGCGGCATATTGATTATTTCTGAAAAGCTCAGATTTGAAGATCCTCATATTCAGCAACTACTGGATGAACAACATTTAGACTTCAAACGCGCCAATGGCTACAGTGAATTAGAGATCAGCCAAAAAAGAACCGCTTTGGAAGATGTTATGCGCCCAGATACGCTGCAAATTCATCAACAAAGGCTGTCAAACAGCGGATTTAACCACGTTAACCTTTGGTATCAATGCTTCAACTTTGCATCCATGGTGGCAATAAAATGATTAATTTTACATCCTTTTATCAGCAGATCGCTGACTCTAACCTCAATCATTGGTTAGAGACGTTACCGGCTATTTTAGGCAACTGGCAACGTAATCATAAACATGGAAGCTTGCCGAAGTGGGAAAAGGTGCTCAATAAACTCCACTGCCCGACACCTGATGTTCTCAATCTAAAAGACAGCGTAACCATTGGCTCCGGTGAACAGTTGTCGACAGGCGAAAAGGAGAAACTTACTAACTTATTGAAGTTACTCCAACCTTGGCGCAAAGGCCCATTTCATATCCATGGTATTCATATTGATACAGAATGGCGAAGTGATTGGAAGTGGGATCGAGTTAGCCCACATATATCATCATTAGAAAATCGAACCATCCTCGATGTCGGCTGCGGCAGTGGTTATCATATGTGGCGCATGCTTGGTGAAAAGGCCAAACGAGTCGTCGGCATTGACCCATCTGACTTATTTTTATGTCAATTTGAAGCCGTTAAACGCTTGATTGATCCAACATTACCTATTCATTTGCTTCCGTTAGGCATTGAAGATGTACCGAAATTAGACGCTTTTGATACCGTTTTTTCTATGGGTGTGTTGTATCATCGACGTTCCCCCATTGATCACTTATTGCAACTTAAAGATCAATTACGTGCAGGTGGCGAGCTCGTTTTGGAAACTTTAGTCGTAGAAGGTGATGAAAATACGGTATTAGTGCCGCCAGAGCGCTATGGAAAAATGAATAATGTATGGTTTTTACCTTCTGTCGATGCACTCATATCTTGGTTGAAAAAGTGTGATTTTGTTGACGTCAAGTGTGTCGACCAAGACACCACTTCACTGGCAGAGCAAAGAAAAACACAATGGATGCAATTTGAGTCGCTGGTTGATTTCCTCGATCCTAATGATGTGACGAAAACCATTGAAGGTCATCCTGCCCCCAAACGAGCAACCATAATTGCAACTAAAAGGTAAACTAAGAGTGCCCGATAACTATCTGGCACTTAAACGGTTTCTCAAATGGACATTGATATGAGAAAGATAACTTGCTTGCCAGCAATGTTGTTATTAACAATGACAACTTACTTGTGCTGCTTTTCTGTTTATTCAAACACTAACTCAAGCACAGTCAGCTTTCTTCGCTCTCAATGTCTCAATTTACAATTAACGCCTTTAATACAAACATCTAATTTAGATGTTGATGTCGAAAGGTTTGTCCGCAGCAGTCTGCTGGTGAATAATCTCAACGATCTGCTGAGAGTCATCAAGTCACAGAAAGTTGTAGATCAGCATTCATTATTACTAAATTGCCAAATTAGGTTATCTGATCAATGGCACCAGTTTTTGCCTAATGTTCAAAAGAAAGTCTTTATTGAAAGATTGAGAAAGACCGGAAAAAATGACCATAAGCAACTTGCGGATCAACTAAAATATGAAGTCGAACGCCACGGCTCTGAAAACTATTTGTCACAGTTGCGTATTGCAGAGGCAAGTTTCAAGCAAAAACAACCAATAAAAAAAATCATCATCGACAGCAAAGACAAATGCACCACTAGCTCAAACACAATTATTACATCACATAAAGCACTCGCTCAATTAATGCTGACAGAAAAAAGTGAGCATTGCAGGAAGTCTGTATGGCAAAAGTACTCCCGACAACAATCCAATATTCAACTTCTAACTAAAGTCATTGACTTGCGTAACCAACAAGCCAAAAAATTCGATTATTCAAATAGTTTGCAGCAGCAACTTTCTTATAATTTATTGACATCAGCTAAGCAAGTTGCGTACTTTTTAAATAAAATAGAAGATAAAGATAAACTGTCACCTTGGAATATTGCTCAAGCGTTGAAACGTGCAGATAGTGCAAAACTTCACTATGACAGCAATATCCTATTGCTTGATCTACTCAGTGCGATGACGTCTTTTGGAATTACAGCGGAATGGATCAACCCAGAAAATATTAGACTTTGGCACCATCAGAGATTACTCGGTGATGTATATCTTAAATTGGTAAATCAACCAAAGATCAAACCAACACTTCAAATGATGAGGCACCCAGTTATCGGTCATCAATTTGCACAAGCGGCGTTAATACTTCCAAGCTCAATTATCAATGAAAAGCAGCTACATCGGCTTATACAAAAATTTAGTTTATTAATAACCAATTACGCTGATGCACCCCACGACTATCTAACCAGTCGAGCAATTAGCAATAGCGATTATGATAAATTGGCAACAATCTGGTTAAATAAAATCCTGCTAAAAAAGTTATCGAATAAATACATAACTTCCAGTCCCAGATCCAAGCTAGCGCAACAATACCATCAGCACATAGAGTTACTAAAAAGTCACATTGCACTTGCAGCTTATCGTGATATAGGAACATTTAGTTATTCCGAAACAATAGCCTACCCAATTAATTTTTCTGGTCTGATCAATAATGGAGCAAATTACTATAGTAACCTATTTCAAAACTACTTAGCCAATTACATAATAAACACATCTCATATTGCTGAAAAGGAGATATTCGAGCGTCTTATTATCAATGAAACGAGAGCACCAATGTCACGCTTTATTCAGAACAGACTCGCAATAAGCTCAGGAAAACACCTCATTGATGAGATCACTCGCGTCTCAAGTAAACAATGATTCACCCTTTTCTTTTATGGTCTATATTTTTTAGTAACCACTTGAAGGTATTAGATCTTATGTTAAACAAAACGTTCCACCTATCTAAAGCTATCATTGCCTTTTGTGTTGCTATTTTTTGCTTAATGGTCGGTTATGACAATCTAATTGATTTCAACTCTAATTACGGCTTAGTCAATAAAGTATTGTCGATGAGTGGCATGCCTGCTTGGTTCGATCCCTCTCCTATTGCCAGTAGAGCAATAACTGATCCTTCTTTACAGCTGTTGTTCTACATTGCCATTATTGCTGGAGAGATCACTGCCGGAGTTATAATGCTAGTGGCTAGCCTTATCATGCTCCGTAACGTCAGCCAACCTAGTTTTCAGTTAGGGCAATCGTTATACATTATGGGTACAACAGTTGCCCTGTTAATATGGTATTTAGGATTTGCAATTATTGCTTCAGAATGGTTTGCCATGTGGGCAAGTTCAGGAACAACGCAAATGAAAGCTTATAGCTTCTCGACATTCATTCTATTATCAATGTGCTATGTGATGCTCCCGAGTGAAAAAATACAGTGAAAAATTGCTGTTTATCCGTAAGTTTTGCTATTATTCTCGTTTGGGGAAAACTCTTCATAAGGCAATATTGCCTTAACTCTCCTCCCTCATCGATATTAACATCAAACTAGTAAGCATACGGATAACTATATGATCAATCATTTCAGTGTATTAGGTATCAAACCTAATGCAAAAGACAATGAGATAAAACGCGCTTACAAGCGACTATCAAATAAATACCATCCAGATAAACTGCTTAATGCCAATGAAGATGAGAAAGCGCAAGCAGCAGAGACGTTACATCGCATTCAAGCTGCCTACGATATTTTGTCTAATCCTAAATCCCGCAATGCCTTTGTTCGTGATTTTAAAAACGTCATCGTTAAAGATCCCCAACAAGCCATGCGCGAAATTTGGAACGACTACTTCTAAATTTCACTGTTAATTTTTATTTCTGAGCTATTTATGACCATCAATCTCAAACTTGACTACGTCCGTCAGCTAAAAGCCGATGCGTTAGATAACATCGAATCTTATCAAGATCCTGATATGCCAGATGCATTAAGTGTTTATACCAATAGCATGAAAAAAGCCTTGCTTGCTGATCCTGCTATGGTTAACACTTTGCCTGAATATCTCATCGTCGCACTTTATGGCAATGTCCGTTTCCCACAACAAGTTCATACGCAATGGCAGCAGTGGCTTGCAGATGATATTCAACCAAACTGGGATCAATTTAAAGTCAGTATTGCTTTCAATAATGAAGATATATCTTTGATCAAAGCCATCAAGGAACAATCCGAAAGCTTACTCATTCAAAGTTGTGCCGCCTTATTTGAAATGATGATTTTAGATCCACAGCAGGCAGATCCTAAAACGTCAGATGATACTGACAATGAGCAAGATGATTATGATGACATGGACTCAGAATACTACACCGATGAATACGACGCAGATGGGGAATATTAATGAATAGTCTCATTGAAATAGCAGCAGAAGAAATAAAACAACTGGCTGACGTTGAACCTAAAGAAGCCAGCAAAAAGTTCGAATTGATAGCCAGCACCATGAATGACGAGCAATTGGTTGAAGTTATCGAGCACATGGATATTGTGACTTTGACTCAGATAAACTCTAATCATGATATTTCTTGTCCATCAATCATGTCTGAGCTGATGACCCCTGAGCAAATTAAAGATATTGTTTGTCAGCAACCACTGTATTGGGAAGAAAAAATTAAAACCAATGCCGACGAATTGGCACAACAAACGTTCGATTTTATGACTTACCTCATTCGTGTACAACCCAATGAGGAAAAGCAAAAAGAAATTTTAGAGTGCATCGCTGAAGAGCCCGCAGGTTTATTTTATCTTTCGATTCCTTTTATCGAGCTGTTAGTTACACCAACGGAAGCGGACTTGAATAACAACATCGCTGATGTATTTGATGATGAAGCCGATGAAGAAA
Organism: Parashewanella sp.; assembly: GCA_049608225.1. Classification (GTDB taxonomy): domain Bacteria; phylum Pseudomonadota; class Gammaproteobacteria; order Enterobacterales; family Shewanellaceae; genus Parashewanella. The sequence continues at coordinate 13,548 of JBMYXI010000021.1, forward strand.
CAGTTGGCTATACCGATCGTACAGAAGGTGAAGACGCTCACAGCCTTGAAATTGATGATCCACGTAGCTTACTGGCTTTAATTAAAGAACTCGCACCGGATGTTGAAAAAGCCATCAAGAACTTATTGCGTAATGAAAATTCAAACTGGCAAGCAATTATTGGTAAATTCGTCACTGAAGTCGTCACTCAAGCGAAAGAAAAGAATGAAACCGTCAGTAAAGAAGCGTTCTCAGAAGTTGATGACATGTTCACTTTCTTGGATTAAAGGATTGCTTAATGACAGCTACAATGAATGACAGTTCAGCCAATGACATCGTATTAAGAGATCCAAATCAAGCACCTTTCTTGACCAAAGTACTTAGATTTGCTGCTGAAGAAGCCATTTTATCTGCTGAGGATATTGAGCAAATCAAGCACAAAGGTGTGTTGATGAGCTTAAAACTGGCGGATAAGTTTTATAACCAGTATAAAATGCATTTACTAGAGCAGGCATCACAAGATGTGATTGGCGTTGTCAGTTTGGGATTAGCTGAGTTAACTCAGCACGACCAAGTTAAGGCGATTCTGTTACTAAAAAAACCTGATGGCTTAGTGAAGTCATTCCAGAAAGGCTGGACTATGTTAGCCTCTGTTAGTAAATATAAGCTTATTCATTCGAAATCTGTTTATGGTGAAGTCGACCAAATGTTGATGGAGCAAGTATCAGCACCAGTAGACGCTGACGAATGGCTCGGTTGGGATTGTTATGAAAGTGCAGTAAAAGAGCACCATTCACAACAAGCTAGTGAAGCGCTAAAAAGTTTATTTTTTGTCAATTCAATCTTTGACCCTATGGAATGTCAAAGTATTGAAGAAATGTTTGCCGAAGCCATTATTTACCGTCTTTTCTTTGGCGTAACGAGTAAAGTAAAAGAAGATCTTAAAAGGCGCATTGCAGAAGTCAATATTGATGCTCAATGGCTTGAAGCTGAATATATCAGTCAGGTAGTTGATAAAACCTTATCCAACCTTCCTGAACAGTTAGAACAAACAATTCGCGCTGATCTTAATCCGAAATTTAGTCAGGCGATATGTCGTACCATCAACTTCGCTCAGCAGTATCAAAAACAAATACAACAAGGGGCAACCCCTGAAAAATTAGAACGCTTAGAGCATAAACATGCGGTAAATGGGTTACTCGGCTGGCCACATTATTTATACCTTTGATCGCAAATAGACTTGTCATGCGAACTCATGATGAGTCTATTCATTAAACATATTTCATACTAAACCTCTTCCTTAACGCTTTCGCGAACCGTATTATCAAATTCAACGATCCGCATAGCGCCCTTCTTAATATGAGAATTAATGAAACATTGTCATTCTCAAGTCACAGTCATTTAGATCTCAAAAAGCTTATCGAGCAATCGTTTGTTTTACTTGGTGTTCCTAAGCAAAAACTAGGTCGTTTCGATGCTTTTTCAACGATTCAAGTTCAATTAAAAAATAATGTACTCATTAATGTTTCTCTTGAAAACGATAGACTGTGGATATGGAGTCCTATTTTTCTCAATGAAAGGCAATTAATTGAAAAAGCCAGTGTATTGATCCCTATCATAACAACAGCCATGGCTCAAGTTGAAACAGCACAGTTTAATCTTGGTATGGCAGAGCAACACTACGAATTAAAAGCACTTATTTCACCGATAGATTTAACCGAAAAACACTTAGCAAACCTCATCAATTTTATATTTATTGCTATAAAACAACTTGCTGAATAGGGGATATTCCCATGTCATTACCGTCAGTTCCAACAGGATTAGTCACTGTAAATCAAGCTGATAATACTTATTCTATCGATATTGGTACACCAACTGCGGAGCTGGCCGAACATTTCGAACAAATCAAAAATAGTTATACACAAATGGTATCAGCAAATAGTCATCAAGATAGCTCGTTTCCGCCTAATGAAGCAATTTTGATATTAGGAGAAAAGTTTGAGTCTGGAGGCGTTGAATTAGCCATGGTAAATCAGGAGCAAATTCCAAGGCTCGTTAACGCATGTTCTTTATCCCCTTTGATATTTCAATCTGAACCAGCTCATAAAGCCTATGAGCAAGCAATGAAGTCATTTGCGCCTATAACCGTTTTTGACGACCATAACTCTGTAACTCAATATCCAATTGATCGAACTGAGTGCGGATATGCTGGCTTCGGTAAACTTACTGCGCTCGCTTATCATTTATGCCCGACCTATTGCCTAGAAAACCTGCCAACCGACATCAACTCACTTGCCATTATTGGTAGTACAATATCTGGACACGATATGTTGCTATGCGGAGATCGGAGCCTTTCCTCAACTAACATATTGAATCTACTTGAAAAACATGCAATACAGCACATCCCACAAATAAGAGTCATTGCTCCTCACTCCGCCTCCTACTCGAAATTAAAGAGTGACTCACCCAGTGAGATAGCAGATGCAGGTAAAACATACCAATTTACTACTTTTAAAGGGATCCCATTACTTTCTAGAAACGCTTTTAGAGTACCTGAATTTATCCATCATTTACTTTGGGGCACACCACTGGCTAAAGCGATTCATTTAGAATGTCAAAAAAGAGGATGGAATACACAGGTTGTCGGATATCATGGCTGCATCGGTGCTAGTCAAGAAACTCTCTACGGACTGACAACAAGTCAACGATTTATTAGTGTAGAAAATGATGCAACTAAACTGTGGGTAGATAGTAAAAGTGTTGCCGTTCGCTATAGTTAGTCGATAACTTATTACTCTTAGTGAGCAACAAATTATCGACTCAACTCAAGATATTTACTTAAGCTGTTGCATCAAGTACGCGTAAGTCATTGCTCTTAACTCCGCAGCTTGATTATTATCTGCCGCGCCTGCGTGGCCGCCTTCGATGTTTTCATAGTACAAAACGTCAATACCCATATCTTCCATCTTCGCTACCATCTTGCGTGCATGAGCTGGATGTACACGATCGTCACGAGTCGACGTGGTGAAAAATACTTTCGGATATTGCACATCGGCTCTCAGGTTGTGGTATGGCGAATAAGTCTTGATATAATCCCATTCATCGGCATTATCTGGATTACCATATTCTCCCATCCAACTTGCACCCGCAAGCAGTTTGTTAAAGCGCTTCATATCTAACAGTGGCACCTGACATACAACAGCGTTGTAGAGATCTGGGCGACGAGTAAATGCAGCCCCCATAAGCAAGCCGCCATTGCTGCCGCCTTGAATACCTAGATGCTTACTTGATGTGATCTTTCGCGAAATGAGGTCTTCAGCAATTGCTTCAAAATCTTCATAGGCTTTATGACGGTTTTTCTTCAATGCAGCTTGATGCCAACGAGGACCATACTCACCACCACCACGAATGTTCGACAATACGTAAACACCGCCTTGCTCTAACCAGTTCTTACCAATAAGTGCGGAATATGATGGTCGTAGTGACACCTCAAAACCACCGTAACCGTAAAGCAATGTCGGGTTTTTACCATTAAGTTTGGTATTTTTAGCCATAACGACAAAATACGGCACTTTGGTGCCATCTTTTGATTTGGCGAAATACTGCTTAGTCATAAATTTTTCAGCGGCGAACTGCTGAGGCATTGACTTGACTTTAGTGATGGTCAAACTTTTACCGTTAACACGGTACAAGCTCGCAGGCTCCAAAAAGCTGGTGTAATTAACAAAAAAGTCGTCACTGGATTGTTTCACATCAAATACACTGATCGCACCATTTTCAGCAAAAGGAACCACTTGTTGTGACCAGTTTCCATTCCCCTTATTAGTAAAACGAACCAGCTTACTTTTCACATCTTCAAGCCAATTGACAAAAATGGCATGTTTAGTAAACGAAACACTCGATATTGAGGCATTCAAGGTCGGTTCAACAAATAGCTTAAAATCTGGCTGTTGCGCAATCAGCTTGTCCGCCGCCGTATAAACAACCGAGCCCTGCTTAAATGATTTTCCTTTCACGGTTAATGCACTTTTCAGCTCGACAAAGACATTACCATTAAAGTAGCCCAAAACATCGGCATCTTTTGGCAACGGCAATTTGATCAGTTTTCCGTCTTGATAAACCTGATAGGTCGTGGTGTAAAAGGTATTGTATTCATTGACCATTTTTAGTGGTGTTTTATCATCAAATAAAACTGACGAACCAATGGCTACCGATTTTTTATCCCCTTCGAAAATCGTTTTCGCTGACGACAATGGCGTACCGCGCTTCCAAAGCTTCACAACTCTTGGATAACCTGAATCGGTCATGCCTTGTTGTTCATTAAACTCAGTTCCGACAAACACGGTATCTTTATCAACCCAACTTAAACTCGATTTGGCCTCGGGTAAAAAGAAAGGCTGCTCGGATTTAACAACAAATTGTTTGGTTAATAAGTCAAACTCGCGAATTTCAACGGCATCAGCGCCGCCTCGAGATAAAGAAACAAAGCATCGAACATTATCAGGGTACTGACAATTCATACCTTTATATACCCAATTCACGCCTTCTTTTTTACCTAGTGCATCAATATCCAGTACCGTTTCCCATTTAGGCTCAGGCTTTAAATATTCAGCCATAGTGGTTCTTCGATAAATGCCACGAGTATGATTCGCATCTTTCCAAAAATTATAAAGGTAGTTGCCTCGGCGCGTTGCATAGGGAATACGTTCTTTGGAATTTAAGACCTCAAGGCTGTTATTAACTAAGGTCTTGAACTTGGGATAAGCTTTAATTTCTTTTTTTGAAATTGCATTTTGCTGTTTGACCCACTTCATCGGCTTGGCGCCTTGAACATCTTCAAGCCACATAAATTTATCTTGCTCTGCGTGAGCAACATTTGCAGTCACGAGCATGCCCGCTGTGATCCATGGAAATAGTTTTGGATTCATTATTATTCCGTTCAATTTATTATTTAACATCTGACTATACCCAATCACATACATAGTTGGATAGCATCAGATGTAACAAAATATTGGTATTAAATACCTGAGCATCAGTTTGTTACAATTCTGCCAACATAAGTTGTCGAATATATTTCACTGGTGCACTGCCATAACTTAAAAACTGTTCATGAAAAGCCTTTAAATTAAAGTCATCACCTTTCAACTTTTTGTATTCTTCACGAAAGTCATAAATTTCACGGAAACCAGCGTAATAACTGGTTAATTGCACTTGACTTAAGGTGGCTCGACGCCATTTACCTTCAGCTTCTGCACGTTGCTGAAACGCTTGATTCATCATCAAATCTAATGCTTCATCTTTAGTCATGCCATTGACTTGAATGCCGTAATCTAAAATGGTGTTACAGATGACGCGTAAATTCCACTTGTAATACATCAACCACATTTCAGGTTCATTACTACCATAGCCTTGTTCAAGCATCATACGTTCAGTGTAAACCGCCCAGCCTTCAATCATAGCGCCATTACCAAATAAGCTTTTAACTAGGCTTGGTGATTCATTGGAATACACTAATTGCGTGTAATGACCCGGAATGGCTTCATGAATATTAAGAACTTGTAAAATCCAATGATTATATTCACGCAGATAACTTTCAGCTTGTTTATCGCTCATAGCATCAAGCGGTGTAACGTTATAATAGGTATTGCCTTTCTTATCATAAGGACCAGGCGCACTGATTGATGCACCTGCAAAACCGCGCATATATTCCGGTGTTTCACGAACCACTAAAGGTTTAGAAGGATCCAGCGTGATCAAGTCATGTTGATTGACAAAGTCAACTAACTCTGGAATTTGCTTTTTGACTTCGCTAACGAAATTTTCTCGTTTAACATGCTTTGCCGATAACTTATCAATCAGTTGTTTGGTTGCTTCAATTGAGCTTTCTGGTTTTGGTGTATCAAAGTACTTTGACCATAATTTATTGGTTATTTTGGTCATTTCAGCCTGAACATTATCTTTATCAGCCATGGCTTTTTGATAAAGTTGCTTAGCCGTCATACCTGATTGTATGTCTAACGCGAATTTTTGTTCATACAGTTTTTCATCGATGCGGAAATCACGCGCGCCATCGTTAGACAATTTTTTTTCTAACGCGGTTAACCACTCAATATGATGTTTGATCGCCTTGATCACAGAATCAAAACGAGTTTTAAACTCTGCTTTTTCCGTATCTTTGAGTTGTGAGCTGTTTACTTTATTGAGTAACTCTTGTGAAAACACCGAAAACGCGCCTTGGTTTTGCTGAATAGCCAACTGCGTATGCTCAAGGGTCGGATTAATAATGTTTTCACGAGCTGCTTTATAAAAAGCAGGAACATTTTTCATGCGTTGCAACACTGAACGCAAACGCTGCTCAAGCGGGGCAAAATCTTCATTAATGATTTGGGCAAAGCCACCAGCGACATTATATTCCGATGGATCCCACTGATACGATTTACCACGAGTAATATTCCACTCAATTGAATCCAGCAAATTCTCAATTAAGCGGTAATCAATCACTTGATTATTGGTAAGAGAGTCTTGTGAAATCTTCTCAAGCTCAGTTCGTTTCCGTTTAATAAAGGCTAACGTTTTATCGCGGCTTTCCTGATCTGGTACCACTAATTCAGCATCGAATTTATGAAAACCGCTATAGGTTGCCCACGTTGGAAATTGCTTCCAAAGATCAGTAATAAACTGCTCTGAATATTCGGAAAAAACATGATTATTCAATGCTTGGGATTGAGCTTGATCTTCAACTAACGATCCATCCGTCTTTTGACCACATCCACCCAAGCCAGTTAACGATAAAAGAACTGCAAGAGACAACGCTGATTTTTTCATTGTTTTTTCCCTAATTTTATTTTCATTACCAGATGATAACATGGCGATAAGCTTTTTTTACTTTTCAATATTAGCTTGCAACATCGATAACAGAGCAGACAAATGCCAGATCTGTTAAACCATTTTAAAAGCCTAAACTTTTAAAGAGTTTCTCTTTCAATTTGTTAGTCGCACGTTTCTTTTCTTTTTCGATTTTATTTTTCAAGAGTCTGCTGCTGTCGACAGAGACCTCAGGATTTGAAAAAGTACCCGCTATTTTTAAAGGAATAGGTACACCAGTTAAATCATCCAATTTCGAACCTTGACCTTTTAAACTAGCAACAATCTCAGCCTGCAATCGATAATCAATTGTTTCTGTAATGATATTCGCCTTACCATTACCATTAACACGCAGTAATGGTGATTCCATTCGAGTTTGGCTGAGTGTTGCCTCCCCTTGTTTCAGCCCAAAATTACTACTTAACTCAGTAAAGTCGGTTTTTTTCTCATCATTTTTTGGTGCTCTTTTCCCTTTAAGCATAGCCTCAGCGCTACGGATCATTTGTGGTATATTCACGCCATATAATGCACCATCAGCAAATTTTATTGACCCCGCAGCATTAAGCTTTTGTTTTATTTTTGTTGGCGTTAGGCCTCGGCCTTTGCCATTAATGTTAAACCCTGCAGTTCCAGCTAATACATCGACATCCGCTGCATCTTTTAATAAAGGCAACACTTTTACATTTTTTAACCTTGACGCAAACGAATAACTCGCAGGCTTAGCATTAGCGTCTAACTTAGCATTAGCATTCAAACTACCTTGATACAATTCGCTCGACAATTGGCTGAGATTTAACTTTCCATTCTTCAATGTCGCGTGTAATTTCCAATCCTTGCTTAATAGCTTTTTAAATTTAATACTGCGAATACCGACAGAAACTTTAGCGTCAACCATGTGTAACGCAGATAAATCGGGCTCAACTTCTTGGTTAGTCGCTTGCTGCGTTTTTAGTTGTGACTGTTGTTGGGTAGAAGAAGCCGTGATATCAGACTCAGGAAAAAAGGAAGTCAAATCAACATCATTAAAAGATGCATCCAACAGAATATTTGGTTTGCTCGTTCCGTATGTCACTTCGAGTAACCCCTTTCCAACAATATCAGCCAGTTGTATTTCATTAAAACCCAGTTCAACTCGCTTCTTTTTAAGATCTAATGAAATATTACTGGTGAGCGCTGTGTCAATGTGTTTATTAGGAATTGATGCACCTTTAACTGTTACCTTTGTTACAAAGTTTTTTAAATTTAGCTGTTGCAAATCACTTGAGATATTGAGCATCCCTGAAGCCATGGTCGACACGTTAATTACACCAGTATCTGCTAATAATGACATCGACACTTTTGCATCTTTATCTAAATCAAATTGCGCTAAGTCAAAGGATTCAAGGGTAAGCGACTGCTTAGTATTTTGTTTGTGATTGATAACATTGATCGAGGTATTTTTTATGGTTATGCCATTAATGTGCAACCGATTGATCTTTGCTGTGCTTGATGATTCTGTTTTAGTTGACTCAGAAGAGCTTTGCTTGGTCGTAGATGCTGAGGTTAACCCTTTTAGATTGTTGTCACCTTTTTTGTTGGTAATTAATGATACTTCGATTCCATTAAATGAAAGTTTATTGATTTCAATTTCACGACTGAGCAAAGGGATTAACGCAATTTCTGCGATGGCGTTTTTGATTGAGAGTAGCGGCTTACCTTCAAACCCTGGTTGATTTTTCAACACCACCCCAGTTGCTTCAATGCCCACATTAGGAAAGAAAGTCCAATTCAGGTCTTCATCAATGAGCAGATCTCTACCAGTTTTATCTTTAACCAGTTCGATAAGTTCGGGTTTATAATCATTAAGATCAAAAAACATTGTTAAATAAACAAAACTTAGACAAATGAACAATACTGAAATGCCTAGTAGCCACTTAAAAAATTTCATCATTTAAATCCTTAAAAATTTATAAACTTTCCATCGAAAAAATATAAAACCTATCCTGTTTGAATATTTTACGCACACAAAAATACAATAGCATCATACTTTTGCGTAAAATTTTGATTTTTATATTTATAGATAACTACATATTGTTATATAAAATAAATTCCGTATAATTATCGCTCTATTAGATGTGTGTGTTTTGTTGATACATCTTAAAATAAGCTATCCTTTTAAGCTCTTCTGTTTCACTTTCTAAAGTGATGCATTTAATTTTTGAATTAAGTGAATTTGTTATGACTGATAATTTGGACTTAGAACAAGCCCTTTCAGCCCTAGATTCATATGGATATGAAAAAAAGCAATCAGCTGATTTAAGCCAAGCTCGCAATAAACAGCAAATGAAGAAGTATCTTTATTCGCTGGATTACAGTATTCGTAGAATGCAGACATTGCAAGAAGCGGTAAATGAAATAGTTAACGAAGAACAACATAAATTAGTTTTAAAAGAAAATATTCAAACCATCAAAACCAAGATGATTAATATCTCTCGTCAATATAATATTACCTATGACGACATATTAACCATTTTGGCAAAGTGATCTGACAGGATAAAATAAGTTAAAACACCATTGCTTCAATCGCTTGTTGATGTAGGGCTGCAAATCGATCCGTGTATTGCGAAAATGGACTGATCGTATTTGACACACGTTTATTTCGACCAAGTAAGATTGACTCTTTAAAGACTTCAGTCCAAGCAATTAATGCTTTTGCATTAGCGTGCTCCCCAAATGATTCTAGTGCTAACGCTGCAACTTCAGCAGTGCCAAGCTGGAATTCTCTTTGCCCTTTTCGAATCGCATAATTTGCTAAAAAATCTGGTGAAAAGGATAACAAGGGTAATTCATTTAGATAGGGACTTTTTCTAAACATCTTAGCCGCTTCTCGCCAGCAACCATCCAATAATATAAATAATGGTTTTTTGTTGGTAGCTTTATTAGCAATAGCATCTACAGCTTGTACCGTTGAAAAGCTCGGTCTGTTATTAAAGTTATAGCTATCGGGAAAGATGACGATCGGCTGATAATCGTCATGGTTAATTAGCGCAATAACCTTTGGATCGACCTCGACTCTAGACCATAAAAAAGCGTGGGTGTCAGGAATAAGATCAGCAATCAGGCGACCACTGTTGGATGGCTTTAACACTTCATCATCATACATCAATAACACAAAACTTGCGTTTGAAACTAATTGACGACGATGCTCACATAAACACCAAGTTCTTGCTTGCAAGCAGGAGTTGCAACGACTGATGTTTTTTCCTCTTGCATTAAATGATGTTGTCGATAGAGATTTTCTATATTCATAAAGTTCATGAATACAGTGTTTTAGAATAGCCATAGAGTTTACTGTATAAAAGCATTTCTTAAATAGAAATGCTTTATCGTCAATGGAATAATAAAATGAAGTTAAAGAATTCGTCTTAATATAAAGTCCGCTTTCAGTCGCTTAATTCGATTTAGAATTTTCTTAACCCCTGCTGGGTAAACATCAGCACTTTCCAGCTGACTGTAATGATAAAGCCGTTGTGTGTGCTCTAAAATGTGTTGTTGCTCTTGACTAAATTTTTCTGACAATGTTTTATCTTCATCGTGAATGAGCAGTCCATTTTCTAAATCTAATGCCCATGCCCTTGGGTTTAAATTTGAACCAGTGATCAGGTGATATTGATTATCTACACTCATGCCTTTGAGGTGAAAACTATGATGTTCATGTTTCCATAAATGCACATTCAATAAGCCTGAATCTATCGCCCATTGTTGTTTTTTAACAAACTTTCTTAACGATTGCTCGTAAATATAAGGAACTGCACCAATGGTTGAAAATTCTTGCTCAGGTGGAATATAAAAGTCATTTGCGGTTTTATCACCAACAATAATATCCACTTTTTTACCATTACGAAGTTGTTTAATGATAGCACGAGTTAACGCATACGGTGGGTTAAAATACGGCGTACAGATGAACATCGAGTCTTTGGCTTCTTTTACCATTGACACGACGATGCCATTAAGTGAATTGCGACGTCGACCTAAACCAACGGATGGGGTAATTCTCAACCCTGTTGTCACACCATCAAACTGATAATCCGTTGTAGACAGTTTACGTTTAAGGCTTCGTATTTGCTTGCGAGTCGGCAACGTTTCCTTACCACGCTCTTGAGTGAGTGACGTAACCGCTGCGTCGGTAACAAGAACCGTTTGTAGAAAGTGACGCATTGATTGAGCAAGGGCTTTGTTATTGATAACGTGATATCGGTCAAATCGATATTTGTCACCTAAGTGAAGGTAGATGTTATTCAAGCTGGCACCGCTGAATAACACAGTATCATCAATAATAAACCCTTTTAGATGCAATACACCTAGAAATTCTTTCGATTTAACGGGTACACCAAATATTTCGATCGGGATTTGAGCTTGACTGATCATCTCTCGGTACATGTGATAGTTACCACCATCACCTTTATGACCAATTAATCCACGGCGTGCGCGATGAAAATCAACAAAAATTTTAACGTCTAATTCAGGACTAGCTTGCTTGGCAGCTAATACAGTTTTAAGCACTTCCCTGCCAGCTTCATCATCTTCCAGATAAAGCGCAGATAAATAAATACTTTGTTTGGCGTTTTTAATTTGTGAAATTAATTGCTCACGAAAATTCTCTGGCTTTAACAACCAAGATACAGAATCGCTATTAACAGGTATGCCACCTAGCTGATTAAGCAAGGCACTCTCCTTAACCTAAACACAGAATACTCGACATTGAGTAAAAATTAATATTTTAATCGTTCAAAACTACCGATTAAAGTCTGATTCAGCAAGTTCTTTATCACAGTATTTGTTTCAAATAGAGTTTGTTGGAGTTATTTTAGACAATTTGTCATTTCATCATGCTAGTATCAAATGAGATATCTTCTTAAAAAGGAAAAAGAATGAGTCAAGACCATTGGTATAGTAGACGTTCTAGTGAAGATAAAAACCGTCGTAATGACCATCGTAGTCCCTTTCAAAGAGACAGAGCCCGAGTCCTTCATTCAGCCGCATTTAGAAGATTACAAGCCAAAACACAAGTGTTAGGCGTGGGAATGAATGATTTTTATCGTACTCGTCTGACTCACTCTTTGGAAGTGTCTCAAATTGGAACTGGCATTTTAGCTCAGCTAAACGACAAGCATCCCGACTTAGCCTTTTTATTGAATTCTGATAGCCTTGTTGAAACTCTGTGTTTAGCCCATGATATCGGTCACCCACCCTTCGGTCATGGTGGCGAAATTGCATTGAATTATATGATGCGAAATAACGGTGGTTTCGAAGGCAATGGTCAAACTTTTCGAATTTTGAGCAAACTCGAACCCTATACGCCTGAATTAGGGATGAATTTAACCCGTCGAACGCTACTTGGTATTTTAAAGTACCCAGCCTTATATCAACACTTACGTCAACCCTATGCATTAGAGCGAGCAACAAGCTATCGTCAACTCAAGCCCGCGCAATGGCCGGTTGTAAAAGGGGTTTATGATAACGACCAAGATGTGCTCGACTGGGTGATCAAACCACTTTGTGACGACGATAAATCACTGTTTTTATCGGCCAACACAACCTGTGATTCATTACACAAGCGAACCCAATATAAATCTCTCGATTGTTCAATAATGGAACTGGCTGATGATATTGCTTACGCGGTTCACGATCTAGAAGATGCGATCGTCATGGGTATCGTGACCAAAGAGCAATGGACACAAACAGTCTTCGAACAACTAAATGGTATTGATAATAACTGGATCCAGTCAGAAATCTTGCCATTAGAAAGTAAACTATTTAATTGTCATCATCATATTAGAAAAGATGCCATTGGCACACTAGTCAATAGCCTAGTCACGGCGATATCGATCACCGAAAACCAAGACTTTCGTGAACCATTACTTCGTTATAACGCAATCATGGCTGATGACTTCTTATGTGTACTCGAAACCTTAAAATGCTTTGTTTATAACCGTGTTATCAGGCGCCCAGAGATTCAAATGCTTGAGTATAAAGGTCAGCAAATTGTGATGGAACTTTTTGAAGCATTTGCATCTGATCCAAAGCGGCTCCTGCCCTATAGTACTCAAGAGCGATGGGATTGCGTGGAAATGACCGATGGTAATACCTTACGAGTGATTTCTGATTATATTTCAGGTATGACAGACGACTTTGCAACTCGTCTTTATCAGCAACTGTTCAGCCCTAACTCCAATGGCATTATCGAAATTAGCCAAGTATAAACCAGCAAATCAAAAGTGAATAAATATCTAAATTAACACTAAGGCTCAGGATAAACCGCTGCCAGAGCCTTAAATTAAAGCCTATTTATACTATAAAAGGCGTTTTTTTTACTATGACTAAATTGCAATTTTATTAGTTTGCTTTACTTCTTCCATCACAACATAAGTACGTGTATCAGACACTGAAGGAAGCTTTAATAACGTTTCACCAAGCAGTTGTCTATAGGCTGACATATCAGCCACTCTTGCTTTCAACAAGTAGTCGAAATCGCCTGAAACTAAGTGACACTCTTGAATATCATCCAATGTTTGCACTGCGCGATTAAAATTATCGAATACATCTGGCGTGTCACGATTTAAAGTAATTTCGACAAATACCAGTAGAGAAGCACCAAGTAAGTGTGGATTAACGAGGGCTGTATAACCATTTATATAGCCTTGTTTCTCTAATCGCTTTACGCGTTCAAGGCAAGGTGTTGGGCTTAAACCAACTCTTTTGGATAATTCAACATTTGAAATACGTCCATCCAGTTGGAGCTCATTTAATATATTGCGGTCAATACGATCTAAGTCTTTTATAGGACTCTTATTACTTTGCTGCATATTTTTAACCATTTACCCCTAAAAAAAAGGTGTTTTATGCTGCTAATAAGCGAATTTTAGCAACATAAACTTCAACAGGGATACTATACTAAATATCCTAAAGAGAATCACCACCTAGGTGAATAAAATAACAACAAAATCTCACAAAAAGTGAAATTTTATGCAATTAGAGGCTGAAAAATGATTATTGGTGTTCCAAAGGAAATTAAAAACCACGAGTATCGTGTTGGTATGGTTCCTTCAAGCGTTCGCGAATTGACTCTAAAGGGTCATCAAGTATTTGTACAGGCGGCTGCTGGTGAAGGTATCGGCTTTACTGACCAAGATTATGTTCAAGCTGGTGCAGAAATATTAGCAACTGCGGCAGAGGTTTTTGCACAAGCAGAAATGATTGTAAAAGTAAAAGAGCCTCTAGCTGTTGAGCGTGCAATGCTTCGTAACGACCAAATCTTATTCACCTATTTGCATTTGGCGCCAGATCTCCCTCAAACACAAGATTTAGTTGAAAGTGGCGCTGTTTGTATCGCTTATGAAACGGTAACCGACGATCGTGGTGCTCTACCTCTTCTTGCTCCTATGTCAGAAGTTGCTGGTCGCATGTCAATCCAAGCGGGTGCGATGGCATTAGAAAAATCATCTGGCGGTCGTGGCATGCTACTTGGTGGTGTACCGGGAGTTGAACCTGCAAAAGTTGTGATCATCGGTGGCGGTATGGTTGGCTGTAACGCGGCGCAAATGGCAATTGGTATGGGGGCTGATGTGGTGATTTTAGATCGCTCAATCGATGCTCTGCGTCGTATCAATGTTCAATTTGGTTCACGTGTTAAAGCTGTTTATTCAACTGCAGATGCCATTGAGCGCCATATTCTTGATGCTGATCTTGTAGTTGGTGGTGTATTGATCCCAGGCGCTGCGGCACCGAAACTGATCACTCGTGACCACATTAGCCGCATGAAAACAGGTAGTGCGATTGTTGACGTAGCCATTGACCAAGGTGGTTGTGCTGAAACATCAAAAGCAACCACTCACCAAGAACCGACTTATATCGTTGATGGTGTTGTACATTATTGCGTTGCCAATATGCCTGGTGCCGTTGCTCGTACTTCTACGTTTGCTCTTAACAATGCAACGTTGCCGTACATCATCAAACTTGCCGATAACGGTTACAAAGCAGCACTGCAAACAGATAAGCACTTACTAAATGGCTTAAATGTTATGCACGGTAAAGTCACCATCAAAGAAGTTGCTGAAGCTCATGGAATGGATTATGTTCCAGCAGAACAAATGATCTAACCACATTTTCTTTCCATTAAGGGAGCATTTTGCTCCCTTTTCTTTTTAACAAGCGATACTTCGATTACCGCAATCGATAATTTGGTCTTTACCCTAGAATTCAAATTACCTACAATCGCTGCAATATAAAAATATGGAGACGATAATGAGTCAAGCTCGACACTGTAAACTTTTGATCTTAGGTTCTGGTCCTGCAGGCTACACAGCAGCAGTATACGCTGCACGCGCAAACTTAAGCCCTGTTATGATCACAGGTATGCAACAAGGTGGACAGTTAACCACAACAACAGAAGTTGAAAACTGGCCAGGGGATGCTGATGACTTAACGGGCCCTGCATTAATGGATCGCATGCAAAAACATGCAGAGAAGTTTGAAACAGAAATTATCTTTGATCACATCAACGAAACAGACTTAACTAAACGTCCGTTTACTTTGAAAGGTGATTCTGGTGTTTATACTTGTGATGCTTTAATTATCGCCACCGGTGCTTCAGCAATGTACCTTGGTCTTGAATCTGAACAAGCATTCATGGGTAAAGGCGTTTCAGCATGCGCAACCTGTGATGGTTTCTTTTATCGTAACCAAAAAGTTGCTGTTGTTGGTGGCGGTAATACCGCTGTTGAAGAAGCACTTTATTTAAGCAACATTGCTGCCGAAGTTCATTTAGTTCACCGTCGTGATAGCTTCAGATCAGAAAAAATCTTAACTGATCGTTTGATGCAAAAAGTGAAAGACGGCAATATTATTCTTCATCTCGATCAAACGATGGATGAAGTTGTTGGTGATGACATGGGTGTTACTGGTCTTAAGCTTAAAAGTACCAAAGACGACTCCATTAAAGATCTAGAAGTTGCTGGTGTATTTGTTGCCATTGGTCACAAACCAAACACGCAAATTTTTGATGGCCAATTAGATATGAATAACGGCTATATTAAAGTTCAAAGTGGACTTCAAGGTAACGCCACTCAAACCAGTGTTGAAGGTGTTTATGCTTGTGGTGATGTAATGGATCAACATTATCGCCAGGCGATTACGTCTGCTGGCGCTGGTTGTATGGCAGCGCTTGATGCTGAACGTTTTCTTGATGCACAGGAATAAATTGTCTTATCAAAAAAAGCCGTTCAAATGAACGGCTTTTTTATTATAAGAAAACAGGCTAATACATATGAACTGAACGTTCCTAGCTTCGCTTCTCTTCCATCAAGTTAACAAATACTTTACTGATGGCTGTCAAAATTGCAGGATCAACGGGCTCATCATCAATATTTTTGAGTTTGATCGAGGTTTTTTCAGCTTTAGCTAACACTTCAATACGATATGAACCGTCTTCTAATGGCAATTTATCATCAGCGCCAAACATTGAGCTCCAAAAGCCTGAGTCACTCTTGAGATCAACGAAATATAAGCCTTTACTTGAGTCCATATCCGCAATGGTAAAGCCCATCTCAGGAAGCACAATCCGTAAACGATCCCAAACTTTATTGAGTTCTGCATTAGCAACCCAATAATTTGTTTCATTTTCGTTGATCAATACCGTTTTAATTCCTGCACTACGCTCTAAACGTAATGCCGCTGTTTTTGCTTTACGTTCAATGCTCAAGTAAGAAATTGCATTATTAAGCATATCAATAGTGTAACGGCGTTTATCTTCATCAGTTAATGAGGTAACTTGCCCTTCATCGGTACTATTGACTTCATGATCAACAAGCTTAATGCTAACAACACCTGTTCTGCCGTGTGGTTTTACATCTACGTCAAACTCATAACGTTGTCTTAAAATTGAAACTTTATCGGCTGACCAGAAATTTGACTCTAATATATCGTGAGTCTCAATCCAGCCTGTTTGGATCATGGCTGGGTTTTCTGACTGCTTCATAATCGATACACCACTATGCTCAAGGTAGCGACGCAGCGACGATAAAATCTCTTGTTTTAGATCGGATTTACTATCAATTGCCTCGATAACGATTTTGACACCATCACGTTTATTTTCAACGTGGGTACCTTCAGCTGTTGGCAAAACCTGTAATGGTGGACGTACATCTAGATCTGTACCAATTTTTCCATTACTGCTCACAACAGGAAGTTGATATTCTGAGCGATAAGTCGGTTGTATCAATCCATTTGGAATAGCCAGTTTCGGCTCAGTTTTAGCACTAACATATTGATCATTACCATTGGCTTGCCTGTTTTCAAGCGGCGTTGAACAGGCTGATACCGCCATGATTAGCACTAAAGGGGAAACGTGTTTTAGCATTAAATTATTTAACCTCAATTTTAGCTTTTTCCATTGCTTCTATAAGCAGACCTTGATTAACCGAAGAAAGTTCAGTCAAAGGTAAACGAATATGACTATCTGTTAACAAACCCATCCGATAAGCAGCCCATTTAACGGGTATTGGGTTTGCTTCGATAAACAGTAATCGGTGTAACTCTTCCATCGGCGAATCGGCGGCTGAGGCTTCAGCTGCCTCACCTGCTAATGCTTTGTCACACATCAACTTAAATTGCTTAGGCACAATATTATTTACAACAGAAATGACCCCGTCACCACCCGCTAATAAAAATTCACAAGCAGTCGCATCATCGCCACTAAATAAAACAAAATCATCACCACATAAATCACGCAATTGTTTTACTCTCGAAACATCACCCGTTGCTTCTTTTATTCCAACAATATTTTTTATTTTCGATAATTCGGCAATAATTTCTGGCAACATGTCCACAGCGGTACGACCTGGGACGTTATAAAGTATTTGTGGAATATCCGTTGCTGCGGCAACCGCAGTAAAGTGGGCAATCAGTCCCGCAGGAGATGGCTTATTATAGTAAGGCGTGACTCCGAGCATTGCATCAACACCCGTTTCAGCGAGCGCTTTAGTTAGCTTTACTGATGTGGCCGTTGCATTGGCACCATTACCCGCAATCACTGGCACACGCCCATTTACATATTTTACAGTGTGTTTAACAATAGCCAACAATTCATCAAATGTAACCGTTGCTGATTCACCAGTAGTGCCAACAACAACAAGGCCATCAGTCCCTTCACTAATATGAAAATCAATTAAGCGTTCTAGTCCCGGAAAATCAATACAGCCATCTGAATTCATGGGTGTGATCAAGGCAACAAAACTTCCCTTAAACATATAACACCACTCCTTATATACTCTCATTCTGATTGCGATGAGCTATGTTACTGAGGCAAAGCTATATTGACAAGCACATATACCCAAAATCATTCAAAGTGTTAAGGTGAAAGCCACTCTATAATAGCTACTTTTGTATAATTTTGACATTAGTGCAAACGAAATTGAATGATCATCAGCCATTGTGTGTTAGCATACGTCGTTTTCTGTAATACATAAGGTAAATGCATGACCAAAAATCTAGTTGTTACGGCTATGGGCGCTGATCGTCCGGGAATAGTGAGTCAAATTGCACGACTTGCGAGTGATTGCGATTGTGATATTGTCGATAGCCGAGTAGCACTATTTGGGAATGAATTTACCTTTGCATTCATGCTTTCCGGTTCATGGGCAGCCATAGCAAAAATAGAAAGTACGTTGCCAGCTTTAAGCGCAGAGTTAGAACTACTAACCATCATGAAGCGCACATCCACACATACACCTACTCATTTTGCATCAAGAATTGAAGCGACATTCAGTGGCCAAGATCAGCGCGGTACCATGAAAGCCATCACCGAGTTTTTAGCTGAAAAAAGTCTCGACCTTGCCAGCATGAAGTCACACGCAGAAACGGCAAATGGTGAGCCAACTCAGCAAATTCAACTTTCAATTAATGTCCCGAATAATCTGCCATTAGATACGCTGGAAAGTGATATTACAGCTTTTGCACATTCTTTATCATTAGACTGTAAATTTAAACTACTAACCGATAATAGCGAGTAAAACACCGATGAATACGCTAAAAAGTGGTGATAAAGCGCCCGATTTTACCTTACAAGATCAATTCGAAAACAGTCACACTTTGACCACTGCATTAAAAAAAGGTCCTGTGTTGGTTTATTTTTATCCAAAAGCCAGCACACCCGGCTGTACTGTGCAAGCGTGCGGTTTAAGAGACACAAAAACTGAGCTTGATGCTCACAATGTCACTGTATTTGGCATCAGCCCAGATCCAGTAAAGCGCTTAGTTAAATTTTCCGATAAGCAAGAACTCAACTTTACTTTATTAAGTGACGAAGACCATGCTGTCGCTGACGCATTTGGCGTTTGGGGAGAAAAAAAGTTTATGGGTAAAATCTACGATGGTATCCACAGATTAAGCTTTTTAATTAACAGCAACGGCAATATTGAGCATGTGTTCAACAAATTTAAAACTAAAGAGCATCATCAAGTCGTGCTTGATTATTTAAACACTAAATAGCCAAAAGGGCGTATATATATGGTCTCCAGTTTTGGGCGCTAAGGTTGCGCCCAAACTTATTACCATTATTTCTTAAATCGTTCCAATCTTGCCATTAAGCTTGAAGTATCCCAGCGATTGCCTCCCATATTTTGTACTTCAGCGTAATATTGATCAACCATTGCCGTTAACGGTAAAGCACTGCCATTTTTACGAGCTTCATCTAATGCAATGCCGAGATCTTTACGCATCCAATCAATCGCAAATCCGAAATCGTATTTTCCTTCAAGCATCGTTTGGTAACGATTTTCCATTTGCCAGCTTTGCGCAGCGCCCTTACTGATCACCTCTACAACTTTCTCACCGTTCAGCCCTGCTCGTTTAGCAAAATTTAATCCTTCTGCTAACCCCTGAACGACGCCTGCAATACAAATTTGATTGACCATTTTGGCTAACTGCCCAGCACCGACGTCACCGATAAGTTCAGCGCATCGAGCATAGGAATTGATTACAGGTTGTACTTTATCAAAAGTACTCTGTTGACCGCCTAACATAATAGTTAGCACACCGTTTTCAGCCCCAGCTTGTCCACCAGAAACAGGGGCATCCATAAACTCAACCTGTTGTTGAGCCAATGCCAAGCTCAGCTCTCTGGCAACATCAGCAGAAGCTGTTGTATGGTCAACTAAAATGGCTCCTGCTTTCATTGCTGACAAGGCACCCTCGTCACCTAATATAACTTGCTTTAAATCATCATCATTTCCAACACAGGTGAATACAATATCTTGATTTTCTGCAGCAGCTTTAGGAGTAGCAGCAAGTTTGCCAGAGTAATCTTTTACCCACTTTTCCGCCTTGGTTTGAGTACGATTGTAAACAGTAACTTCATGGCCGTGGTTTACTAAGTGTCCAGCCATCGGGTAACCCATCACTCCCAACCCAATAAAAGCAACATTTGCCATTTTATTCTTCCCCTATTTCTTTAAAAATTGGTTTCACTTTGTCATATAATCTTGCGTGCTGCTTAAAAACTCGTTGATACTTTTTACTCATGTCTGCTCGTGGATAAAATCGTTTGTCCACTTTCATCATTGCTTCTCTTGCTTGTGATAGATTTGCATGAGTTTTCGTTGCAACCGCGGCACACATTGCTGCACCTAACGCTGATGCTTCACACACATCAATGGTTTCTACTGGGCGTTCGAAGATATCCGCAGCCATTTGCAATATTTGTTCACTCTGACTGCCACCACCACTAACTCTAACAATTTTGACAGGAAAATTATGTTTCTTTTCCAATCGTAATAACGCTGCCTTTAAGGTAAATAAAATTCCTTCAATCGCGGCACGAAACATATGTAAACGGCTATGCTTTGGTGTAAAACCAATGATGCTACCTCGTGCCTCAGGGCCTGGAAATATCACACCTTGTGACCATGTTGGACTGAGCAATAACCCATCTGAACCAGGTTCTATATGTTGGATCTGCTGACAAATATAAGCTTCGGTTGATATCCCTTGCTGTTGCGCTCGCATTTTCTCTTCATGCCCGAACTCATCGATTAGCCAAGTTAACAACCAAAAACCACGTTCTAGCTGAATTTCATTCATGAATTCATTTTCAGCAAGTGATGGAAATGACGGCATATAACGAAATGATTCTTGATACTTTGGTAAGCCAATGCTGATACTAGCAGCACTTCCTAAACTTATATTGGCGATGCCTTGCTGGCCAGATCCTGTTGCAAACATTTCACAAGCTTTATCACCACCTGCTGTTGCAACCATTGTTGTTTCGCTCAACCCAGTATCTTGTGCAAATTGCACAGAGATACTACCAATGTCTTCCGCTGGCGGCACCAGAGGCATCATTTGTTGCTGGGTACAGGCTAACGCTTGCCAACGCCAACTTGATGGAGCCGCCCACGACTTTGTTTTATATTCAAATGGCAAGTAAGCAACTTGACTGGCGACGCTATCAAGCAGTTTTCCGGTTATTTTATGCAGCAAATAACCGCTAAACAACGCGACTTTATCGGCTGATTTCAACAAGTCAGGTTGGCACTCCGCTAAATAATTTACTTTGGCAGCGCGCCGTAAATAGCGGATCCTTTTACTCATGCAAGCCAGCTTAAAGGCAAGTCGAAAATGCCAACTCATGGGTTGAAGTTTATGATTTGTTGCTAATCTTGTATCTGACCACATATATATCGGAGAAATGGGCTCAGCATTTTCATCCAGCAGTACAGAAGAAGCGCGCAAAGTGGTTAATGAAACACAGGTGATTTTCGCTGCGGCAATGGTGGTCTTTTTTAATAACTCTTTAACCACTTCAACCAATTTTGAATAACAATATTCAGGAAGTTGTTCAGCAGCACCTTGTTGATTCTTGATGAAAGGTTCAACTGCCAACTGCGATTTATCAAGGATACGACCAAATTGATCGAACAGTACCGCCCTGACACTTTGGGTGCCATAATCCAGAGCGAGAAAATAACGTGTTTCCATGTTGTTATTATGATTCCAAATAAGTGATGAGATCCTCGAACTATTTGGAGTCTATCACTTCATGCTATTTTTTATAAGGTATAGTAGCTTGCAATTGATATCGTTATTTGGGCTGACAATAACAAGTTGCTGACCCCATGTAGCAGCCATGGATCAAGCCTGCACGATCCTGACTTTTATCCAGCAAGTGCGATGCGCATACCAGTTTCGCCTCATTTCTTCTTTGTTTGCCACAAAAAATGGCACTCTTACAATTGGAATAAAACCCTGTTTCGCACAGTTTGTCAGCATTGGGCTTATACAGACATTGTGGTTTAGGCGAGTCCAGAGTTTGAGAAAGTGCCAAGCAACAAAAACACATTATACTGGCGCATAGTATTGTTTTCACTTTGATTGGCATAAGCTCTCCTACGGCACCAGCCAAAAATCTTAAGCGCTCTCAATATATAGCAGGCACTTTAGATCTATTTTTACTCTGCCGTAAATTCAAAAAAGCTATTATTTATAACAGCAACACTATCGTAAAAACATCTGTTGGACGCTTATTAAGTTAATATCTATCTGAGTTAGCTGTAGTTTAAATGTTTTCATCGTTCACCGAATGGATGAAACGCTCTACGCTCACAAGTTTGCTAAAATTCCCGCTCACGGCGTTATAACTTTTGCGAGTAGAGCAACTACTTGCTGCAAGCTACGCCTTGTTAGCAATCATTTTTTCTATGCTTGAAAACGTAGCCAACTGATGTTTTTAGGATTATGCATCGTGTACAAATGACTGCATTTCATCACCAATTTGCTTACGCATATCCATCAGCCTGATCGCTGAGTCACGTAATGAAATGTCTTTTTCTGTTTGAGGGATCCACTCTGGGACTGAAGTTGGCTTGCCGTTACCATCAACCGCAACCATAATAGCTAAGCAGTGTGTCTTTAAATATTTTTCGGTTTCTTTTGGATCTCCAGCTCTTACTTCCACGCCAATGTGCATTGATGTTCTTCCGGTATAAAGTACTTTTGCTGTGATTTCGACCATATTACCTACATAGATAGGCTCAACAAAACGAATTCCACCAGCATAGGCGGTTATACAATACTTACCACTCCACTGCGCACTGCAAGCATAAGATGCAAGATCTATCCACTTCATCACTGCACCACCGTGGACTTTACCACCAAAATTAACATCTGCGGGTTCAGCCAAAAATCTAAGTGTTATTGCCCTTTCTTTACCTTCCATGATCATCTCTCAATTGTTGTTCTCTCTATGAAGTGTAGGTAAATTTTGAATGATCTCTATAAATATTCTCAGACATAGCGTTCACAGGCTCAGCTTATCTCGATAAAATGTATCGTATTTCAAATAGCAACCTCAAATTTAGCAAAATGATAAATGAAACCAATGCAATTGATAGCCTTAAAGAACTTGAACGTTTCTTACTTTTAGTCGAAAAAGGTGGGCTTGGTTTAAGTGACGTCGCGGGTGTCGGGCTCGCAACGAATAACTCTGACGGAAAGCATTTTATTGCCGTATTTAATGAGCAACAGCAATTAATTTATGCGCGTAATGTAACGAAAGACGTTTTTGAAAATGGTAAAGAAATGGTAAAACACGGGGTCACTCGCACTCATTAACCTATGTTGGCTAGCATTTTTAGCGAAGTAAGTGCAAGTTACGCCATAGTTTGCTCAAATTAAGAGCGGGCTTAAATAAAGCAAGCTATGGCAGATCAAATTTAGAACTTATAACTCATTTTAACAGAAACATTTCGTCCAACTTGCGTGTACTGAGTGAGATCGGTTGGCTTACCTGCTCGACTGTTCGCCGATACACCTGCAACACTTTGATAAGGGATATATTCTTTATCAAGCGCATTATCGATACCAACACCTAATTTAACACCAGCAAAATTATAATAAGCATACAGATCGACAACCCCATATCCTGAACTTTCTAAGGTTTTCTCTGGCACATCAGTCATACCTTTCGCCCAGCGAAATGCTGCAAAAGCTCCCCAGTCATCAAAATCAGCGTTAAGTATTACATTACCATTTAGCGGGCTGATGGAAGTCAGAGGTGTATTTGTTTCACTGTTTTCACCTTTGGTATAAGCGGCATTCACTTGAATATCAAGCTCATCGGTTAGCCAGTATTTACTGCTTAGCTCAATACCTTTAATTTCTGTTTTGCTGATGTTTTGATATTGGATCACTCGCTTCATAACTCTTGGAATGAACGTCGGCTCAACACGAACTGTCTTAGATTCGATAAAGTTGTCAAACTTATTGTAGAAACCAGTAAGATTAACGCTTACTTGCTCATTATTAAATTTAACACCGACTTCAAACGAATCGCTCTCTTCTGATTTCAAATCTGAATTGGGAATGATCTGATAAAAAGGCTCTACACCGTGACTTTGGTATGCTTGATCATGCGGAGGGATCTTAAAACCCTGCATATATTGTGCGTAAATTGAAGTGCTATCATTCAGAGAGTAGATAGCCGCGAGTTTTGGTGAAAGAGCTGTTTCATCTATGTCTTTAAAATCTGAACCTTCATATAACGCATTCTGCTTAGCCTGCATGTCAAAGTAATCAAAGCGTAAACCCGCTACAAAAGACAAACCTGTATTATCAATACTGATGTTATCCTGCACAAACAAACCTGCAAGTGCTGTATCTGCACCAGGGAAGGTTTTTTGTGGTTGATTGGTAAATTTCACTTTACGAGCAGCATCGCGACGAGTCTTAAATCTTAGTCGTTCAGTATCATATTTATCAAAATCAAAGCCATATACAATTTGATGTTTCATTGTGCCTAGCTGTAATGCTTTAGACATGACAGTTCTCAAACCGAATATATTTTGCTCGAAACGGTAGTCATTATTATCAAGGTTTCCACGGCTAAAGCGAATTTGGTCGCTGGTTTGTTTGTATTTTGATACATACATTTGAGCAGAAAAATCATCATACAAGGCTGTTTTTGCTGTTGAGATAAAATCAATACCAAAAGCGACACTATCATTTTGATCATCAGTCTCATTCATTTTTGGCGTAACAATTTGATCTTTAGATTGATCGAAGTAATCCAAAGTGAATTTTAAGCTATTATGCTCATCAAGTTGACCTGCCAATTTGACTAAAGCAGCCATTGAGTCTGAATCAAAACTCGGTAAGGTTTTGCTGTAGTTTTGTACTTCTTCACCCTTGCGTTTAGTTAAAACCGCACTGGCAGCCCAATCACCGAAGCTCATAGCACCTGTTACTGATGCTTTTTTCTGTTTACTCTCACCGTCATAGCCTAATCCAGCAGCTGCGAAGCTGGTATCACCTTTTAGGTAATCCTTTGGATCTTTGGTAGTAATAACGACAATACCGCCCAAACTGTCAGAGCCGTACAAAGAAGATGCCGCACCTTTAGCCACTTCTACTTGCTTAATGCTTTCAGTATCAAAGTAACCACGACCAACGATTAAGCTGCTGCCTCCTGCATAGCCATCATTTGAACGACGGCCATCTTTGATATAAACCAGACGATTACCACCCACACCACGAACAGTAAGCTGTTGAGATGCTGAACCACTTCCTTCAGTGGTAATACTTGGGTCATAACGGAACATGCTATCTAAATTGTTCACTAACCTATGTTCAATATCGGTATCTGTTACAACCGAAACACTCCCAGGAATATCCGATAAACGTTGCTCAATACGAGAACCCGTTACAACGATTGTTTCTGCTTTCTCTCTGCTTTCGTCTTCAGCTTGAACTGAACTCGCCATCAAAATAGCAAGACTCAATGTCGATAGTTTGAATTTCATATTTCCCCCAAGGAGTGTTGATTCACTGTTTTTAATTAACATTGGGGCGACATTGTAAAGGCACTTACAAAAAGATCAATACAAATACGAACTATTATCATTTAGATTTTTAATATATAATCATTGACACAGATCAAATGAACATCGGAAATATCGTGAAATTTTCAAAACTAATGGGTTTAACCATTTGCCTTTTTAGCTCTCTCGGTTATGCAGACAACATCATCACTACAGGCGGAACCATTACCGAAATTGTCTACGAGTTAGGCGCTGGTAACCACGTTGTGGCAACGGATACATCAAGTACCTACCCTCAAGCAGCAAAAAATCTTCCCAAAGTCGGTTATTACCGAGACTTAGCAGCGGAAGGAGTACTTTCAATGTCGCCTAAGCAAATTTTTGCTTTAGAAGGTACTGGTCGCCCACAAGTGATAAAACAAATCGAAGCTACAGGCGTCAACGTCAATTATTATAAAAAGCCTGTGAATGTTGAAGGGTTATACCGTCTGATATCAAAACTGGGAGACGACCTAAATAAACAACAGCAAGCAAAAGCACTGGTAAAAAAAATCAAAACTTCACTTCCCAAAAAGCAAAAGCTCGGTAAAACAAAAGCGATTTTTGTCCTTTCTGCTGGTGAGCGAGGCATTATCGCGGCAGGACAAGAAACCGTTCCTTCTCTTTTGTTTAGTTATACTGGCATCACCAATATTGGTAAGCTTCATAAAGGCTACAAAGCATTAAACACTGAGTTTCTCGCTGTAAATCAGCCTGATTTTATCGTTGCTCCGTTTCATGTCGTTATGGGTGCGGGTGGTAAACAAACATTTTGTAAGCAACCTGCCCTAAGACTTTTTTCCGCTGCCAAAAAATGCAACGTTTTAGTTCTTGATGGTCTTCTCTCACTTGGTATGACACCAAGACTTGCTACCGCAATAAAACAAGTCTCTGACTATAAAGAGGCGTTAATCAATGAATAACGCCATTGTTTTTTTTGATGAGCAAACCAAACAGTTGCGGATCTGGCAAGGTGTGTTTATTGCCTTGCTTATTGTCCTAAGTATTACTTCATTAGGCTTTGGTCCTGCGGGCTGGGATTGGAAACTGGCCTTTGCTTGGATGGTTCCTGATAGTTTTAGCCAATTTAATGAGTTGCAATTTAATGTCGTCACTCAAATTCGATTACCCCGTTTTTGTTTAGCCTTATTAGTGGGGATGACTCTCGCGCAAACAGGTGCTGCGACTCAAGCTCTATGTCGAAACCCTTTAGCCGATCCATCAATCATTGGTGTCAGCTCGGGTGCTGCGGTGATGGCTGTTGCTGTGATCTCATTAGGACCCAAGTTCGGATTAAATACTGAGGTCATCTTGCCTTACGCTGCTTTTGCTGGCGCACTAACTGTGACTTATCTGGTATACCGACTATCGAAGTCAGGTCGAGATATTCAAATCACTACCCTACTCTTAGCGGGTGTTGCGATTAATGCTCTTTCATTCGCTTTAATTGGTCTAATGAGCTTTTATGCTGATGATAGTTCCTTGCGTTTAATCAACTATTGGACAATGGGTTCATTAGGTGGTGCTAACTGGAACAGCTTACTTCAGTCTTTACCGCTTCTGATTATTGCCATTACTGGCTTACATCTACATAAAAAGCAGCTCAACATACTACTGCTGGGTGAGTCTGAAGCTCGCTACCTCGGTGTAAACACAACCCTTCTAAAACGAAAAATTGTCGTATTCACCGCCATTGGCGTTGGTGCTGCTGTAGCGTTAACAGGCATGATTGGATTCGTGGGGCTCGTTGTGCCACATATTGCACGGCTGCTTGTCGGTCCAAATATCAACAGAATGATGCCACTTTGTATGTTGATTGGCTGTCTCGTTCTCTTATTTTCTGATTGGCTTGCTCGTATTCTAGTAATACCTGCCGAACTGCCCATTGGGATCATCACTGCAATTTTAGGTGCGCCACTTTTTGTATACCTATTAATTCAACAGAGAGAAAAGCATGATTAATATTGAAGATGTCTCTGTTAAACGAGGCAATAAAACCATTCTTTCTCAGATCAATACTCAAATAGAACAAGGTGAATTTGTGGCACTCGTCGGTGAAAACGGTGCAGGTAAATCTACGCTGTTACACACCATATCCAGCAGCTTTGAATATACAGGCGATTTATCTTTCAACGGAAAGCCATTGACTGCATGGTCTGATGTCGAGTTATCAAAGCAACGAGCCGTTTTAAAACAGCACCAACACGTTGGGTTTAATTTTTCAGTACCTGAAATCATTGCAATGGGGCGTTTCCCATACGATGAAACTCAAGCAAAAACCAATAAAATTGTCGATTTTTACATTGATAGCATGGAGCTGCAACCCTTAAGTCATCGGTCTTTAAATTCACTATCTGGTGGTGAAAAGCAACGAGTTCATATGGCTCGGTGTTTGGCTCAAATGAACGCTTTCATTACACATGGATCAGGTAAGTTGCTATTGCTCGATGAGCCTACATCGGCATTAGATTTAAAACATCAACATAAGTTGCTACAGAAAGTTAAGGAATTTGTGCGCCAAGGTAATACAGCCATAGTAGTGATCCACGATTTGAACTTAGCCACTCTCTATGCAGATAAAGCACTACTTTTAAGTAAAGGAAAACTTGTCGCACAAGGCAGACCAAGTCATGTGTTTACAAAAGACAATTTGGAATTTGTTTACCAGACACCAATGCATATTGGTGTACACCCCACTTTAGATTTACCTATGATTTTTTCAGAACCACAGGAGTTAATTAATGAGATCTCAAGCCCTAACTGAAGCGCGTTTACTGGTTAGAAAGTCAGATTCGGGCGTCATTTCCACCATATCTCACAATCTGCGAGGGTACCCATTTGGGTCTGTGTCTCCATACATTAGTGACAGTGAAGGACGTTTATATTTTTACATCAGTGATATTGCACAGCACTCAAAAAACCTTGCACTTGATAGTCGTATGAGTATGACTATCTATAATCAGGCTGATTTAGGTGATCAAAATGAACAAGGGCGCGTCACCATTGTTGGGGATGCGTTTCCGGTTGAAGATGAGCTTCAACAACAAGAATTAGCGCGTTATATCAACCGCTTTCCTAAAGCTGAGGCTTATGCTCAGGCACACGGTTTTAAAATGTGGCGACTAGATATTAAACGAGTCCGTTACATCGGTGGGTTTGGCAAGATTTTTTGGCTTGAAAAAGATGAATGGGCAAAGGAATCCTCACCTTGGAACTTCGAAGAAGAACAAAGCATGATCACTAATATGAATGAGGATCATCAAGATGCCATGCGCTTAATTTTAAAACAGCATCACGTTAAAAAAGACGAAACTCCAATAATGTCAGGCATTGTAAATGACGGATTCTATATCACGAGCAAAGAAAAAAACTACTTTGTTCCTTTTGAAGCGGCGTGTATTGATAAGTCAGATGCAAGAAAACACCTTGTATCATTAACTCAAGCTGCAAGAGCCGAATTGAGCTAACGTTTTTGGTTCAGCATTCTTATATCTCATATTAAATGAAGTGAGATCAATAACGAAGATATGATACCCTGCACCCTAATTCAGTATGTTCATTAGGGTGCATAAGCAAAGCCTATTCAAGGCACAATGATGAGTCATAGCCGTAGCTATGGCGAGAAATTGTAACGTAGAAAATGACAAAGCAAATGCTCAATTTATAACATAATTAATTAGTTCGAATCGTATTAATAATATTGAGTGTTTTGCTTGATACAAATAAAGACCCAGCTTTGGCAGTCAATGTAAACAATTAAATCATTATATGCCTGTTTTCAGCTAAAGCTGGCAACTTAAATAAACCTCAACTCTGCAAAAGACAACCCCAAACATACAGCTACTTATACGTATTTATGTATTAGAATAGCCTGAAATAGACTAGCTATTACGAACTATTCCGCCTAAAACCACACAAAATTAGCAGCACTGTAGATGAAAATTCAGGCTTGTATTGTAGATACATAATGTTACTAATTTCGTTATACAGAGCTGAGGTTAAATTAGTGCCAGACATTAACGTAATTTTGATAATAACCGCTATAAATCCGTTCTCGCACTCTTCAATTCAGGCCATTGTTGCTGATACTTTGTTGTTATTGAACTAATTTTACTCTCTGTATGCTCACTGAAACTTAACCATTGATCAAGCGCTTCTCGAATTAAAGACTCCGCTCGTTCAGCATTTTGTACGGTAGCTCGCAGCTGTATTCTTCTCAAGGTTGAATCAGAGTTTGATACACGGATCCCATGAGCCATAATTAACTGCCCTCTTCTTTGAAATGTGCCCATAACATCAATTTGAATTAAATTTAACTCATTAAGTTTTTGCCTGAGTTGATTGATATTATCTAATACCATAGTCAACGAAGTGACAAAGTCTTGCTGCTGTACCGTGACTTCTTGAGGCTTAATTTTTTTTAAGGCGCACTTTCCTTCTTGCAAGTAACAGGTTACATTTTCTTGCAACTTAGGGAGCTCGGTTATTGCTTTTTTAAATCTTTCATCAAATTTTCTTGCGACAAGCGCTCCCCGTTCAAGTTGCTCTGCATAAGCCAAGATAGCTCGTTTATTTAGTACCA
>JBMYXI010000022.1:0-43232 GCA_049608225.1 Parashewanella sp.
CGCCGATGGTAGTGTGGGGTCTCCCCATGTGAGAGTAGGTCATCGCCAAGCGCCACTTTTGGTTTTCACTTTTTCCAAAAAAGTGAACAAAAATAGTATCTAGTTGTGATTGCAACTTTTGATATTTGCGATGTTCATGTACTAGCGTACACTGTGCTTCTCAATTCAAAATTTCCTTCCACAACCGATAAATCTACGAAAGTAGATTAGAGTTTGGAGCGGTAGTTCAGTTGGTTAGAATACCGGCCTGTCACGCCGGGGGTCGCGGGTTCGAGTCCCGTCCGCTCCGCCAACACAACGAAGCCTCGTCAGAAATGACGAGGCTTTTTTGTTTGTGTTGGTTTATAGTTCATTAATCATCTCATATTACTTAATTACACTTCGTTCGTCTTTCGCAGTATTAAGGCAACTTACATGAATAAATTTGAATTGATAAAATTAATGGCTCTCATTTCTGATAGTTCACAAAAGCAAACAAAATTAGTGCTTGATGCTATTTTGGCGCAACTTAAGAAAGCGCTGTCAGAAGGTGAGAAAGTTTATTTACCTCAGTTTGGGACATTTGAGCTTCGTTACCATTTGCCAAAACAAGGTCGAAATCTTAAAACTGGAGAACTGATGGAAATTGATGGTTTCAATCAGCCGAGTTTTAAGTTCTCGGCTAATATGAAAAAGCAGATTAACTCTGTTGAATAATCTTTTCTAGAATGGGTTGGTTGGCATCTGGAAATTGATAATTAACTAAATCAGGTTTACTAACCCATTTTACCTCTTGGCCTTCTGCGCCTGTTACTGCTCCGTAGAACTGCGTTACTTTGTGTATGTCTAAAAAGACTTGCTTATCAGGATAGTCAAAGCTGAGCTCCATAAAAGGAGTCGTTTCAGATACCGTTAAATCAACTTCTTCTTTAAGCTCTCTGATCAGTGCTTGTGAGGTGGTTTCACCTAGTTCTACTTTACCGCCGGGAAACTCCCACTTTCCTCCTTGGTGGAGATGCTCATGACGTTTAGCGATTAAAATTTGTTGCTGAGAATTAATAATGACGCCCACAGCGACATGGATGCGTTTCATTTGCTTTCCTTAAAAAAGCCTGGTTCATCGTAACCAATGTCACTCAGTTCAACAGCGTCAAGACCTTGGATGTCTAATTCAGGTTTAACAGGAATAGCGTGTTTTTCACTGGCCCAGTCACCTAAGTCAATAAGTTTACAGCGTTCACTGCAAAATGGTTTGTACTTAGCTTGAGTGTTCCATTCGACTGTTGTTTGACAAGTAGGGCATTTTACCGATACTGGCATAGTTGATTCTTCATTTATTGGTAATAATGAAGAATTTTAACGAGATTAATGACAAGCGGCTAGTTCAAATTTAACGGTTTGATCGCTGTGCTTGTGTTTCTCGAAATTAACAAAGTGAATAGCAAAACGATTTCGGTTACCACTGATGGTTGGATAATGTATACATCCTTCTTTGAGTTTTACTCGCACCAGAGAAAGTGGCTGATTACTATCACCTTGGTAAAATCCGCTTTCGGCTGTTTCGGGAATAAACTCTGCGGTATTGCGAGTTAAATTTAGCAATAATTTTACCGCATTAAGTAAATGCTGAAAATAACTGCACCAAATTTTAAAATGCTGTTGACGTTCAGACCAAGGTTTATCCAGCCAATGGTGCAATTGTGGTAAATCAAAGTTACAGCTGGCACCAGGCATGCTAAAACGCTGCTTGATTGCAGTGAGGAAGCGATCTTGCTTAAGTTCTTGCCCAAAGCGTATGCTATGGGTCATCGCAATGCGGCATTGACGTAATTGTTCAAGTAGCTTTTGGATGTGATCTTGATTGGCATCAGGAAGCTTCAACCACTTATTGAGTAAGTGAGTTTGTCGGTCAATATCTTTTAGAACATCGTTGCGATAATCGCAACGCTCACACAATTCCCATAATGAAAATAGTGGATAAAAACACGCATGCTGTTGATCATGCTGCTGGTTTCGTGCGAGTTGATCCGCCAAATATTCTAATCGTAAATAGCTGCGGATCTTTTCATTTAGTGGTTGTTCAAAAATGATTTCCGTCATAATTCAGATTTTAGCTTTGCCGATAAAGTTAAATATAGTTTATGTAGAGCTAAAACCTCATGCTCCAATGTTGCAATCTGTCCCTGATTGTCAATTATATCGTCAGCTTTGCTTATTCTTTCATCTCTTGTCATTTGGCTATTAATGATATTCTGCACTTGTTGGTTATCGACATTGTCCCGTATGGCTGTGCGTTTTACTTGTTGCTCTAGTGGAATATCGACAACTAATGTTCGCTGTACTAATTTATCTAGTTTATTTTCAAATAAAAGCGGCACAACTAGAACAGTATAGGCACTAGTAGAGTTTTTAATCAACTCCAACATACGGTTACGGATTTTTGGATGCAGACATTGATTAAGCCATTGCTTCTCTTCTGGGTTGGAAAAAATGATATTTCGCAGTGTTTGTCGATCAAGTCTTCCTGTTTCGTCTACTATCTTAGAACCGAAATGTTCGATGATTTGAGTTAACCCTTGTGAATTTGGTTCAACAATTTCTCGAGCAACAATATCAGCATCAACTAATTCGATGCCTTGCTTAGCAAATAAGTTGGCAACTGTGGTTTTACCGCTACCTATTCCGCCAGTTAAGCCAACGACAAATTTATTCACTATTGGTTGAACCGTAGCGCACTGATTCATATTGCATTCACCATATACCAGTCAAAAATGTTTTGTCCCCAAATTAATGCTATCCACCCTGCAGCAGTGATGTAAGGACCAAATGGAATAGGGTTATTGGCATTTATTTTTTTACTCAGCATCAAACTGATCCCAACAATAGCCCCGACTAATGATGAAAGCAGAATAATTAGTGGTAACATCTGCCATCCAAGCCAAGCGCCAAATACTGCCATAAGTTTAAAGTCGCCATAGCCCATACCTTCCTTACCTGTTAATAATTTAAAGCCCCAAAAAATTGACCATAGACTTAAGTAACCTGCTGCTGCACCAATGATTGATGATTGCATATCAATAAAAGTATCATTGATGTTAAGCAGCAAGCCAAGCCACAACATAGGTAAAGTGAGATTATCAGGTAGCAGCATTTCATCAAGATCAATGCCTGTTAACGCGATTAAACTAAAAGTTAATAATGTTGAGGCAGCAAACTCAAGGGTTGGACCAAAATGCCAAGCAAGAGTGGCAACTAATAGTCCTGTTGCTAGTTCGATAATAGGGTACCGAGCAGAAATGGGAGCCTGACAATTTGCACATTTTCCTTTGAGAATCGACCAGCCTATTATTGGTATGTTATGCCATGGCTTGATCTTGTTATTGCATTTAGGGCAAGTGGAGCTAGGAACCAATAAATTGTACTTTTCAGGAAAGCTGTCTATTGGCTTGATTAATTCCTGTTCGCCTAGCAGTTTCACTTTTTCAGGATGGTATTCTTGTAAGTAATGGTTACATTCTTGCTGCCATTCACGTTTTAGCATTACAGGTATACGATGAATGACTACGTTGAGAAAGCTACCAATCACGGTAGCGAATATAAAGCTCAAACAGATGAAGAAGGTGGGATATTGCGATAAAATTTGTAAAAAATCAGTCATGTTTAACCCAGATGCTAGGATCCATAGATCAGCGCAAATAGAAAATTATTGACTTGATTATATAGTATGAACCCTTTTTACACGACATTACCCATGTCGAAAATAGGTAAGTACATCGCAATTATTAACCCACCGACTAAAGTACCTATCACGACCATCATGACTGGCTCAATTAGGCTGGCTAATCCATCTACCGCATCATCAACTTGCATTTCGTAAATATTGGCTACTTTATTGAGCATATTATCCAGTGAGCCTGACTCTTCGCCAATTAATACCATCTGTGTCAGCATGTCAGGAAATAATTGAGTGGTTTTCATCGCAACATTCATTTGCATGCCCATCATCACTTCTTTATGAACTTTCAGTAACGCATCGCGGTATACCGCATTACCTGATGCACCAGCAGCAGACTCTAAACCTTCTATTAATGGCACACCAGCGGCAAAAGTAGTGGCAAGAGTACGGGCGAATCTAGCCATTGCACCTTTGTGTAGAATGTCGCCAATAGCAGGTATTTTTAATACTAGTGCATCTACTTTGTCACGAAATGATGCTGAATTTCTATGGCTTTTTATAAAGCTAACTATCGCGATGACTAATGCTACTAATAATATCCACCACCATTGCTGCATCCAACGTGAAATCCCGATAATCATTTGCGTGAATACCGGCAGCTCCGCCCCAAAACCTTGAAAAATTTCTTCAAATTGTGGAAC
Source organism: Parashewanella sp. (assembly GCA_049608225.1). GTDB lineage: Bacteria > Pseudomonadota > Gammaproteobacteria > Enterobacterales > Shewanellaceae > Parashewanella. The sequence continues at coordinate 4,357 of JBMYXI010000022.1, forward strand.
AACAAATAGTAACAACCCCGACGTTACGCCGATAGCGACAATGCAAACAGCAATGGGATAAAACATCGCTTTTTTAATTTTTGATTTAAGCGCTTCAGCTTTCTCTCGATAAGTCGCAATACGATTAAATACCGTATCCAGAGAGCCTGAATGTTCGCCTGCGGCGACCAAATCCACATACAAGTCGTCAAAGTGCTTTTTATGTGGTCTGAGAGCATCAGATAACGGAATCCCTGCTTGAAGCTCGTTTAGAATACCACCTAATAGTTGACGTATTTTGGCCTTTTCGTTGCTTTTTGAAAGCATTTCTACAGTAGTCACTAATGGCACGCCAGCAGAAAGCATGGTTGATATTTGGCGAGTGATCATTGCGATGTCTATCGCTTTTATCGGTTTATCTCTTTTAAATAAAGATACGGACTTCTTTCTGACTGATTTAGTTATAATCCCTTGATTACGTAGCAAGCTTCTAACTTCTGCGATAGAAACTGCTTGGATCTCTCCGGCAATTTTATCGCCATTTTTGTTAACACCTTTCCATTCAAACGTCGATACCTTAGTCGGTAGTTGGCCTTTTTGGGCTTGCTGCTTTTGGCTTGCTGTTGCCATCGTCGGCTCCTTACAAGTGGACTCGATTAAAAGCTGGTGATTCGATTAATCTCCTGAATACTGCTAATGCCTTGCAGAACTTTTAGTAAGCCTGATTGTCTGAGCGGGGTCATTCCCTGTTGCTTAGCGATATGCAATAGCTCTAATGAATTACCACCTTCCATAATGCAACTTGCCAGTTGCTCTGACATTTTCATTACTTCATAAATACCTACACGTCCTTTATAGCCTACGGTGCACTTATCGCAGCCAACAGGTTTGTAAATGGTGAAATTACTGTCGATTTGTTCTTGGCTAAAACCTAATTTTAAGAGTTCATCTTCAGGAATCGTCTCTGGTGCTTTGCATTCATTGCATAAACGACGAGCAAGACGTTGAGCAATAATCAAACTGACTGAACTGGCTATGTTAAAACCAGCAACACCCATATTTGATAAACGTGTTAGGGTTTCTGCAGCTGAATTCGTGTGTAATGTAGACAATACCAAATGACCTGTTTGCGCGGCTTTGATCGCTATTTCTGCTGTTTCTAAATCACGTATTTCACCAACCATTACTACGTCAGGATCTTGTCGTAAAAATGAGCGTAACGCAGAAGCAAAAGTGAGCCCAGCCTTTAGATTGATGTGCACCTGATTCACACCTTCTAAATTAATTTCAACCGGATCTTCGGCGGTAGAAATGTTTCGCTCTTCCGTATTGAGAATATTTAACCCAGTATATAAAGAAACTGTTTTGCCCGAGCCAGTAGGGCCCGTTACTAAGATCATGCCTTGAGGTTGCGCTAGCGCGTTGGTATAAAGTTGTTCCTGTTCTGGCTCATAGCCCAGTTTCTCGATACCGAGTTGTGCTGAAGTAGAATCAAGAATACGCATTACTACCTTTTCACCCCAAATCGTAGGCAAGGTACTGACACGAAAATCAGTGCTGCGATTACGTCCAAGCATCAACTTAATACGACCATCTTGTGGTACTCGACGCTCAGCAATGTCTAGTTTTGACATAACTTTTAAGCGAGCAGCGATGCGACCTGATAAATTAATAGGAGGCTCAGACACTTGTTGTAATACACCGTCTATTCGAAAACGAATGCGGTAGCGTTTCTCATAAGGCTCGAAGTGTAAGTCAGATGCACCTTTACGAATGGCATCGGTAAGAATTTTATTAATGTAGATAACGATGGGGGCATCATCTTTACCTTCGTCATTAACCTCATCTTTGCGTTCAGTTTCTGCGACTTCAATATCAGCAAGGGCTTCATCGTCCAATCCTGACATATCTAGGCTTGAAAGGTCGTCTTCCAGTACTTGTTCTAAAGCAAGACTTAACTTATCTTCCTCAACCAGAATGGCTTCCGTGTGTAGACCAATATTAAATTGGAAAGCTTCAAGGGCATCAATGTTGGTGGGATCTGAGGTCGCAACATACAAGCGGTTTGCACGTTTAAATAACGGTAAACAATGATGTTTTTCAATTAATTTTAAATTTAAAAACTCTTCAGGGATATTGGATATGTCGAAGGTATCTAAATCTAATATTGGTGTGCCATATTCATGATGGCATAGATCTGCGAGTGCTTTGGGCGTTAATAATTTTTCGGTAACAATTGCTTGAGTTAAAGTTACTTTTTGTTTGTTGGCAACACTAACAGCTTGAGCAAGCTTTTGCTCACTTACACCTGCTTTTTGTTGTAATAAGTGAGAAAGACCTACATGCAGACTAGAGTTAGCCATAATCAATGAATACCATTTTGATTGCTATTAGGTTTGAATAGTGAAATCAGAAGAGGGAATGAACCTGTCCCTCCTCTTAAAACCCGTGTTTTAACAGAACGTAGTGCAGTTATCTGTCCAAGTGACCTGACCATTGTTGAGTGCACCAGTGAGCACATAAGTATCAGCAGCGGTAATTGTTCCTGATGCTACAGGCACGACAGTGACAGTAACGGCAGTTGCAGTACCACCACTCACTGTGACACTGGTAACTGCACCAGAAGCAGTCGTTTTATTTGCAGGTACACCACCTTGACCTGGACCACAGCTTGCTGGAACTAAAGTACCCTCAACTTGTGCACAAACTTCTATAGCGGTTTTATATGCGGAAGCTGCTTGAACCACTTCGGTATAACGTGCTTTGTCTGTGTAATTATTGTAAGCGGGTAAAGCGACTGCCGCCAAAATACCAATAATTGCCACCACAATCATTAATTCAATCAGGGTAAAGCCTTTTGCACTTTGTAATGGCTTTATTGTGTTGATACTTCTCATTTGCTCTCTCCATTTGTCTATCATCATGTGTGTTTCGAAGATGCCCACTGCGATTCAATGTAAAGCATTAGGTTTAGCTTCGGCTTAGATACAAATAAACTACGCACAGCCCGATTAAGTTTTGTGTCCGATCTAATCTTTAAACAAAAGTATAGTGAAAAGTGTGAAAGTCACCTCATTATCGACATACGCTTTAATGAGCGTCCTTGCTCGGTGTGCTATCGGCGTTTCATCATTCGCTTTTTCTCGGCTGGCACGATAACCCAAAGAGTCTAAAACTCTGGTTCAGTCTCGCTTTCAGCTTAGGAGCTATGAAATTTTAAGCGTAATTTGTTCGATTAAAATGGAAACAAAATGAATATTTATTTCAGTGAATAATTGGGTTACCTACTAGAAAACAGAGAATTGATTCTGCATATATTCCAAAATCAATGCATTATTTTTTACGCTTTAGTAGAAAAATAGAGTGAGAAATGACGATTAATCTCTGATGATGTTCATTTGAGTGTGATAGGACTACAGAAAATTGACCATTTCTGCAAAACGTCATTTTTTAGACGATTTTGCTTTGTTGATTTGATGATAATTTTGTTCTGAGGATGTCAAATTAAGATAAGAAGTTAGCTTCTTATCTTAATTGGGTCGAGATATTAAGCAATGCTTTAATGATTCACTTCATTCTAAGCGACAGATCCATCGCTTTAACATGTTTAGTCAGCGCGCCGACAGAAATGAAATCAATCCCTGTCTTGGCAAAATCACTAATGGTATCAATGGTGACATTGCCCGATACCTCCAGCTTCGTTTGCTGACCTTTTGCTTTGTAGTCATTATTTAGTGCCACGGCGTCAAGCATCATATTGATGTCGAAATTATCAAGCATAACAATGTCTGCACTCGCATCTAGCGCTTGCGTGAGCTCTGCGATGGATTCAACTTCGACTTCAACGGCTTTATCAGGATGATTAGTTCGGGCTGTCTTAATGGCATTTTTAATATTACCACATGCCATAATGTGATTTTCTTTAATTAAAAAGGCGTCAAATAGACCAATGCGGTGGTTATGTGCGCCGCCACAAGTGACTGCGTATTTTTGAGACATGCGCATACCGGGGATGGTTTTGCGGGTATCAAGCAGTTTCGTTTGAGTGTCGGCAATTTTATCAACGTAGCGTTTGGTGAGTGTGGCGACACCCGATAAAGACTGAATGAAATTCATAGCGGTACGCTCACCGGTTAAAATCGCGCGGGCCGGTCCTGAAAATTCACACAATACTTGATTCGGCAGGACTAAGTCTCCGTCATCCACATGCCACTGTAAAGCAACGTCGCCACCGAGTTGATTAAATACTTGTTCAGCCCATGCCTTGCCGCAAAATACCCCTTCTTCACGGGTAATAAGTTGTGCTTGTGCGTGTTTTTCAGCAGGAATTAATTGAGCTGTGATGTCTGCTGCTAATAAAGATGCCGCTCTATCGCTGATAGGATTTAACTCTTGTATGGCTGTCGGTGTTAAGCCTAAGTCTTCATTGAGTGCTGCGGTAACCGCGCGGCGAATATCATTTTCAAGCATGATAGCTGTCCTGAATATCATGGGTGAGCAATTATGGCCGCAAGAGTAGCATATTCGACGAAAGGTGAGTATATGAGTTATCTAGTTAACTCATATACTCGTGCTAATTGTCGAACTTATTGAGAGGGTAATGATGGGTAAATTCCTTTATAAGAATAAAGACTATTCGGGTGTGCATCGTACATCGAGGGCGCATTAGTTGACGATGAATTAGGTATATTCGAATTATACACGCTTACAGGTTCAGGTATGGGTGTATAGCTTTGGCGTGAACATCGATTGGGAATCCAGCAGAAAAGTGAAGCAAAGAATGCTTTAAACGCATTGCCTGCTTTTTGTGCTCCGTTCTGAAAGGGCACACGCCAGTTGTGGCTGCTTCTAGGAAGAGGTGCTTGTTGGGATAAACTTTCAGGTGGTATAGGCTGTAAACTTCTGTTATGAAAACCCGTTAATACATATTGTAAGCCGCGCTCAAATTGAAGTGGTTGTTGCGCATTATTCAGATCTTCGCTTTGCCATTCATTGAGAACGAAGTACCACTGTTTTTGTTTTCCACCGACTGATTGTTGTGAATCGCCTTTAGTTAATTGCCCTGTGAGCGAATATTCTTCTGTCCCTTTTTTTACCTTTAGCTCAAGCCCAATGGCATCGTACACATCCATCTCGTTGCGTAATTTATTTTCATGACCATTTAAGTAGATAGTGCGATTAGTGGGATCCCAAATGATGGGGGCTGATTGCCCAAGTGATAAAGATGGCAAAGACATAAACAGACCTTTCGGTTGCGTTAATTTTGAACAATATTACTGCTTTTACCGTTCTCAATCAGGTTTGTTAATGATGTTTAATTAGGTGTTTAGGTTCAAAGTTTGTGCATCTTGCTTATCATCTTTTACCCAAGGTTTTTTTTAGCAACAGAGCAAATAGGTTTGATAAAGATGATTTAGTTATAAGGTGGTACGTGTTAATATCAGCCTCCCATTACCAAGGAGGCGTGATTCCGTGAAACACACAAAAGTTGTTCTTTCTCTTTTTGTTGCAGCAACCATTTCAGGTTGTGCATCATCAACCAAACCTAAAATTGGTCCATCTCTTACCAATCAGCCGCAAGTGAGTGCGACATTACAGCAGCCTCAACAAAAAGGTCTTAAACGAGTAGTGGGAATTGCGCGTTTTTCTGACGAAACCAAACGTGGCAATAGTTTTTTACTTGATAACAACAATAACCGTATTGGTAAGCAAGCCAGTGATATTTTAAGTGCGCGATTAACAGAGTCAGGCAAGTTCATTGTACTTGAGCGACAAGATGATGCATTGATCGATAAAGAAACTAATCCAACCTCGCAAAATGGTGTGATTAAAACTACTAAAACAACCACGAAAAATGGTGATAAAACGGTTACGGTTTTTGGCAATGGTAAAACTACAGCCAATCAAGACTATTCACCAAAAGCAGATTATTTGATCATAGGCTCTGTGTCTGAATATGGCCGTACAACCAATAGTGAAGTCGGTATTTTCTCAAGAAATAAAATCCAAAAAGCAAGCGCGACAGTGAACATTCGTTTAGTCAACACCAAAACAAAACAAGTGGTTTATTCAGAAGAAGCCTCTGGTGAAGCAACTTCTGAAGCCAGTCGTACCTTAGGTGTTGGTCATACTTCGGGTTATGACTCAAAGCTTGATGATAAGGCCTTGTCAGCAGCGATTTCAAAGCTTGTTTCTAATGTAATGGAAAACCTACTTGATTCACCTTGGCAGGCTTATTTATTGGCAGAGAATGAAGGCGTCTACTTTATGTCTGGCGGTGAAAGCCAAGGCGTAGAAAACGGTGATACTTTCTTAGTTATGACCAAAGGTAAAAAAGTTAAGAACCCTCAATCAGGGTTATTTATTGAATTACCGGGTACAAAAGTTGCTGAAGTTCAGGTAATGGGCTTTTCTGGAAAAAACGAAAACGAGGTGAGTTTATTGACCTTAATTTCTGGAAAAATAAATAACAAAGATTTATCTAACTATGTGGTTAGAGAGAAAAAATAAAAGGATGTAATGATGCTTAAAAATATTTTAATTGCCATGTCGTTGCTGTTAATCACTGCTTGTGGGTCAACCTACAATGCGACGACACAAGTTGCCGAACAAGCATATTTACAACTAACAGGTAACTTTTGGAATGCGCAGGTGAGTGTCGATAATCAAGCTGCCGTTGCGATAATGAAAGATAACGTAGAATCCTTTGAAATTGGAAATAAAGAAGTTGTTCGTTTTCCTGTTTCTCCTGGTACTCATTTGATCACTGTGAGTAAAAATGGAACTGTGATCGTAAAAAGAAAAATATACGTATCAAATTCAAATACTTTTGAGGTAATTGTGCCATGAAATTAAAGCAACTTGGATTGTTGCTCGCCGTGTTGACTTTGGCGGGTTGTAAGTCAACAACCATGTATCACTGGGGTGACTATAGTCACACTTTGTATGACTATACCAAAGAGCCTTCAGAAAAAACTCAAGCTAAACATATCAAAGAGTTAAGAGAAATTATTGCTAAGGCGACTAAAAAGAATTTAAAAGTTCCGCCTGGCATTTATTATGAACTAGGAATGATGGAAGCAGAGCAAGGCAACAAAGATCTTGCATTAACTTATCTGGATAAAGAATTGTCGCTTTTCCCTGAAGCGAAACAATTTGTAATGCTGGCTAAAAAAGAACTCGGAGCTAACTAATAATGATAAAGCGGATTTTATTTATTTGTACGGCTTTGTTTCTTACGGGTTGTGTGACGCCACCAAAAGTTATCACCAAACAACAAGCATTTCCAAAAGTCTATGCGGAAAAACCACTATCCATTTTAGTGGTGCCAGCCATTAATGAAACAACGGCAGCAGATGCTATTGATTTGTACTCTACGACCATTGCTCAGCCATTGGCAGAAGCAGGTTACTATGTACTGTCTGTACCTTACACTAAAAAGTTTTTAGAAAGACAAGGTGTGGTAGAAGGTGCTCAGGCGACTCAAGTTCCATTAGAAAAGTACAAGCAGCTATTTGGTGCAGACGTTGTATTATTTGTAACCTTAAAAAAATGGGATACAAATTATACTGTGCTGAGTGGTGATGTGACCGTATCTGCAAAAGCTGATATGTACTCCACGACGACAAAAGAAAAATTATGGAATTATGATTCTACTTTTGTTTACGTTACATCTGGAAATTCTGGCAATTTATTTGCTGATTTAGTTGCGACAGCAATTCAAACTGCATTGACGGACTACGTACCTGTTGCCCGTATTGTGAATAGCAATATGATCCATTCTATGCCTGTAGGCAAATATCACAAGCGCTATGATACGGATCAAAAAGATATGGCAGTTCTTGAGTATAAAGTAAAGCCGAAACAAGGTAAGTAAATTTTGTTTAAAATAAAAAAGGCTCATTAATGAGCCTTTTTTATGTCTTTTATTGAGTTAACCGCAAGGTTATAACCCAAACACCACTTTTTCACTTTTCAGTGATTTTTCCATACCAAACACCAGTGCAAAGGCGATCAACAAGGTTGAGACACTCGCTACTAATAATTGTGTCATAGGTATTTCTCGGCCTTTCATAAATGCTAACAAGGCTTGCTGCTGACCCGAAATCGGTAGCCATTGCATGATCTCAGTTACTATGTTGTAACTGGATGCCATTAACAACATCATAGGCAGAATTAATACTAAGCCTAAATAAGATTGAGCTTCCTTAAAGGTTTTTGATAAAAAAGACACAAATAATTGTAGTGATGCTGCAAGCAGAGCAATCGGCAGTGCCAACAAAATAGACAGAGCTATCATCGACCAACGAAACTCGATGCTAAAGCCTAATTCCTGCCAAGGCACAAAAGGATAAACCAACTTTGAAACCAACAAGGTACCGACGACGCCAATCATGGCAAATGTGCTGACAGCAATGAGTTTTGATAACACGATTTGACGAGTAGTCAGTGGATGACTCAGCAATAACGCTAACGAGTTACGTTCACGTTCGCCGGCACTGGTATCGATAGCAAGGTTCATCCCAGAAAAGAACGCAGCATATATGACAGACATGATCACGATACCGAGCATTAATCCTGCTTTTGAATCGGGTGTGGCTTGATCTTCTAGTTGAATTTGGATGGGTTGCACCACTTTGGGATCAATACCGCGAGCAATTAAGCGAAGGCTTGCCATTTCACTGCTATAAACTTGCAGCTTTGATGATAAACGTCGTAATGAATCACGCAGCTTTTCGTTTGAACGATCGGTGATCATAGTCACTTTTGCAGGTTGCCCTTTTGCCATATTTTTCGCATAGTCATCACTGATAATTAGGGTAATGGCTTTGCGGTCTTGTTTATCATCAGAATGGCTAATGCCTGAATTATCCAAATAACGCACTAAATCGGGCGCGCCATTGGCATTTTTTATTTCAATTTTTAAATCGCTTGGACTCGTTAATTGACCAATCAGCACGATGAATAGTCCACACATGACTAAAGGTGAACCAAGTGCGTAATAAAGACCAGCCATTACTGAGCGTTTGTCACGAATGGCATCGATGAGTTCTTTTTTAACTAAAATATTGATGAGGTTCATTATGCTGCAATCCCTTCGTCAGTTCCTATCAAGGCAATAAAGGCTTCTTCAAGCGTGTTTTTACCTGTGTTTTGGCAAAGTTCATCAGGGCTACCTGTAGCGACGACTTTGCCATTCGCCATTACAATGACGTGATCGCACAGAGCGGCGACTTCTTGCATTACGTGGCTAGAAAACAGTACGCAGTGTCCTTGTTGCTTTAATTCCTGCAAGCATTGGCGTAATAAACGAGTACTCATTACATCGAGTCCGCGAGTCGGCTCATCTAAGATGATATTACTTGGTTGGTGGACAATAGCTTGAGCAAGAGCGGTTTTCATACGTTGACCTTGAGAAAAACCTTTGCAGCGACGATCAGCAATGTCTTGCAGGTGCAATTGTTCTATCACTCGATTGGTTGCTGTTTTGGCATCACTGGATGAAAGCCCACTAAGCTGCGCGTAATAACTGATGTATTCTCTTGGAGTTAAGCGTTCATACAAGCCAAAAGGATCGGGAAATAAGCCTAATTGCTGTTTGGCGCCAATAGGATCGACAGCGACATCAATATTATCGATTTCTGAAGTGCCAGAATCAGGTTTTAATAAACCAAAAAGAGTGCGTAAACAAGTGGTTTTTCCCGCGCCATTGGGCCCTAACAATCCGGTGATCTGGCCGTTTTGCGCGCTAAAGCTTAAATCATCTAATGCTTGCACGTCACCAATGCGTTTGGTTAAGTTGGATACTTTTATCATGGCTTACTCCTTGCCTTTTGTTGCTATGCTTGACGTGAGTGTCTCTACACTGCTGGCGTTTAGGTAAAAGTTGCGACTGACGTCTTTATCAAGGCACTTTCCATCTAACTCGTTAAGAGAGCTGGTCTCGATAAGTTTTGCCATTAAGTTTTTACCACAAGATTGTCTAGCAACCCCATGAGTGGCATATGGCGCAACAAAATGTTTGGCATTTGACAATTTTTTCATTGCCATGTCGCCCCATGCTGGTGGCGTGGCAGGATCAATCTCGCCTGATAGCAATAACGTTGGAATATCACTTTCAATCGGCTTGGCAAAGCTTGCGTCTGCGGTTGGGATCTTCCAAATTTGGCATGTTTCATCAAAACTCTTGAACATATTTTTACCAAAATAACTGTGTTGTGCTTGCTGGCGTAGTTTTGCAGGGATGCGTGGCCAATCTTCACCGCACACCACACTATTGTGCATGCCTGTAGCTAAATCTACCCCAGAAGTTGTTAACGCATATAACGTACTCAGCGAGCGATAATCACCTTTGCTGGCTTGATGAATAGCATAAGGCAGTAACGAGCGGGTATTGGTGGAATATAAAGCTAATCTAATCGCGCCCATATATTTTGCTTGAGTCATCAACAATCGGGTTTGATCGCCTGTGCTTGGGTCATTGATCATGCCATCAAAAGGCTTATTTGCTAATTGCTGACTGACTTGCTCAAACTCTTGTTTAAGGTTTGGAAATTGTTGATGACACATTGATGATTGTTGGCAATCTTTAAGCATGAGTGCAATCGCGCGATCAATAGATTGAAAAATCGCAGTGACACTTTGCTGCATTGGTACCACGCCGTCGAGCGTAACGGTAGCAAGGCTTTGTGGGTATTGGCGCATGTAAAGCTGTGCCATACGGGTACCATAAGATACGCCGTACAAATGCAATTTTTGGTAACCCAAATATTGGCGAACCGCTTCAAAATCGTTAAGTGCAGTTAGGCTGCCGTATTGGGTAATATCGGCTTTATTTGTGTATTTTTCTAGGCACTTTTTGGTTTCTGCGACCATGTCTTGGTTTTCATCATTAAAACCTAATAGTGAGATTTCAGTTTCCCAGTCACAGCTTAAAATATTTGAACGACCTGTACCGCGTTGATCAATCAATAAGATATCACGTTGCTCACGAGCTTTTGATAAGTCGCGCTCAAAACCCGCTGCACTGTCCATTGCTGACTGCCCCGGGCCTCCAGCAATGCCCAATATGGCTTCGTTTGGAAACGAATTTTTAATGGCTGGGATAATGGCGAAATGAATGTCGATTTTACGACCGTCAGGTTTATTTGGGTTTTCAGGAACAGCAATTTTGCCGCACTGCAATCTGTCGGATAGGCCTTTTAAATAACAACTATGAGTTTTTGATGCGCTTTGTGATTGCTCTACTGAAACTGCACTTGCTGAAATTGATAGTGTGGTCGCTAATACTGAAAAAGCACTGATCGCCATGGCTCGCCAAGTGTAACGTGCTCGATTCGAATTCGACCTTATATGACGACACAGGCTAGCTAAGCGTATGTTTTTTCTAAACTGCATGCTGAATCCCTTTTGTTGCAATAAACGTTATTTCTGATATTCTAGGTGTATCGGTGTATTAATCGATTAATACAGTTGAGATAAGGTTAATGTTAGAGCTAATACATGTCAACCCCAATAGTGGCGAACCCATATACAAGCAACTGCACGAGCAGATTGTGCGTTTAATTGTCGGTGGTCAACTGCAAGCACAACAAGTATTGCCTTCTGTTAGGCAATTGGCAGAATCATTGGCTGTTAACCCAATGACAGTTTCTCGTGCTATCCAGCAATTAGTTGAACAAGGGTGGGTTGAGCGGCGTCGCGGTCAGCCCACCCGAGTCGCAGCGAGCCAACCTAAGCAAGCAGCCTCAGGCATTAACTTATTGAGTGATACCTTGGATGAGTTAGTGTCGCAGGCCAAACAGTTGGGTGTCAGTGAAGCAGAGCTTCAGGTTGCCATCAGTAAGAAATGGAAATAGGAAAAGGAATGATGAACGAGACGTTGCCTGTATTGCGTTTTTCGAAAGTGAGCAAGGCCTACCAACAAGATAAAACCAAGGCATTAACCATTGCTTTAGATAAGCTAGATTTTGAATTATACCCAGGCATGGTTTTGGGATTATTAGGAAAAAATGGTGCAGGTAAATCAACGTTAATTCGAACCGCGCTTGGGATCATTGCCGCTGACAGTGGCACTATTGAAACCTTGGGAGAAGCGCCAACAGAGCTTTCGGCGCAAACCAAACAAAAAATTGGTTATGTACCACAGCAACCTTTTGGCTATGAAGGTTTTAGCGTTGAACAAGCGCTCGATTTACACAGCAGTTTTTATCATGATTGGAATAATGAGCTTGAGCAGCAGTGGCTCGCGCGTTTCGAACTCGATAAAAAACAAGTGGTGCAAAAATTATCTGTGGGTCAGCGTCAATCTTTGGCTTTGATTATGGCCATGAGTTATCGACCTAAACTCCTTGTTTTAGATGAGCCTGTGGCAAGTCTTGATCCGATTGCAAGACGTGATTTCATGTCAGATTTATTTGAATTAGCCTTAGAGTCTAGCTCTGCGGTTTTGTTTTCCTCTCACATTACTTCTGATATTGAGCGAGTCGCCAGCCATGTTGCACTGCTCAAAGATGGTAAGCTGATGTTATGTGATGAAATCGATGCGCTGCGAGAAAAGATAAAAATCGTTTCTAATCCACAAAACATTACCCTGCCAGCCTCGATAAAAATATTGTCAAAAGGCAATGGCAAGCTATTAATCGAAAACGGTAGTACCAATGATGATGTTTTTCCTGAGGGAGTGAGCGTTCAGTCATTGAGCTTGGAAAATTTGTTTGTGGAGTTGCATCAATGAATCAAGCTAAAGCTACGACAGTAAATGATATGGCTAATGCGAACACCAAAACTAGACGCTCATTTTATAACGGGATGTGGCGTCTATGGATGGGAGACATAGGTAGTGCTAGTTTTCTTATCATTGGTTTTCTGTTTATTTTTGGGTTTACCGTATTCACCTTGCTTGCCGAACCTGCGCAAGTAAGTGATGTTGCGAATCTATATTCCATAGGTCAGTTTACCGTTTATTCTGGGATTGCTTACCAAATTTTGCGACTACAGGCGACCGAATGGGCTGGCCTAGTGGCTGGTTTTCGCCAGCATGTTTACCAGCAAAGCGCATTCATTTATTTGCTTGCGCTACTGCCAGCGTTTATTTCATCCTTGTATTTTGGTCATTGGTTGTTGTTAAACGCGGTATTACTCACCAGCTTTTTTGGCTGTATGTTTATTGCTGCTTGCATTAGCTACAGTAAATGCTTTTACGCGTGCTCATTCATATTCACCACTGTTTTTGTGATCCCAGACTTAGCAGAGCTGTTGCCCTTGGCTGTGACTGTGGGCTTAAATTTACTGATCACCATGATCATCTGCCTTCAATTAACCAAGCTAAACTGGAAAGCCAACGCTCATTATGTGTTTAGCTCAGGCCAACAAACGGGCTGGATATGGCTACCTAAGTTGCCCAGCAATGCCTTAACTAAAGCGATAGAGCGACGCATATATCCAGCAAATTTATTTATGGGTCCACTGCTTGCACAATCGCTGATCTTGATTCCTTTATTGTTGATCTTTGGTGATTTTCTGCTTTACCAATTAACTGGCGTGAATGAAAGTAATAATGACATTGCTGCTGATTTAATTCTGATCATGTCACAAGCCTATGGTATTAGCTTTTTACTGTTAAATTGGACGCGGATCCAACGAAATAAAGCAGTAGAAACCATCAGTTTATTGCCTGTACACAATAGCACTAAAGAGTTAGTTAACGCCTTCATTAATAGCCAACGATTAATATTAGGGTTCGCCGCTGTCTCTGTGATGATATTTTGCATGCTAACGAACTTATGGCACGACAATATGACACTATTAACTTCGTTGCATCTGATGCTAAGTATTTATTGCACAGGAAAAATTTGCTTTGGTTTAGGCAATTTATGCCGCACGATTTTGCAAATTTCTGTAGCTATGTTTTTGGCATTAGTGTTGTTCGCTTGGGTGAGTGTTGGTCTGCTGTTACTGGAAGATAATGAAGTGACAACATGGCTTTGGATTTCTGTCATCTTCTTTGTCGTCGGCGAAGTGTTATTAAGAGCCTCGAAACGTAAGCTGTGGCGAGGAGATTTGGTTTAGTGTTGCTCAACAAGATATCTTGTGACTTAAGATATCTTAAGTACAACTGTTACCTATGTGGTTTTTGTTCATTCATTATTTTTACAATGAGTTCTCTGTCACTTTGGAGGTTAGCTAACTGCTCTTCAATCATTGCTTCGGTATCTGCGAAGTCAGGCTCAGTGCATTTGTTTGTTTCAGAAAAGTGTTCTTTAAGAATACCATTTGCTACTTTTTGATAGATCACGGCGGACTGATTATGAAAGAGTGCACTATTAAAGTTCTCATTTTCGAAGGCGTAATCTCTATGCTCTATGTGATCACCAGCTAAGTCCCAATATGCATCAATACTCTCTTTAGCAGTAAGTAATGAAGCATTATCCTCTAACCATTCAGCAATGCTATAAAGGCAAGTAGAAGTATTCGGCTCAAATCTCATTTGGTTATATTCTTCAATGAGTGCAACTTTATAATGTATGTCATCAAAGTCCAATGTTTTGGTGGGTGTCGGTGTTGTAGAGTCAGCTTCAGCGACTTCAACGATGACTTGAGATGGAGTTTGAGCTATGACTGGTGTTGTGGCCATATTTGGTTATTAGTCGAAAAGTCGTAACTAGATTATATCGATTAATATATTTAATACGATTAAAGGTAAGTTAATTTTCATTTACAAGGTAGCAATTCAATTAGCACGTTTTACTCGCACTTTAAACGAAAAAATACATAAAATAGTATAAATTTCACGCTTGTTCGCTCAATAATTTTTTATGTTATGAAAGTTGCTAATTATTAGTATGATGTTCTGTTTAAATTTGTTATTTTAGCCGATTCAAATTTCCATTAAGCTTTTTACTTTGGAGATAAAGCTTAATGAAAAACAAATGATTGCATCAGCAGTGTTATCGTGAAATAACGTATTATCATTTGTCACCAATATAGACAAAACTAAAAACAGTGTTAACCGATGAGTTCAATATGGCCACTAACGCAAAACATAATTTAACCTATCAGCTGACTCATGATTTAGGTAAAGCCATTGTTACCGGGAAATATAAGATAGGTCATAGCTTACCAACAGAAGCTGATTTATCCATTGAACATGATGTGAGTCGAAGTGCGACCCGTGAAGCGGTAAAAATGCTTTCTGCAAAAGGGCTAATTGAATCCAGACCCAAAAAGGGTATCCGCGTACTGCCCGAAGAAAACTGGAATATGTTTGACACGGACGTACTGAGCTGGATTTTAAGCAGCAATCCATCATTGAATGTACTGAAATCTTTTACTGAAGTGCGGGCAGCAATTGAACCAAGTGCCGCGGCTTTAGCATCGATTAACGCGACGGAAGAACAGATTGCAGGTATTGCTTATGCGCTAGAACGCATGAAAGCGGCGGAAAAAGGCCTAGATGATTTATTAGAAGCAGATATTGCTTTCCACACCAGTGTCCTTAAAGCTAGCGGTAATCGGTTTATTGTTCAGTTGACGGATTTTATTAGCACTGCTCTTAAAGTAAGTATTCGTTATACCAATGCTACCAAAGGGCAAACGGGCGATATTGAAGCACATACACGCATTTATGATGCGATTAAGAGCCGCGATCCAGATCTCGCTCGTACTTGTGTCAAAGGTATTCTCGATGAAGCATTAGAATTGATTGAATCAAATTTATAGTTTTTTGTATTTGGCGCAGTAGGATAGTATGACAAAAGCAGCGATTCAAAAGCTGATTTTTTGGGTCTTAAGTACTGCGCTTTGTATCTTCACTATTCACTTTTGACGATACTTGAGCAGCCAATCAATCAAATTGAATGTACTGCAACCCACCGCCAGTTTGGCACACATAGATGGAAGCCGATAAATCGAATTGTTTGCTGTATTGATCGGTAACCGATTGGGTGATTTTTGCGACGTCAAGGTGACGACATAGACAAACGATGGCTCCACCAAATCCGCCTCCTGTCATACGTACAGCGGCATCTTCTCCTAAAGTTTGTTGGCAAATATTAACTAAAGCATTAGTTTGTGACACAGTCACTTCAAAGTTATTTTTAAGTGACTGATGCGATTCATTCATTAAACGGCTGAGTGTGGCGAGATCATTCGCTTTTAATGCGATGAATGTGTCTAAAACACGTTGGTTTTCGGTGACGACATGCAACGCACGTTTATATTGATTCGTATTGAGTAAATGTCTATTGCTATGTAAGTGTTCTAACTTAACTTCACGCAGTGTATTAACCCCGAGTAATTTTGCTGCTGTTTCGCAATCATTGCGACGTTGATTATAAGCGCTGTCGACCAACTTACGTTGGTAGTTTGAGTTGATAATTATCAGAGCTAACTCGGAAGGGATTGATACAGATTGTAAGCTTAATGACTGGCAGTCGATCATCATGGCTTTACCTTTGACCCCTTCTGCTGCAACTAATTGATCCATAACGCCGCACTGACAGTTCATAAACTGGTTTTCTGCCTGCTGACAAATTAATGCAATTTGGGTTGTGCTTAAGGGCAATTGACAGGCTTGGGTGATGGCGCCAGCAACAGATACTTGCAGTGCCGCAGATGAAGAGAGTCCCGCACCTTGAGGTACGTCACTGTCGATGAATAATTGCATGCCTTGTAGTGGATGCCCTTGTTGTTTTATCACAAAGAACACAGCTCGCACGTAATTAGCCCAGTGGTATTGGCCTGTTACAATCGGTTGGTCAATGTTAAAGACATCACATTCATGAGCAAATGATTGAGAACGTACCATAACAGTGTTATTAGGTGTTAATCTGTACGCCACATGAGTACGAAACTCGAGTGCACATGGCAGCACCCAACCTTGATTGTAATCGGTAAATTCACCCATCAAATTCACGCGCCCAGGTGCGCTCGTCAAACCTTGAGGTTTCGTTTGGAAGTGTTGCCCGAATTGTTTTTTAATGAGTTCAATTTGCATTTTGAACTCCTTGCTTGTAATGGATCGTATTGGCTGCGCGCAAAATCTCAGCCGCTCTTTCGGCTGTTAAGTCTCGCTGGCTTTCCGCCAGCATTTCATAGCCGACCATGAATTTTCGAATATTGGCAGAACGCAACAATGGCGGATAAAAATGGGCATGCAAACGCCAATGGCTATTATCTTGTGCCAAGGCGGGGGCGTTATGCCATCCCATTGAGTATGGAAAAGGGTAATTGAAAATATTGTCATAACGTATAGTCAGTTCGCTAAGTATTTGTGCGAGAGTGTATTGATGAATATCATTGAGTTGCCCGAAATGTTGAATGTCATCTTTGGCAATAAGCAAGGTTTCAAACGGCCATGATGCCCAGTAAGGGACGACGACTAACCAATGTTCATTTTCTGCAACTAATCGTGCTGCATTGTCACTTTCTTGAAGGCAATAATCGCCGAGTAGATTACTGCCGTGTTGTTGTTGATAAATAGATTGATAGTGATCTTCGCTAGCAATTTCGCTTGATAGGTGTTGGTGTGCCCAAATTTGTCCATGAGGATGAGGTTGGGAGCAGCCCATTTGTTCGCCTTTGTTTTCAAATATGTGTACGCATGGATATTGCGCGATCAGTTCAAGGTAAAGTTTTTTCCAAGTGGCGATCACCAATGTTAAATCGGAAACATCAAGTTCAGCTAAGGTCTTTGAGTGATCGGGGGAAAAGCAAACCACTCGACTTTCACCATGAGTTAATTGCGAATGAAAAAGTTCACTTTGGTTCTGGGCTCGCTGTTTTTTATCGATTTGCTCATCACTTGCTTTATCTGTAAGTGCTGCAAAATCGTTGTTGAAGACATAGGTTGAAGAATAATTCGGATTGATTTCACCATTGGCACGGCTGTTGTTCGGGCACAGTGGGCAATTGGGAGCATGTTTCGGCAGTTTAGTGCTATTGATTTGTTCAACAGCACCAGACCAAGGTCGATGATTTCGATGAGGAGAGATCAGCACCCATTTTCCTGTTAATGGATTTCTGCGGCGATGGACGGCTTGCTTGTGATTCATGATGTTCGTTTCAACGATTCTACTATCAATACAAGAAATTAGTATAGAACTTAGTAGCTGAACCTAGGTTTGATGGCGTCGCACATAGAAAATTCATTAAGAATGAGTTCATGGAGAGTTGAATCTTGATGTTCGGATTAAAGCCCTTACTCTAATGCTAGAGATGCAGTAGAATGACATAAAACGAAACACGTGTAAGCCGTAAATTATGTCTCTTGAACAATTTCATCCTATTTCTTTATTGCGTCATCAAAGTCGAATTCGCCCAAGTCAAATCGCCTTAGAAGGATTTGATGAACAAGGTCGTTGGAAGCAAGTCACATGGCAGCAATTTGAACAGTTCAGTAATCGAATCGCTCAATGGCTGGCATCGGTTGGAATTAACACTCAAGATAAATGTGCCATCATGTCGAAAAACTGCCCGCAATGGACGTGTGTCGACATTGGTACCATAAAATCTAGGGCCGTGGTCGTGCCGATTTACCCAACGAGTACCGTTGAACAAGCCGCATTTATCGTTAACGATTCACAAGCTAAGGTTTTATTTGTTGATGATATTGATACGTACCAGCAAGCAATAGCACTTAAAGCTCAGTGCCCAAGTTTGCAGCATGTCATCATGTTTGATGATCATGACAAATTGGAAGAAAACGATTTTTGTATTGATAGTATTTTGGCGTTACCAACTAATGCTAGTTATCAAAGCGAAATTAAATCACGGCTACAAGCCTCAAAACTCGATGACTTACTCACCTTAATATACACATCAGGCACAACGGGCGATCCAAAAGGTGTGATGTTAGATTTGAGAAATATTGCCGCCACAATTCAGCAGCATGATCAAAAGTTAAAAATTGGCGAAGGTGAAACATCACTGGCATTTCTGCCGTTAAGTCATATTTTTGAACGTGGTTGGAGCTTTTATGCTTTGTGTCGTGGTATGCGTAATGTGTATTTGCGTGATACCAATAACGTAAAAGAAGCTATTGCAGCGGTTAGGCCGCATACCATGTGCGTTGTTCCAAGATTTCTAGAAAAAGTGTACAGCGCGATCCAAGATAAAGTGAACAATTCTTCCAAGACTAAACGTAAGTTATTTGCATGGGCGCTAGCGGTGGGTGAGCAATCATTTGAAGCCAGCCAAGGCAGAATCAACGCTTCACCTTTACTTAAGTTACAGTGGCAAATCGCCAACAAGCTGGTGTTCAGTAAATTACAAACAGCGCTCGGTGGACGAATTAAGTTCATGCCATGTGGCGGCGCTGCGCTAGAAAAACGCATTGGAGATTTTTTTCAGGCTATCGGAGTTCCGGTTCTATGTGGTTATGGCATGACGGAAACAACAGCAACGGTAACCTGCAATACCGTCGACAATCGAGTATCAGGCTCTAATGGTCAACCATTGCCTCAAGTACAAGTAAAGCTAGGCGACAATGATGAAATCCTAGTAAAAGGCGATACGGTCATGAAAGGCTACTATCAACGACCAAAAGAAAACGCTGAAACCTTTGAAGATGGTTGGTTAAAAACAGGCGATGCTGGGCGGTTTGATGAACAAGGAAACTTGTTTATTACAGATAGAATCAAAGAGTTAATGAAAACCTCTAACGGTAAATACATTGCCCCGCAACGAGTTGAAGGTAAGGTGGGGTGCTGCCCTTATATTGAGCAAGTGGCTATTGTGGCTGATGCTAAAAACTACGTCACCGCATTGATAGTGCCTGCGTTTGAAACTTTAGAGCAATGGGCGGATCAACAAGGCTTAAAATACAATTCTCAAGTTGAATTATTAAGACATTCAAAAGTTGTTATGCATTTTGAGCAGCGTTTGATTGATTTACAAACTGAGCTGGCTAGCTTTGAAAAAATTAAAAAATTCACTTTATTAAATGATGCGTTCTCAATGGAAGCAGGTCTCATTACTCCAACGTTAAAACTAAGGCGTAAAATGATTTACCACAAGTACGCCAGTGAAATTCGTACTATGTATCAGAGTTAACGCTGAGCCTACTTAGAAACGAAGAGAAGTTGAAAGCGCCAAATTTACGGATTTGTTATAGTGATTAAATGCGTATTCTACGTAGCTTGGTGATAATAAGTTCTTTGAACATTATTGAGTTCAAAGAACTTATTACAACGCTCTATCATGCTGAAAGTTGGCAGGATAAAATTTTTACAAATTTATGGTTAGGTACTGATGACAAGCAATCATTTTGAAACGAGCTATTCCCCTCGATTTAGTGAAACAGATGGCCTAGGTCATATCAGCAATACGGTTATCCCGATTTGGTTTGAAGGCGCGCGTGATCCGATCTTTGAGCTATTTAATCCTACGATGGATCTCAACCAGTGGAATTTGATCTTAGCGGGTTTCACTGTGAATTTTAATCTACCCACTTATTACGGCAAACCCGTCATTA
The DNA here is from genome assembly GCA_049608225.1 of Parashewanella sp. Lineage (GTDB taxonomy): Bacteria > Pseudomonadota > Gammaproteobacteria > Enterobacterales > Shewanellaceae > Parashewanella. The sequence goes on from JBMYXI010000022.1 coordinate 24,809, forward strand.
TTGAAACCAGCATCAGTAAACTCGGTCGCTCGAGCTTCGAAGTCTATCAGCGTTGTATTCAAGATGGAGTGCAAACCGCAGAGGGGCGAACGACTATGGTGCATTATGACTATGAAAACGAAAAGAGTATTGCTATCTCTGACTCGATAAAAGAAACAATAATGAAGACCTGTTTTAAAGAACAGTGCTGAGGTATTAATGCGCATTGACGCACTTAATTTAGGATAAGTGCGCTTATTATTTACGATGTTGCTTAAAGAAGACGTAACTTCCCGATAAGATAATAAACAAGCACAAGATGGCAATGCAATCCCACAGCCACTTTCCAAATGTTCCAAAGAACCGTCCACTGTGTAAATCTAGTATCACGCGTTGCCAGCTTAAGTGAATGCTTCGTACTTGTAATTCCAGCATTGCAGCATGGCTTGGTGTCAATTGGCTCCAATGTATCGGATGAAAAGGTTCTGCGGGCACCCAATCAATTAACTCTGGATCGCTATGATAAAGTTGGTTGCCACTCTCAATCCATACCGTATCGTCTTGTTCGATGGCAATGCGGCTGATAGGCGTTGGCAATCCCGTGGTAATATCTTGAGTTTCAACTGGCTTACCCGAGGAATCAAATAAATAGAGTTGGTCGGCGTCTACTGCAATAACGTAACTATCGGTTATTGCGGCGGTGATAATTGGCGCATCGGCTTCTAAAATCAGCTGCTTATTTAGCCAAACTAAATTGTCGACAATAACAATTTGATTGTTTTTATAGCGTGAAGTCAGAATGTTGTTTGGCTTTGCAATATCATAATAATCCAGTAGCCACTTCTGGGTTACTGCGGTTTTTGCGAGATTAAAATCCTTCCTGTGATTTATCGCCACTCCAGTCACAACCAAAAACAGGATCAAGAGCGCACTTATTAACCCGAATCGGCGATGCCAAAGTTTGAGTTTCTTCAATCGCTTTCGGTGTAACTTTTTATGCCGTTTTTGAGAATGATGAGTGTTGTGACTCATAGAAATACGAGGGGTAATTCATCGTTTGCTGACTATACCTTAAATGGAATGAGTCACAATCAACAAAGCCTAAAATTTGTTCATATTTTATAATGATTGGTTATTTGTCACATGTTACTTGCTAGAGGATGCTGAGAAATTAAGTGAATGATCATTATTAACAGTAGGAGTGTTCCAATGCGTAACAAGAGTTTGTGTTGTTTGATTTACATTGTTGGATCTGCACAATTCAGTGTGCTCGCTGGTAACGTGCAAGGTATTGATAATCAAGCTGAAAACAATCAAAATCAGTACATTGTTGTTCTCAATACGCCTCAAAGTATACAAGATAATGCGTTTGCCCAACGTCAGTCGTTTGTGCAACAACAGGCGAGCTCATTCGCTGAACAGTTACATGTTCCAATTATTATGCAATTTTCTCATGCTATTAATGGCATTGTGGTTAAAGCAGATAAGCAGCAGCTATCATCCATCAAAAATAACCCAAATGTAAAGTTCGTAGAACGAGATGAAATCGTCTCTCTTGAGCCAGAGTTGAGCCAGCCTGCAGTAGAGCAAGACCCATCATGGGGGCTTGATCGTATTGATCAACACAGTTTGCCATTAGATCATCAATACCATTATAACTTTGATGGTACTGGGGTAACGGCATACATTATTGATACAGGCATTACCGCGACACACGAACAATTTGAAAACCGTGCCAGTGGTAAAGATAAAACATCAAGTAGTGATTGTATGGGGCATGGAACTCATGTTGCTGGGATAATAGGTAGCACGATGTACGGTGTCGCTAAAAGTGTTGATCTTGTCGGTGTCAAAGTATTGGACTGCCGAGGAAGAGGAGCGTTTTCGACTATAGTGCGTGGGGTTGATTGGGTGAAAGAACATGCTCAAAAACCAGCTGTCGTGAACATGAGCTTGGGAGGTCGTCGCTCTAGAACCTTAGATCTTGCAGTTACATCATTAGTCGATGCGGGTGTCCCCGTTGTGGTCGCTGCAGGAAACTCTCGAAGAGATGCATGCAATTACAGTCCAGCGAGAGTAAGTAACGCAATTACTGTTGGTGCTACCGACAGTAAAGATAATCGTTCTAGCTTTTCAAATTATGGTAAATGTGTTGATATTTTCGCGCCAGGAACCAACATTAAATCAACATGGAAAGGCAGTTCTAATGATGAGGTGAAATACTTAAGCGGCACTTCAATGGCTTCACCATTCGTCGCAGGAGTTGTAGCCCTATATTTACAAGAAGATCCTAATTTGACACCTGCTGAAATAAAGCAGCGCTTAAAAGAACGTGCCAGTCCTAAAAAGCTGAAGGATATAAAAACAAACTCACCCAATTTGCTGCTCTATTCTCAAGCAGATTAACTTAGTTTATTGATGAGACTGTGGATATCTGCGATTAAATCCTTATTCTTTATTTGTGGTACTTTCCCGGGGCTGCTTTGTGGCTTGATCACGGCAACCCTTTCTCCTTTTGGTGAAACTAGCGTCATTGATGCACTGTGATCGACGAGGTAATTGGGACCATCGCCTATCATAGTGTATGCCATGCCTAAGTTACGAGTGATAGGAAGCAGTGCTTTATGTTCGCCAGTGACAGCGATGAAGTCTTTATTAAAAAACGCCGTGTAGTCTTTTAATTTATTCAAAGTATCTCGTTTAGGGTCAACGGAGATAAAAACGATCTGAAAAGGTGCTTGCGTACGTAATTTGGGGTAGGCCGCAGACAGTTTACTCATTGCTGTTGGACAAATATCTGGACAAGAGGTATAACCGGCAAAAAATAGAGTCCACTTTCCTTTTAACCTGCTGTTATCAAACACTTTTCCATTTTGATCGGTCAGTTTGAACTTTACTAGTGGTTTTTTAACTGGGAACTCAAAAGAGGTCGCTAAAGCTAAGGGTTGCTCTTGGTAGTAAGATACGGCAGCAATGGTTCCAAGAGCAGCAACTAACAGACCTAAGGCGAATATGACACTTTTTCTCATTTGCTTAACTCCATAAATAGTGATCGGCCAATAACGCAATAAAAAGTAACATTAAGTGGTAAATGGAAAACTTGAATGCTTGCATGGCAAGTCCCGGCTTATCGGCGTATTTAAGCTGCCATGCTTTATAGATAAACCCTAGACTGAGAAGAGTGGAACTTACTAAATAAATGCCACCACTCATACCGACTATTACGGGTAATAAGCAAGCCAAACCAAGCAAGATGGTATAAAGCAAAATACAGGTTTTGGTAAATTCAACCCCATGAGTGACAGGCAACATAGGTATGTCTACTTTGGCGTATTCTTTTTGACGATGGATTGCCAATGCCCAAAAATGGGGTGGTGTCCAAGTAAATATGATGATCACCAATAATAAAGCATTGCCATGAAATGAATCGGTAATGGCTGTCCAACCTAATAATGGAGGCATTGCGCCTGCTAATCCACCAATGACAATATTTTGTGAGGTTGCTCGTTTTAAATAAGCGGTATAAACGAGGGCGTAGCCAATGAGACTAGCAAAAGTCAGCCAAGCTGTGAGAGGATTAGTCCATTGATACAGCACGGTGAAACCAGCGACGCCAATACTGACAGCAAACACTAACGCCTTTGATACTGAAACGCGTCCTTTGGGCAGAGGGCGGTTATAAGTTCTTGCCATAATGCGGTCGATGCGACGATCAATTAAATGGTTAAACGCTGCCGCTGAGCCTGCCATTAAGCCGATGCCGATAAGTCCTGTTATCATGGGAATTATTGGCAATACTTGTTTTTGTACTAAGCACATACCGACCAACACCGTAAGCAGCATAAGTGCGACCACTTTGGGTTTGGTCATTTCCAAGTAGTCACGCCAAGGGAATGATAGGGTCGAGTGGGAATCTAACGCTAGGTTCTTGCTCATAATAAATTCCTTTTCTTATTGTTGTGGAGCATGCTGCTTTTGGGGCAGTTTTGCTGCCAAATGGCGTAATTGATATAGACTACCGAGAGCAGCAATAATGCTGCCCCACCGTTATGAGCAACTGCAACACCCAGAGGTAAATGAAATACAATATTACTTATGCCTAACCCAAGCTGAACCAGTAGCAAACACAGCATAATTTTAGCGCTGGTTTGTAAGCGATTAACCTTGGTTTGTAACAGTTTTATGCTCAGCCACAGTAGTGCTATGGCGGTGACAATTGCCCAAATACGATGAGTCACATGTATGGTCATACGGGTTGCGTAATCTAGCACGCCGTACTCAAAGCTAAGGTGCTCGCCTTGAAAGGGAGAAAAAGCGTTGGCAAATTTTAAGTTATTCAGCCAGTCGCCTTGGCAAAAAGGCAAACTGGTACAAGCTAAAGCGGCATAGTTTGATGATGTCCAACCGCCAAGCATGATTTGAAAAATTAAAACAATTAAAGCAGACAGGGCAAGCTTTCCAAGGAAAACAGGATTTGACGAGTGAATCAATTCTGGGTTGTGCTTTACTCGCAGTAATAAGATAACCAGTAAAGAAATTAAACTAAAACCACCGAGTAAATGAGACATAACCACAATCGGCATTAGCTTCATGGTGACTGTCCACATGCCAAGTAAGGCTTGGAAAATGATCAGTGCTGCAATAAAAATGGCTAGCTTTTTCGGAGCATTCGGTGTGCGTAAACAGCTGATCAAAATGATTAAAACTAACACACCTAATGAGCCCGCCAGATAGCGATGGATCATTTCAAGCCACGCCTTCTCTGGTTCGACTTCCATTCCTGGAAAGTGAGTTTGCGCTTTTTCTAATTCATGGGCTTGGGTTGGCACCGATAGATGGCCATAGCAACCGGGCCAATCAGGACAGCCCAGTCCAGCGTCAGCTAACCGCGTGTATGCACCCATTAAAATGACGATAAACGCCAGTGCAATCGACAATTGTATTAACCGAGATAGCATCATTAACCAATCCTCGACATTTTGAGCATTTTGCGTAAGTCATTCATCATAGCTTTTCCTTGCAGGAGCAGCTGTTGTTGCTGTTGTTGCAGCGGGTAGCGAGTCACTAATTTCCCCATAGGATCAACGATGATAATTTGTTGCTTAGCGAGCTCTGAATGAATGGCGGATGAGGCTGGGGCAGTGGTAAATGAAAAGGGCTTAAGTGCCTGCTTATCGCTGTTTTTTTGCAATAGGATCACTGGTGCGACTCTATCTTGCTCACGTCCTAAGGCTGTGTGTGTTTGATGAAGTAAATAAAGCTGTTGTTGGCAATGAGTGTCGCAATTATCGGGTAATAAATAGATCATTTGCCATTTATGAGGTCTGGGATTATCCATAGCCAGTGTTTGATAACTTAGCGATTCGGGCAACAGCTCACCTTTATTGGTCGCACTGCCTTGATACCAATCCATTGATAGCACCAGTTTGGCAATCACAACAGGAATAATGAAAGCCCCAAATAGCAAAAAAAGTGTGTTGCGATTTTTCTTTTTTGTTGAGTTCATCCTTGCACCTCTCTCCCGTAATAAGTCATATAAGCTCCTAATTCTGCTTTTATGTCGTTTGTTTTTATGCTTGCTTTTGCTTTAACCGTTTTTTTCTTAATTGCCACAGAACAATAACTGCTAGCGTGGTCGCCATCGCAAACCATTGCACCGCATAGCCATAATGTTTTTGTGCAGGCATGGGCAAAGGCTGCCAAGGTTTTGCTAATTTCTGTCCTGCTACATCGGTAGCGCTTGTGCTCGGCTGAAAAATGGCTGGAGCTAGTGGATGATTGAGATATTCAGCAAGCGCATTTATGTTGATATTTTGGATCCGAACAGGACTCCCTTTTTCCGCTAAAAGTTGGTGACTCATTGGGTTGAGCAATCGTTGATATACTTTGCCGCTAAAACGCATCTCGTGAGTAAACTGCGATACCTTAGGTAATTGACTGCGCTGCGTCATAGCGGGCACGAACCCTAGTTCGACCAACAGCCATGGCTGCTCGGGTTCCACTTGCATCACTTGATAGGCTAAATAGCCTACTCTGCCTTTGAAAACTTGATTGTCGAGTAAAAAAATTGGGTTGCGAGTTGGACTCGCTGACACGGTTAATTTAAATCCCGTCAAATTCTGTTCGTTACTGCTGAGCAATTGTGAATAAGTGAGAGGATGAGCTTGTTGTCTGCTAATTAATTGTTGTTCAAGGTATTGTTTTTGATGTGCTCGAGATAATTGCCAAAAGCCGAGCTTGATTAAAAGCGCAAATAACCCCACAGTAACAAGGTATGTGAAAGCCTGACGATTAAACAAACGAAAATAAGGAGCTCCATTGGATACTCTATTGCTGTTTAAATTAGTGTTGGTATTACTGCTATTTTTCATTATTTTTAATCTTGGCCGCGCGCTGATTATTATGGTTAAAGGCGATCAACAATTGCCAATGAGTCGCTATCTTGGTCGCAGAGTTATGTTGTCTGCCATTGTTGTGTTGGCCTTATTGTTGGCGATTGGACTGGGTTGGTTGCACCCAAATCCAACGCCGTTTTGATTCTGTTTTTTGTCGAACTAGAGGACGTAGACAAAAACAAACAAACACAACCAGACGACATCGACAAAATGCCAATACCAGCTGCCCGCTTGGAAAGCAAAGTGATTGTCAGGGCTGAAATGCCCTTTAACTACACGTGCGAGTAAGACAATTAGAAATACCGTTCCCAAGGTAACGTGCAATCCGTGAAAGCCTGTCAACATGAAAAAGGTATTACCGTATACACCAGACTGCAGCGTTAATCCCAGTTCGGTGTAGGCATGGTGATACTCTTCTGCTTGCAATGTTAAAAAGCTCAAACCCAATAGAATCGTTAAACCAAGCCAGAGTTTAAGTGGCGTTCGGTTGTTCTTTTCTAAGCTAGTATGAGCAAAATGCAAGGTAACTGAAGAAGTCAGCAGAATAATGGTGTTGATTAAGGGTAATCCATCCCAAGGCATAGCTTGCGTTGTATGACCACTTGGTGTGGTGACTAATGGCCAGATATTTTGGAAATTTGGCCATAACACTTCATGAGTCATAGTGGCATCTGGTGTGCCTGAAAGCCAAGACACGGAAAGGATCCGCACAAAAAATAGTGCACCGAAAAATGCACCAAAAAACATCACTTCAGAGAAAATAAACCAACTCATGCCCTGACGAAATGATTTATCCATTTGACTGGAGTACAGCCCAGACATGGACTCATTAATGACGGTTCTGAACCAGCCAACCACCATATATAAAATGGTGGCTATGCCTAAAATTAATAAATATAAGCCCCAGCTGGAATCGGTATCTAGTTGAGCAACAAAGTGTCCGGCGCCAAAAGCGATCAAAAATAAACCGATGGCACCGACAATGGGCCAACCACTTTGTGCTGGGACATAGTAACTTTGATATGAACTCATTTTATTACTCCTTGTGCTTGCGCTTCCTTAACAACATCGACCAAGGTTCTATTGGTAATGTCATACAGAGTATAAGAAAGAGTGAGGGTGTGGATGTCCTTTGGTAATTGAGGATCAACAAAAAACACCAGAGGATAATCAACGTTTGTATTGCCATCTAAGGGCTGTTGAGTAAAACAAAAGCACTCGGTTTTATGGAAATAAACCGCGCCTTGCCCAGGTGAAATGGATGGAATGGCCTGAGCAACAATGCGATTTGGCGAGTTATTACTGGCATAAAATTTGGTCTTAACTAATTCGCCAGGGTGAACTTTAATTTGGTTTATTGTGGGGCCAAATTCCCACGGCATACCGGGTTCAGTTTGGGATACAAACTCGATTGTTACTGTACGATTTTTATCGACAACTTGTTGTTGATCATATGCTGCAGCCGTATTTGAGGTTTTACCGTTAATGCCTAATTGTTTACACATGACGTTGTATAAAGGCACTAGGGCAAACCCAAACCCGAACATACCTATGCAGCCAAATGCGAGCCACATAATCAACTTCTTGTTGGATTTGGGAGTCGTCATATTACTTCACCTCGGGTGGTGTGGTGAATGAATGATAAGGCGCTGGACTGGCAATGGTCCATTCCAAACCTTCTGCACCATCCCAAGGTTTTGCTGGTGCTTTCTCGCCACCACGAATGCATTTGATCACCAGTACTAAAAAGATCAGTTGCGATAACCCAAATGCAAAGCCGCCGATAGAGACAATTTCATTCACATTGGCAAACTGAATGTTGTAGTCCGGAATTCGTCTTGGCATACCTGCAAGTCCCAAAAAGTGCATCGGGAAAAACAACACATTGACTGAAATCACCGAGCACCAAAAGTGCCATTTGCCCAAGGTTTCGCTATACATGTGTCCTGTCCATTTCGGTAGCCAATAATAGGCGGCAGCCATAATGGAGAACACAGCACCCGTGACCAGAACATAATGGAAATGTGCGACCACAAAGTAAGTATCATGATATTGGAAATCCGCAGGCGTAATCGCTAGCATCAAGCCTGAAAAGCCACCAATACTAAAGAGGATCACAAAAGCGACGGCAAACAACATGGGCGTTTCGAATGATAACGATCCTCGCCACATGGTTGCCACCCAGTTAAACACTTTCACGCCCGTTGGCACTGCAATCAACATGGTGCAATACATGAAAAACAACTCTGCAACTAATGGCATTCCTGTGGTGAACATGTGGTGCGCCCACACCAAGAATGACAAAATCGCAATACTGCTGGTGGCGTAAACCATTGACGAATAGCCAAACAATTTTTTACGGCTAAAGGTCGGAATAATCGCCGAAATGATCCCAAAAGCAGGTAAAATCATGATGTACACTTCAGGATGCCCGAAGAACCAGAAAATATGTTGGAACATCACAGGATCACCACCGCCAGCGGCATCAAAAAAGCTGGTGCCGAAGAACTTATCTGTCAGTACCATAGTTACTGCACCTGCCAGTACAGGCATTACGGCAATAAGTAAGAAAGCAGTAATTAACCACGTCCACACGAATAACGGCAATTTCATCCATGTCATTTCCGGCGCACGTAAATTAATAATGGTTACGATGACATTAATCGCGCCCATAATGGAACTGATGCCCATAATATGAATGGCAAATACAAATAACGCAGTACTGTCGCCACTGTATTTAGTCGATAGCGGTGCGTAAAAAGTCCAACCAAAATTGGGGCCGCCACCTTCCATAAATAGCGAGCTCAATAAAATTAAGAACGCGAAAGGTAGAATCCAAAAACTCCAGTTGTTCATTCTAGGCAATGCCATATCGGGCGCGCCTATCATCATGGGGATCAGCCAGTTTGCCAAACCAGTAAAGGCGGGCATGACTGCACCAAAAACCATGATCAAACCATGAACAGTGGTCATCTGGTTGAAAAAGTTAGGCTCAACTAATTGCAAGCCGGGTTCAAAGAGCTCAGCACGGATAACCATTGCCATGCTGCCACCAATTAAAAACATAGTAAAACTGAACCAAAGGTATAGCGTACCTATGTCTTTATGGTTGGTGGTAAGTAGCCATCGCATAATGCCTTTGGCTGGCCCGTGATGTCCATGATCGTCATGGACAGCATCATTCGCTTGAGGGGTTGAAGTCTTCATAATTTCCCTTACTGTCCTACGTTATTGACATCAGCAGCTTGAACGGTATCGCCGGTGTTATTACCCCAAGCATTTCGTTCGTAAGTGATAGCGGCCGCAATTTCTTCTGGCGTTAACTGCTTGCCGAAGGCTTGCATAGCACTGCCCGTGATCCCAAATTTAACTACATGGATATGATGTTTAACTGGGCCTAAAGCAACTTTGCTACCTTTTAAATGTGGGAATACGCCCGGTAATCCCATGCCGTTAGGCTGATGACAGGCGGCGCAATGGCCAAGGTAAACTTGCTTACCTTTTTTCATTAATTCATCATGAGAAAGGGTTTTGGCAAGCGACGCTTTTTCTTTGGCTGCGGCTGCCTCTTTTGCTTTTTTCTGCTCGGCTAACCAAGTATCAAATTCGTCACCAGATACTGCCTTAACAACAATTGGCATGAATCCATGATCTTTACCGCATAGTTCAGCGCACTGACCACGATAAGTCCCTTCATGATCTATTTTGGTCCAAGCTTCATTAATAAAACCTGGATTGGCATCTTTTTTAACGGCAAAAGCAGGCATCCACCACGAGTGGATCACGTCGTCAGAGGTAACAAGAAAGCGAATTTTTCTATGGGTTGGCAGTACTAAAGGCTTGTCGACTTCAAGCAAATAGTGTTCATCTTTAGTTGCTTTATTTTCTATTTGATCTCTTGGCGTGGCGAGTATGCTGTAGAACCCGACGCCTTCATTGAAGTAGTCGTAATGCCACTTCCACTGTGAACCTGTGATTTTAATGGTGAGATCAGCATTGCTGGGATCTTCCATTGCAACTAAGGTCTTAGTGGCTGGTATTGCCATAGAAATAAGAATAATGAAGGGAATAATTGTCCACAGTATTTCTACTTTGGTACTTTCATGAAAGTTAGCTGCAACGGCACCTTTTGATTTACGATGCTTAAACATCGCGTAAATCATAATCCCGAAAACGATAACTCCAATAACACAACAGATATAAAAGATCGTCATATGGAGGTGATATACCTCATGACTGATCCCTGTCGCTCCCTTAGTCATATTTAGGCGCATTCCAGTGGCCCAGACTGGTGGGGCAAAAAGTGCCACCAACATACAATACAACAATTGCTTCACTCGACGTCTCCTCTGCCATTTGCAAAAGCAATAACAAAGAAAAGTCACACAGTATCGCTTTGCCCTATGTTAACTCTTCAGTTACCCAAAAAAGCTTGTGATATCAAAGTGCATTGGTGGCTTTTGTTACCTATTTGAGCAAATATGCTCTAAGGCTATTACGCCAACTGTTCGAAGGACTGCTTAAAATAAGAATAAGCTCGATGACAGTTTGGTAATGCTTGTAATTACTACTTCCGATGTTAACCACGCTTGCGCTTAATGCTGAAAAAATCAGTACGTCCGTTTTCGTTATATGTTGTTCATATATTGAAACGACATTACATCAGCTTTAACAGGGTCGTTCGTTAATATTAAATTTAGGTTAAAAATACCCAAATGGAATAAAAAAAGTTATGTAACAGCGCTTACCTTACTGGTAGTTGAAAAATTGATCAAGGTCATGTTTTCGTTAACTGCCTGAAAAACTAACCGAATTCGTTACGGTTAACTGTCTATTTGCTGTTAAACCTCAGTGATTATCTAGGTTCATTGCTTCTTTCGGTGGTGGACTTTTTTTTATAAGGGAGTCGTGCTGTAAGCTTAGATCCAGCTTGAATAAACGGATTAATATAAATTCCCCACAAGGTTTCATGCTGCTGATATTGCTTTCCAATCCCCAATTTCAGAGGTGAGCTGATTTCAGAGGCCTTGATCAAGCTTCGATTGAGTCTATCCCATACTGACAAGGCTGAACCTAAATTGGTATCAAAATGCTTGGGGTTAGCACTATGATGCACTTGATGTTGTGCTGGACTAATAAACCAGTTTTCTACTTTGTCTCCCCAGCTTAGCCAAATGTGGCTGTGCCTTAAATTACTTCCCATAATATTAAACGCAAACACAAAGACGTTGGCGCCCACTATGTCATACATCTTTAGTGATGGACCAAATAGGTAATAGCACAAACCCACCACGAAGCCTTGAGTCAGAGCCATACGGCAAGCATATAAATAACTTTCTACTGGGTGTGAGCGATAAATGGTAAAGGGTGTTAATACTTTTGCTGAATGATGAACTTTGTGAAATTCCCACAAAAAAGGAACTTTGTGCAGCAAGTAATGCAAATAAAATCGCGTAAAGTCGTCGAAGATAAACAGCAATAGGGTGAACACCACCATAATGCCGAATTCAGAAGTCATGACTGGCTCATGTGTACCCAGTACCCATTCAAGAGCGTCTGATACGCTAAGTGCAACAGGTACCATGGTCAGTACAACTGCTGGAAATAATGCCGCCTTAAGCAGCTTATTTAACACCAGCAAGGCATAGTCATGCTTGGCTGATGTGTCGAAGTAAATATGTTTGGGGAACAGAAAACGTACAAAGCCTGAAATCGATGCTTTTGCTGCTGTTTGCTTAAGAGTGGCAACGAATACAGGGAGTGCGAGTAGAATTGCAGAAGCAATATAACCCCAATAAATACGCTTATTGGGGTCAAACAAGTACAGTGATAGTTCTTTAAAATTGCTGGTCAAAAACTCCATCACTGTACTCCACTTTATTTATACTCAATGCGTGAATTATGAAAAGCCTGAATAACCTCAAAGAGAAACAATAGTGTAATGCCTCAACCGTCCGGGACAGGATGTCACGGTCGTCTGCACATGGAAGTGCGCTATTGTTGAGGCTTACATTATTGTTTGTTAACTCTCTTAAGCTTATTTACTCGATTATGTATCAAAACTGATATCGATAGCCCACAAAGCCTTGGCGTGGCTTACTTGGTCTTGCACCATATGGACGGCGGCTAACAATTTCTTGCTTGCCGAAGACGTTATCCACCTTTAGATACACCGAACCATTTTCATGTAACTGGTAACTGGCCGAAAAGTCTGCCACAGTTAGCGCTTTGGTTTCAACGCCTGACAATACGACGCCGGTGCCAGAGGCTTCGTGCATTTTACCGATATAACGGGTGATCAAGTTCGCTTGCCAGTCATTGGCAACTAAACCTAAGCTCAAAGTAACTTGGTTTTTAGCAAGGTAAGGCAATGGATCGCCCGCTTTGACATTTCCCCATTGCGCAAACCCTGAATCAAACCCTTCGGTAAACTTACCATCGGTGTAGGTGTATGTAAGAGACACGGGTAGATCAATGCTATTAGTCATAGCAAACGTGTACTTGCCTAATAGCTCAAGACCACGAACTTCAGCACCGCGGCTGTTAAACTCTTTATCAGAATCATTGCCACAGGATGAGAAACCACAAGACTCTTTTAAGCGTTTGAAGTCATTAAAAAAGGCGACTGCTTCGATTTCTGCATTACCATTATTAAAACGATAACCTAGCTCATAGTTGAGACTGCTTTCTGGTTTAATCTCTGGTATTTGTTGTGGGCTGGTGGGTACAAATCCTTCGTGAATACCGAATAAGATCCCTGACTGCTCTGATAATTCGTAGAAACCACTGAAACTTGGTAACCAAATACGGGTATTCTTTTTCTGCCAATCATCTTGCTTATTCGGTGCTTGATTTTGGTAGAAAGATTCAATGAACTCCCCACGTACACCTAGGGTTAGCGATAAGCTATTAACTTTAACCGTATCCACAAAAAACACAGATATGGCATCGGTTTTTTCTTGATTGGTGGATCGCGCTTCGGTTGGATTACCATCAGAAACCAAGTTTCCTGCTTTCATGAAAAAGCTGCCTTCGGTATGACGGCGTTCAATTTGGTCTTGATGAAAGCGTGCACCCACATTGAAGGTATGATCCAAACCAAATAGCTCTGTGTACCAATACAATTCAGATTGAATGCCTTGGGAGAAGAAAGTACGTGCATTATCACCCAAAATGACCACTTCAGATGAGTCTTGTGTGTCTTTCTCACCTGTTAATACTTGATATAAACGCTGATTTCTATCGCTACCTGTCGGATTGGCAAGGATGCCGTCGGGCTTCACACCGCCCTTAAATCCATTGACCTTAAACCATGAGCGCTCAAAATCATTGCGGTAAATTCGAGTGGTGATATCAAAATCATCGTTGCCGATAAAGTGGCTTAACATAAACTGTTTATGGGTCCAATCCATCTTATCTTTTTGGCTGGCACGATAGCGGCGATTTGGATTTTTCGCAAAATCCGCATCCGTTAACCCTAGGTAAGTTTCATTGGATATTTCGTCGGCGTAATCCAGTTTTAACTCTACAAGCTGAGTGTAGGCTTTTGATGATAAATCGTATTTGAATTTGACTTGAATGTCGTTCTTTTTAAAGCCAGTATCACTGCCACCGTCGAGTTTTTTAAATCCGTCCGATTGCAGGTGCACGCCTTCAAGCAAGTAACCAAAGTTTCCTTTGGTATCACCAAAATATCCGTGGGCTTTTTTATAACCATTGCTGCCAAGAGCAACATCCACTAATCCCTCTTTTGCATCAGGCACGTGGCGAGTCGTTAGGTTGAGCGCACCAGCGACGGTATTCGGGCCATACTTGATGGCTGCAGGGCCTTTAAAGACTTCCACAGCATTGATTTTATTCATCATTGGGAAATAGTATGCCGCAGGTGCTGAATACGGTGCAGGGCCAATAAGGACTCCATCTTCCATGATGTTAATTTTTTTGCTGCGCTCTGGCGTGACACCACGAAAGCCAATATTCGGACGCAGACCAAAACCATCTTCTTCACGAATGTTAACGCCCGGTACGCTATAAAGAATGCGGTTGATGTCATCAAACTTAAACTTTTCTAGCTCTTCTTCACCAATCAAGGTGGCAGCACCCGATTCTGTTCTCAGTTTATCGGTATGACCCAATATCTGCACACGTTCAATGTATTTATCATTTTTTTCGTTATCATCCGCAAGCGCACTGTGACTGAGTGAGCTTGCAATGGCAGCAGCAACGAGACCGAGTTTGAATAAAGGTTTCATTAGTCGTTATCTCCTGCAGAGGTTTTTGGTAATTCCAAGGCCAAACGATTGATAAAGTCTGTCTTCAGCGTGTCAGTAACGGCTTTTACTTTACCGTGCGTTTCACTGACTTGCTCAGTGTTGGTTTCTAACGCTTTTTTCAAACTGGTTTGATAGGCTTCGGCATTACTGATGGCTTGTTGGATATTCGCAACCATAGAATCCGCGGTGTCTTTGGCACCAACATCATTTAAGTATGCAGTAAAACCAATACCCGACTCACCTTGAAGTAAACGATCAAAACCACGCAAGTTATTAATGATGTGAGAAAGCGATTTTTCAGCAAATTTCGATTCAACGTCTTCAGGACACGCCTCAGCACCACAGGTATTGACTTGTAAGCCAAGGGGTTTGCCAAGTTTGCCATCTTTGGTTGACTTGTCGAGATAGAACATGGCATCGCTGATGTGATTTACCGCTTCGTGATCGTTCTTAAATGGATTGTCGGTTGTTCCCGTTTGTTTCAAGGTTGGGGCATAGCTATTCCATGCGGTGACCAAATTGCTGGCGTTATTGCTGAGATCTTTGGCAACTTCAGTCGCAAATTCACAACGTGCAATTTTCTTTTGGTTGTCGGGTAGGTTTGCCCAACCTTCAGGGGAGGCGGACTTACAAGAATCGTCTAGATTATCGTTGAATAGCAAATATTCGAGTGCTGCTAAGCCCTTACGTGATGGAAGACGACGAGTGATGTCATAAGGTGCGCCATTTACGCTGCCATTACGGAAAAACATTACGTCATAATCTACTGCACAGCTATTTACATTCGGCCAAGAATAAATGCGATCTCTGATCAGTTTGTCATTATCGAGAAGAGGGCCTAATTGCATCAATTCGGCCTGTTGCCATACGCCGATGGCTTCATTCCAACTATTTTGAGCCGTTTGTTTTGCGGTATCAAAAGCAGATTGTTCTATGTTGCCACTGAGCAATGCTTTTTGCTGCACACAAAATTGAGCGACATCTTGTGAATGAATTTTTGCTTTATCATTGAAGCGAGTGAATGTTGGCGTGATAACTTTATCCACTAAGTCAGTCAGTAGCGCTTTTTCGTTAAAGTCGGTTGTGTTTTCAGTTGGCTTGTTAAAATCTTTACCTGATGAGCTTGACGTGCTTTCACCACACCCCATAAGGGTGGTAGCAACCAGTGCCAACATCAGCACAGAGGGCATAGGCTTGTTATTCATGAGAGTAACCTTTTCATGGTTTTAAAAAACAGCAAAGCTTGGCATATAGCCAAGCTTTTGTTTTACTTGCACTTTATGGTTTTACCATTTCTTGACATTGTCAGCATCAAACTTTAATGCTGCTTGGATGATGTCACGTGCTTCAAGTAGCTTAGCTTCGTAATCATCTTTTTCTGCAACGGTTAACACAGGTTTCATGCCCATTTTCTCGTGGATCATTGCAAATTGTTCATCATTGATCTTTGAGTATGGATTGAACTGTAAGCCTAATGCAAAGCCTTTCATTTCAGACCAGTGTTTAGCAAGTTTATTGAATTCAAAGTTATCAGTACCCAACTTATCAAGATCTTTAATGGTATCGTTGATGTAATGAACAACGGTTGCAGCAATGGCTTTTTCCCAACCAGAAACAGCGTTATCGCGATGTTTGAGTAATGCTGTTCTATCCGCTTCTGAAAACTCATTTAGGTTTTTACCAACATTGTCATTAATGATTTTACGACCAGCAATAAAGGCTTCCATCGTGGTTTTTGTGAAATCAGTTGGTTTTGCATTGTCTTTAGTACTACGGTCACGCTTAGCGGCATTAACTGACTGGCCGAAGTTGAATTCAGATTTTAAATCGATTTTGCCATCATTATTGGTGTCGTGCTGACCTTGCCAATCGGTACGACCACCTTTTTTAGCGATTTCACTGTCTGTGTATTCAAGGTAATCACGGGCAGCACCAAAGTAACCAAAACCTTCATCGAATTGGTGTTCTAAAGCTGTGTACGTTTTTTTAGCATCACCTTTGTAGTTTGTTTTATTGTCAGTGGTTAAGCCTTTACCTGCAGTTTCATGACCTAAATAGTCGTCTGTCGCTTGCGAATATGGGATAGCCATTAGTAGAAATTTTTGGATGAGTTGCTTTAGATCAACACCATCTTCGGTGACATAAATTAAATCAATTTTTTCACCATCTGCTCTTATTCTTTCTCCTGCAACAGCATTATCAGCAAGTTGACCGAATAAAATGTCAATTAAGCCTTCTGGAGTGGTAGAGCCTTTCGCTCCCCAACCAACAAATGCGCCTTTGTTCCAATCTTCATGTTGACCGGCAGGATCATTTCCTGCAATTTTTCCGGCTAAGTCTTTATAGCTTCCAGAGATGTTTTCTAGATGAGTTTGCTTAGCCCCTTGAATTGAATTAATAGGGAAATTATCCCATTTAACTTGCTTCTCAGCTTTATCATTTGAGCCTAAATTGAAGTAAGAGTTTAGCTTAGCTAATACCTCTGCTTTATTAGCAAGATTCGACTCCTTTATATCTTTATCTAAAGTTTTGTCAATATAATGATTCAATTCATTAATTAAGACATGACGAGCCGTTTGGCCTGAGTAAGAAACACTCGAACCTTGAACATTTAGTTTACTCTTGAACGTATAAGTGTCTAGAAGATCGTTAACGCTGATGGTTAACTCTTTGCTATAGCTCGCACCTGCTTTATCTTTTACAGTAACTTTCGCTTTTAGCTCTTTCGCCGCCTCATAGTTAGCACTTTTGCTAGCGGCTAGTTTTAACGTGTTGCCATCAACGACAAACATGTCGCCCTCAACACTAAAGGTAAATGTATCACCTGAGTTCGCATCTGTCGCTGAAAGCGTGCCGATAGTGGCGCCTTTCATATTTTCATCAACACTGCTTTTGCTAAGTGCAATATTATTTGGTGCAGCATTCGCTTCTGATTTATTTGAGCCACCACCACAGGCAGATAAAACCAGTGCCGCAGAGATTGCTAGAGCCAGATTTTGCTTTTTCATGTGAGTCTTGAACCTTTGATGTTGTGAGAATTGTAATTTTTGTAAATTTTATGGCGCGGATGTTATCACAAAGGCAATTGCAAGTGCGAATGGTTCTCAGTTGATTTCTTTGTTTCTTCTATATGTTTTTTATCTATATATATAGCAAATAGTTATATGTAAAGTGTTAGAGTGCATAAAAATTTGAACAAGTAATAATTTATGCCTCTTGAACAGAGGCGTCTAGATTAGAGGGATTATGCAGAGCTTAGCTTACTTAGTGAGCTGCGACGGTATTTTAGTTATCTTAGTCTGAATCGTTTTCTGGGCTGACATAATTTGCTGATAGAGTTCCTGAGACCTGCCTTCTTTTTGGTAACGGAGTATTGAAGCACGCCCTTCCAATAGATAGGTTTTTGCATGTTGAGGGTCATGGATCAAAGCTTCACAATCAGGTAAAACGACTTCTGCTTGGATATCATTAATCTGAATCGTTTGGTTTTTTAAAGGGGTTGTTGAACGAAAACGCCACTCATTTCCTCTCGTACTGCATTGAGTGTCGTAGTACTTTTCGCAGCTTATGGTGGTCTTTAGGTGTAGATTTAATGCATTTGACGCTACTTGTACATTGTAGGTGCCTACATCGGATTTTGGATATGAAGTCGTCCCTTTGAGACAATTCAACGCTGCGATAGGTACTGCGCAACCATTTAAAAAATAAAACATTATTACGATAGGAAAATACTTCATTAGTTTTTATATGCTGACAAGAGCATCCATTTTGAATGTT
>JBMYXI010000023.1:0-42329 GCA_049608225.1 Parashewanella sp.
CTAATAACTGATAAAATCCTGACGTCCTATTAAAAAACAACCATCCAGCAAAAGCACTTGCTAAAATACTAGATCTTTGTAGCAAAGTAGCCTCTGTTGCCGTAGTATAACCAAACAAACAAAAACTCAAATCAAAGTGCTAGTGAAAAAAATGAAGGAGAGTTTACCCACGAGTTTGAGTTAATGAGCAATCATGGCTCAAGTGACAGCGAGGAAACTCAAACCATTAAAGTTAGACTTAGTATTAATCTAAAGTGGCAGCCATTTTCACTCAACTATCAATTAATGGTGAATGAACAACTCATCCAACAAGATCAGCGTAATACCAAAGATATTGAGCAACAAACGCCCGTAACTCCAATTGTCGAGCAGCGAAAACCAGGAATTTGGGGGTTAGTATCTCTAGGTTTCAAGCTATTAAAAAGTGCTAAAGTCATTAAAGTAGTATTAGCTGGCGCAAGTTTAGCCGCATACAGTTGGTTATTCTCTTTCCAATTTGCCATTGCCTTAATTGCATGTTTAGTCGTTCACGAATATGGTCATGTAAAAGCAATGAAATATTTTGGTATGAAAACCAAAGGCTTTTATCTGATCCCATTTCTGGGCGGGATGGCGCTTAGCGATGAGAAGATCAATACGCGTTGGCAAGATGTGGTGATCTCTATCATGGGGCCCACCTTTGGTTTACTCATGTGCTTCATATGTCTACTGGGTTATTGGGTAACAGATAATGTTTTCTTTGCCGCGCTCGCCTCATTAAGTGCCTTATTGAACTTATTTAACATGCTACCAATATTGCCACTTGACGGCGGTCATGTGATCAAAAGTATTAGCTTTTCAATGAACAGTACCGCCGGCTTAATCGTCTGTATCGCTGGTGCGGTATTAGGTGTTGCCATATGCTATTACTTTGGCTTTACCTTATTCGGTTTTCTACTCGCTATTGGTTCAATTGAAATCGTACTGGAATGGCGATTACGTCATCAAAGTCATTTATTACCACTGGATCGTTATGGGCAAATTTTCTCAGCCGTTTGGTACGCCTTAACCGCAGCAGGGTTAATGGCGATTATTTGGCTAACCGCTGACAGCGGTGATGCATTACTGAGCTTACCACTCAAGATTTTACAAAGTTAATAACTATACTCGTGATACATGAAGGGTTGCTTCAATGAGCCACCCTTTTGCATAAGAACAACTGCTATTTTTTCATATCACGCTCTGATGGATACTCTGTCACACTACGGCTAGTATCCATTTTTATTTTTTGAGCAAAACCTGAAAGTCTATTATCAAAAGCTAAAATACCTTGCATTAACGATGCCCCAAGTCGCCTAAGTCGTTCAGGAGTAATGTACTCAGGCTCAAAGCCACTGTGTTCATAGGTGGTCTCTAGGGTTAATGCTGTAACATTCGATTTAAAGTTTGCCCACCACCATGACTCAGGATAACTATCTTCAACAAAAGTCGTACCTCCCTCTGTCGGATTAGGTTTTATCAACCATTTTCCATTCGCTTTACCGTAAAACTGGCGCACTTGATCAATATAATGTAATGAGTTCCGCCATAATTTTTCTTGAACGGAATTATACCCCTGTGCTTGAGTACCAAAATGAGGGAAGAAAAAAGCAGGTTCATTGGGCGCTGTTTGAGTGCCGTGAAGATTTAACGCCATAAAAAAAGGCGCAGAGCTTTGACTTAATTCGCGCATTTTTTTGTTTAAAACTTGGTTCTCTACAGGCGAATTTTTACTTAGCTTCATTGGATTACTAGGTTCTCGAAGCCATGTGTTTTCCAAGTTTTCACTGCGACGATTTAATCGATAATTACCTGCGCGGATCCCATCAACATTATGCATTGGCACTATATTAAAAATAAAATGTTTTAATGCCGTATTTTCATCTGCATTGCCTCGTTCCGCTAACCAATCGAGTATTCCTTCAATTACAAATGAACTGGACGTTTCTGCAGCGTGACTGCGTGCTTGGATCCAGATTCTCTTTTTACTTGCAGCAGGATAAGAAGGATCTGTGACCGTTATCATTTCAATCGGTTGTTTTCCTACTGGAGATAAGCCAATTGTTTGCCTTTCAAAAAAGCCATCATCTGCAAGTTCAGGAAATTGATTCAACAAGACTTGGTAATAATCATCAAACGTCTGCTTGGTATATGGGTAAAAGCGCGCCAACCACACAGTGGGACGAGTAAATACCTTAGATACTTGCGTAGTAAACACGGATCTCTGAGCGTTATCAGTAACAAGAGAGCTTTGTATTTGTTGCCCAGAAAAACGTTGCCAATGCAGATTATCGTACGAAAATAGTGGCGTATAGGGAAAAGACCAGCCGGGATTTAACGCACTGAATGTGTCTTTAATTTCGACTTGATAATCAACATCATTGGCAACATTTTCCAATTTAACATACCACCAGTTGCGCCATTTTGGTGTATTAGTGAGGCTGTTATCGTGATTATCATTACGCAGCACAATGCTGAGTTTTTGTTGATCAATTTCGACTGAATTCGGCTGTCCCATGTTACCAGAGGCAAAATCGTCCCTAACAACATTGTTGAACTCAAGTCGACAACTGCTCAAGCTGCCACATAACAAAGTAATTGAAAGAAATCTCAGTAATCTATTCATGTAAAAATAGTCAGATTTACATAATCTTAGCTTCTGATGAGATAAGCCCTTTGTCCAGCAATAAACTGTACTTAAGCTGACAACTAACGCAAAAACTACCTTATGCCTTGCTTGATAATTCTTATCTGATTAATTTGAAATGCAAATATTACTTAGAGTCTCGGACTATGTGTGGAATTGTTTGTGTCTTTACCCTCAAAGCATCCCTTTCCAAGCAGACGGCACTGCCTTAACAAAAATCAAGCACCAGGCAATAGTGAGTACCCACCCACTTAAGCAGAGGGTCATTAATAAATGTTGAACTTATCGGGTATTTCTACCTTACTTTTTGATTTAGGCGGCGTGATAATCAATATTGATTACCATGAAACTTCGAAAGCCTTTCAGCTGTTAGGGTTTGAACATTTTGCTGATGTGTATACCCAACACACTCAAAGCAGCCTATTTAGCAACTTCGAAACAGGAAAAACCACCAGTGAGCAATTCCGGAACTTTATAAGACAGAACAGCAAGCAATCGCTGACAGATCAGCAAATCGATGATGCTTGGAACGCGATGATATTCGATTTTCCATCAACGAGACTTAAATTACTTAAACAGTTAAAGTCACAATATCAATTAGTGCTGTTTTCTAATATCAACCCGATTCATCTTGCAAAAGTTCAGTTAATTCAGCAACAAACTTTAGCAAAGATGTTTTACAAGAAACATTCGATTACTTGTTTTACTCTCACGAATTAGGCTTTAGGAAACCTAATATAAATGCGTTTAAAGAAGTGATAACGCGCAGTCATGCAGAGTTAGATTCGACACTATTTATTGATGACACACAGAGGCACATTAATGCGGCCTCTGCACTGGGTATACAAACACACTGGTTACAAAAAAATGAAGATATTTGTCAGCTGTTTAACGAAAATCCATTACTTATCGTCTAATCGATTGTTCGGATTAACTTCTTTTTCAGGCTCAGATTTGTTTTCAAAATCCCCCTCAAAAGTGCTGCCCTGTTGTGAAAACGGATTTCCTGATTGATGAAATTGCCCTTTCATGGTCATATTTACTTGCATTCTTTTAAAGAAATATTCAGCAATCGGTCTACGTGTAAGCGGTGTAAGAAATAGCAAACCAATAAAGTCGGTAATAAAACCAGGTAATACCAACATGATGCCAGCCATCGCTAACATCATACTTTCGATGATGTCGAGGCCTGGCGCTTCGCCCAGTGCAACCTTTTCACGCATCGATTTGAGTTTCTCGATACCTTGACTGCGAACCAATGAACCACCAACAACAGCGGTAAATACCACTAAGGCAACCGTATTCCATGCCCCGAGTACAGTACCCACATGGATCATTAAGGTTAACTCAAGAATTGGAAGTACTACAAAAATTGCCAACAAAACGAGTAGCATGTCACCACCTAAATTTTTTTATCATAATGAACTATAAATGGGGGATGATTTACATAAAATCAAGTATTCATTGATAAATGACCACAAAATCACTGCTTTTATCCCCATTTCCGAAATCTTTTGCAACATGAAGTCTAAGTTAAATATCATTGAACGTTATTGAATACCCTCTATTTACTCATTAAGATTTTTCCGAAATAACCTCAGCATTCCGCAATGAGAAAAAAATGGCAACCCACACTTGTGCAGCAACTTTACAACAGAGCAAACAAGTCATCGAACTTTTGGCTGACGGTTGTTTATCTGATGAACATTTAAAAACCATTGCGAAACACCCTCAACAAACTTATACCTTGATGTATGACGGCACTGGTGTTGAGTTTTGCTATCAAGCCCATGTCATTGTAGAAAACAAACCTGTAGTTTTGTTTCATAAAAAACAACAAGAAATAGCAATGACCGATTTCTCTCCCCGTTCAAAGTTAATGACAGGTTCACAGGAGGAAGAACAGGCTGCCGTGCGTCAAAAAGTAATCGACCAGTATCGACAAGTTCATGACAGGCTCATACAGGCAGTTCAAGAAAATGATATCACTACCGTTGAATCATTAATTCACCTTGGACTTAATGTATTTGCAACCGACATCAAAGGTCATTGCGCTTTGTATTATGCTTGTCAGCCCAGCTGCGATGGCGAAATACTTGTGGTTCTGATCAGTCAACAAACCAATCTCGCCAGTCTCCTAAGCAAGCATGACTATCTAAAAAAAGCAATAGCACAAGAAAAGGTACTGCTTGCATTAGTCGAAGCTAAGAAATCAGGTCTACTGAAGCAGCTGCTGCACTATGACGCTAAGTTTTTTGAAGGCAGATGGTTCAGGTCAAACCCCATTCCAAAAGCAACCTTCGCTGCAGTAATGCTTGATGATGTTGCTATGGTAGAGGTGCTTACCCGAGGACGAAGATGGATGGCTTACAGGGACCTACAAGACAGGAACCCGTTATCCGTCGCCATGCATTTTAAACAACAAAAAGTCGCCGTTTTTTTACTACAAACTTACATCAAAGAAGCCTCTGATGAAACCGAGAAATTTGGTACGAGTGATAAAGATGTGCGTTGTTGGGCCCATCACTTATTTGCCGAGGATAGCAAAAAATTAACCACTGAGTTTATCCAAGCCTTATTTCCTGCAATTCAGCCATATTTAGAACACAGGGCTTATTGGTTAAAGGAAAATGTCGGTGAAATTGGCCTACTTGATATCTATAAAAAAGATTGCCCCCCTTTGGATGAATTACTCAAAGTAGGTGACATTCAAATAATCATTGAATGGCTTAAACGCTCTGGCTGGTCTGATTCAGGTTCAAAAATGAAGGAAATTTTTCGTTGCGCGCTAGATAGAGAAAGATGTGAACTCTTACCTGAATTAATAAAAATCCAGCCAAAATTACTGGGCGCTCATGATAAAAAGCATATGAATACGATTGCACACGATTTTTGTTACTCTGGAGCTAAGGATAAAATCGTTTTACTTATTGAAGCGACAAATGTAAGCAAGCCTCTTCAACTTTTGCTATTTTTTGGCACTACAAATAAGAAGGGATTAACAGTTGAAGGCGTCGCAATAAAGCAAAAAAAACAAGACATTGTTGAGCTCATTCAAAATATAAAAAAAGTGTCTGTCAAACAAGTAGAGGATGATTGGTTGGTTATTAACGCACCCAAGTTGGTCTTACCTACGCCAGAGAAAAAGTCCCAATAACCTGAACGATAAATCAAAAATTATCGGTCATACTTCTCATACTTTACAAAAACGTAAAACATATTAAATAATGGAAAAAATTAATCTTCATTTAACTTTTATCAATTCAAATTAACGATAAGCGAGTATTCTCATTTATTAAGGGACTGACTAAACGACTTCATAGGTGGAAAGGGCTCATGAATGTAACGAATGACAGCAAAAGTGGCGCGCTTTTGGTGATAACTAGCTTGCCAACTATGCAATCAGCAGAACAATTAGCGGGCGATATTATCAAGGAAAAGCTTGCCGCCTGCGTGCAATGTTACCCACAAGTAAGTTCGTTTTACATCTGGGAAAGCCAACTTTGCCAGGATACGGAAGTTTTATTACACATAAAATGTCTTTCAACAAAATTAATTGAACTTGAACACTATATTCAACAGCATCACCCATACGATGTGCCGCAGTTTATTGCTTTACCGATCAATTACGGTTCAACGCCTTATTTAGACTGGATGAAAACGACGACTCAGCTATGAAAAAATTACTTCAACCTCTGCTCCAATTCTGTTTAACGAGCGCATTGCTAATCTCAAGCGCAGTGAATGCTAATGGCATATTTGGCGATTCAGGAGGCGGATTATTCAATTCTGAACCCGAATTATTACCCGTTGAGCAAGCCTTTGACTTCAGTGCTGTTCAACAAGGCAATCAATTAAAGCTAAGCTGGGTTGTCGCCGACGGCTACTATATGTATAAAAGCAAGCTTAAATTTAGTGCTGATGGCGCAACCCTTGGAGATATTCAATTACCACAAGGAACAATGCACCAAGACGAATACTTTGGCGAGCAAGAGGTATATACCAGTTTCGTTGAATTTCCTGTCGCCCTAAAGCAAGCAGCAGAGAACAGTAGCTTTAGCGTCACCTTTATGGGCTGTGCTGAAGGTAAGTTATGTTATCCGCCTACCAAGCGCACTGTAAACCTAACTGAAGTTGCGGCCAACGATGGCACTACTACAGTAACACCTGCGACAAACAACACTAGCAACGCCGAGCAAGTGATCACAGAGCAAGACAGCTTAAGCCAAATGCTATCTAATAATAACTTATTAGTTACCTTGCTTATATTCTTTGGATTAGGTGTTGGTCTAGCACTCACACCATGTGTGTTTCCTATGTACCCAATCCTTTCAGGCATCATTGTTGGTCAAGGGGAAAAGCTCTCTTTCGCTAAAGGCTTTACTCTATCAATGGCCTACGTTCAAGGTATGGCAATCACCTATTCAGCCCTTGGTCTCATTGTCGCTTCTGCGGGGTTAAAGTACCAAGCAGCCTTGCAAAGCCCTGTTGTACTGTTAGTCATTGCGACTCTGTTTATTGTGCTTAGCTTATCTATGTTTGGCTTGTATGACTTGAAGCTTCCTGCAAAATGGCAAGAGAAAATGAACAGTGCGTCAAATCAACAAAAAGGAGGCAACCTAGTTGGTGTCTTCGTGATGGGAGCGATTTCAGGCCTTGTTGCTTCTCCTTGTACTTCTGCACCGCTTTCTGGTGTATTGATTTACATTGCTCAGTCTGGTGATATCACACTTGGCTTTTTAGCGTTATACGTACTCAGTATGGGCATGGGATTACCTCTACTGATTATGGGTACTTCTGGTGGTAAGCTACTGCCGCGTGCAGGTTCGTGGATGGAAATCATCAAAACCGTATTCGGCTTCTTACTCATCGCAGTTTCAATCACTATGGTTGGCCGCATTTGGACTAACTTTGTACCTGATCTGCTTTGGTCAATTTGGGGAATTAGCTTAACAGGTTATCTAATTCACCAAAACAAGCTTACTGAAATCAATTGGAAGCATTCTACACGTGCAGTTATTTTAACCTTAGCCTTGATGGCAAGTTTTGCCTATGGCTTCTTTGCTGTAATGGGTGAGTTTGGCTTTAAATCGCCACAAGCTGAACGTATTGAAGCAACCCACATTGAGCAAAACCAAGGTTTTAAACGAGTAAAGAACTTAGCAGAGCTCCAGCAAGAAATTAGCAAAGCTTCAGCTCAAGGCAAAGTGGTGATGTTCGACCTATACGCCGACTGGTGTGTCGCTTGTAAAGAGTTTGAACACGTTACCTTTGCCGATCCTGCTGTTGCCAAGCGCATGAATAACATGGTGTTGTTGCAAGCTGATGTGACACGCAACAGTGACGATGACATTGAAATTCTTGAGAATTATGACGTACTTGGGTTACCTACAATTCTATTTTTTGATAAGTCTGGTAAGGTTGCAGATAAGTATCGAGTCACTGGATTTATGAAGCCTGAAGCTTTCGGTAAGCATTTAGATTTACTATTAAAATAGATTAAATGCGATGGATATAATGTCATTATTCTGTGTTATATCCATCGTCACTTAGGGCGTTCCCAATTAGATTTGCTGTTGTTAATTTTGTGTAGTTCAAAGCAAGACAACCCGTAATAATTATCCTATTTGGGGTTTTCCATGCAATTTAATTTTAATCTGCATATGATTTTCCAATGGTAAACTCCATTCAACATCTCCCAGCTCAACCTTCATTTCTTGACTTATCTTTGTCACGAATTGTCCAGTATTTGTCTGAGTAAAAAAGAATTTTTCTGCCCCTTGTTCGTCTTTTAGCACTGAGCATTTAGTTAAAGGTCTTGCTGAGTTATCAAGTGGCATCCCCACCAATACAATTTTTTTTGGTCGAGTAATATCCATCCCATTCATTGTTGCAATATCTATTGCCTGCTTAACGCAAAAGGTAAACAGCTCGCATTGGGTAAACTGAAGATCGCTTCCCACCAAAACAGACTCAATAGACCAATCGTTTTCAGAGAAGTAAACCGTAAAATAGACGTTGCAACTTGGGTATTCTTGCGATGATTTAAAATCATCAAAACTGCGACAATGATACTTTATCGTTTTAACTTCCGAGCCGTTAACAGGCAGTAAATTAAAATAATGGTATAACTTGCCCATCGCTTCTTGTACACCTTGATTTTTTGCACCCGCAGCTTTAACTACACCAAGACTCGGAGTAAATACATAATATCCTGAATCTGTTAACTGCCCAGGGAAATTCCTCACTTTCGACGCTGCAGGCTTATCACCATGTAGGTGCTTTTCTGTCACGGACGCGAGCGAAGCGTCTGGCGATTCACCATATAAGGGGAGTCTTCTTGAATAGTGGGAACCTAAATGACAAACACTATTATAATCAGGAGGAAACAATTCTGTTTCAATAGGACTAACTGAACGAGCACAGAAAACATTGGGAAAATAAGATGTTGTCATAGCCGAAGGTTGAGGAGACGTACTTTGATCATCTTCTTTCTCAGAGGCAACACAACAGCATATTATTTGCTTACATTTGGCAAAAAATTCTCTTACCCTAGACGCTTCCAAGCTAGGTGAATGTTTTTGGGGAGCCGCATCACTAAGCTTCGTTTTCGGCTCAGCATCAACTCTCGCTCTTTGTCTGATATTAAACTCAAAATAACCTAACCGCACACGGCGAGGTGTAGGGTTTGACTTTAATGGAGAACAGTCCGAGATAGCAACTAACGGAAACCCCTTTACACTCCCCATATAACAAATCCCATTAACCAATAAAAAATGAGGATCTTGTATTTATTCTCGTATTAGCACAAATTAAATTTAATTAACAAAATGGACAAGCTTAAGGTTGAATTGGTTGGTGAGAATAAATTCGAATGATAAATATAAAGATTTTAATATACCGTGAGCCAACAGCCCACGGTCTTTGCGGATTTCACTGAGCGACTTCTGGTTCAGTTAATCAACCAATCCATAATCATGTTTCAACACCTCAATAATTTCAGCTTTCGGATTTTCTGAAATAACCAAGGGTTTTCCGATCACTTTTTCTGCAATGTCGGTATAAGTTTTCGATACTGATAACATGCTTGATAGTGGTAGAGCATTATCACGAGCTAGTGCTTCACGTTCTGGCATCCTGTCTTTGTTTAATAAAATATCAGGATCACAGAAATGAGTAAGCAACATTTGTCTAAACCCTTCTTTGGAGTTTTCAACTATGTTACCGTCACGGTAAGCCGCACCATCCCAAATACGTGATGAATCAGGGGTACCCACTTCATCCATATAGATCAGTTTTGAATTGCCATCTTTATCATTGACGTAACCAAACTCGAATTTGGTATCAACAAAAATTTGATCGTGTTTTGCCAATTGTTCCGAAATCAGCTTAAAACCTTCTTTAAGCAATTTTTCATATAGGTCGATGTCACTAATGGATTCAAAACCAAAAGCTTGATAATTATCTTCGATATTCTTACGGCTAATATTAACGTCGTCTTGCTCAGGTACACCATCAATCCCCGTTAAAATGCCTTTGGTTGAAGGCGTAATTAATAACTCAGGTAATTTTTGATTTTTAGTTAAGCCATCTGGCAAACGAATACCACAAAACTCACGTTCGCCTTTTTGATAGGCACGCCACATAGAGCCCGTAATGTATTGGCGACAAATTGCTTCAACTTTCACAGGGCGGGCTTTTTGTACGATCCACACAAGCGGATGCGGCACATCCAAAATATGACTATCTGCTAGACCTTGCTCGGCAAAACAATCGAACCAATGGTTTGAAATACTGTTTAACGCAGCCCCTTTGTTAGGGATCCCCTGCAATCCTTGTTCACCATGAAATATACAATCAAACGCTGAAATTCGGTCACTGATCACCATAACTGCTAAGGGAGTATCTAGCGATACGGGGTAGTTTTTTTCGGTGATCAATCGGCGACTATCTTGCTCTGTAAGCCAATAAACACTGCGGACTTTACCGCTATGCACTGGTTTGTTAGTTCGAATGGGCAGATCGTCATTTATTGCGAGAACGGAATCAGCAAGACTCATTACAGAGTTTTCCTTTCAGTAGAGGTCAGAAGTTATTTTTTTGATCGAATTTTCATTGAGTTAACTTATTTTATTTTTATAACAACAAAGTGTTCTAAAATATGAAAAAACCTTTATTGCTCAATCAACTAACTCAAAATATTTTTTATTATTTTAACGTTTAATTGCTCACAAAATCCATCATTGGATCAAAATATCACTTGCTTATATGAAAAATCATATATATTGTTTTTCGCATATTCTATGAATCACCACCTTTCGAATACTCAGGCGGATTAAAATTACATGCTTCAGCCACTCACTTTATTTAAGGCACTCGCTGATCAGACTCGACTCACTTCGGTGTTACTGATCCACCAGCAACAAGAATTATGCGTATGTGAATTAATGACCGCGCTACAAGAAACGCAACCGAAAATATCCAGGCATTTGGCTTTGTTAAGAAAACAAGGCATTTTAGCTGATCGACGCCAAGGACAATGGGTGTTTTATCGCTTATCTGAATCTTTACCTACATGGTATATAAACAGTCTCAATGCTCTGCTTGATCAACAACCAGAAACCATCCAAGCAGCATTAACTGAACTTGAACAAATGGGTGACAGACCCGAACGATTAACTCAATGTTGTTAGATTATTAGGAATTAATAATGGCTATTAAAGTTGGAATTAACGGCTTCGGTCGTATGGGAAGATTAGTATTACGCGCTGCATTTAATTGGCAAGATGTCGAATTTGTGCAAATCAATGATCCTATGGGTGACGCTGCTACTTTCGCTCATCTGTTGAAATTTGACTCGGTTCACGGTCAATGGGATCAACAAGTGAGTCACGATGGCGACACCATTATCATTAATGGGCAATCATTAGCCTTTACTCAAAATCACCGTATTGATGAAACTGATTGGTCAAATTGCGATCTAGTCATTGAAGCCTCTGGGGTGATGCGTGATAAAGCAAAACTTCAAACTTATCTCGACCAAGGCGTTAAACGCGTGGTGGTGACGGCACCAGTAAAGCAAGATGGTGTATTGAACTTGGTAATGGGCGTAAATCAGCAGTTATTTAATGCCGATGAGCATCGAATTGTGACCGCAGCGTCATGTACCACCAACTCACTTGCACCTGTTGTAAAAGTCTTACATGAACAAATTGGTATTGAGCATGGTTCAATGACTACCATTCATGATATTACCAATACCCAAACCATTCTTGATGCACCGCACAAAGATTTACGCCGAGCCCGTGCTTGCGGCATGAGTTTGATCCCAACTACGACCGGTAGCGCAACAGCTATTACTCATATTTTTCCTGAATTAAAAGGAAAACTGAATGGTCATGCGGTACGTGTGCCATTAGCGAACGCATCACTGACTGATTGTGTGTTCGAACTTAAACGTCCTGTCACCGCAGAAGAAGTGAACCAATTACTCACCACAGCTGCAGAAGGTGAATTGAAAGGAATTTTAGGGGTTGAAACGCGTCCGTTGGTATCAATTGATTACAAAACCGATCCGCGTTCAGGCATTGTTGATGCATTATCGACCATGGTGATCAACGGTACTCAAGTAAAACTTTATGTATGGTATGACAACGAATGGGGCTACGCCAACCGTACTGCTGAATTGGCTTTATTTGTGTCACAACAGGATTAGAAAACAACATGCTTAGCCGCCTACGCTCATTACCCGACTCGATAAAACAGTATCTAATTATTACTAGTAATTATTGGTGCTTTACCCTAACTGATGGTGCACTGCGAATGCTCGTTGTCTTGCATTTTCATCAGCTGGGTTACTCACCTCTTGAAATTGCTATGCTATTTTTGTTTTATGAAGTTTTCGGGGTAATAACCAATCTTGTAGGCGGTTATTTGGGCGCAAGAATTGGCCTAAATAAAACCATGAATATTGGCTTAGGAATGCAGATTGCTGCCTTATCTATGTTAATGATACCTACTCAGTATTTGCCAGCAATGATTGCTGGTGTACCTTGGGTAATGATGGCACAAGCTTTGTCAGGTATCGCCAAAGATCTCAATAAAATGAGTGCGAAAAGCGCGATCAAAACCCTGATCCCGACCAACGCTCAAGGAAAGTTATACCAATGGGTGGCATTGCTGACAGGCTCTAAAAATGCCTTGAAAGGCTGTGGTTTTTTTATGGGGGGGGCGTTACTCGCTTGGATGGGCTATCAAGGCGCATTATTCATTATGGCAACCGCCTTACTTCTCGTTTGGCTTAGCAGCATCGCGCTTTTGAAACAGGATCTTGGAAAATCCAAAGTCAAACCTAAATTTAGCCAAATGTTTTCTAAAAGTCGCCAAATAAATATCCTGTCTGCGGCTCGTCTGTGTTTATTCGCCGCACGTGATGTTTGGTTTGTGGTTGCTCTGCCTGTTTTTCTCGCCAGCCAGCTTAATTGGAATGATTGGGAAGTGGGCGGCTTTATGGCCGTTTGGGTAATAGGTTACGGCATAGTACAAGCCTTTGCGCCAAAACTAACAGGTAAAAGCTCAGCTAAAGTTCCAACGGGGCGATCGGCAGTTTACTGGTTACTCCCTTTAGTCACTATTCCACTGGCAATCAGCTGGGGAATTTCTAGCACTTTACCACTATCTGCCGTCATTATTATCGGCTTAATGATATTTGGCGCTGTATTTGCCATCAACTCTTCACTGCATAGTTATTTGATTGTCAGTTACGCCAAAGAAGATGGCGTGTCCATGGATGTTGGCTTTTACTATATGGCCAATGCCATAGGACGACTGCTAGGAACTGTGCTTTCTGGTTGGACATATCAAGTATACGGACTAGAAGTATGTTTATGGATTTCAAGTGCTCTTCTGGCAATCGCAATGTTAGTATCACTCAAGCTACCATCAATACCTAACAAATATTAAAAACTGCACGATCGCATTGGTGGCTGATTTCGATTTATGGAGAAACGAGAGAATTGTAATGAAAACAGCTTCTTTATGACTCAGCAACAGTTGATACCAACATAGCCACTATAAAAAGGCTGAGTATCATGACTCAGCCATCTTCAGTATTTAGTTAAGTAAGACGTACTTACTCTTGTTTCCACTGTTGGTTAGCATTACCATGAACATGATGCACGCTTACGTTAGCACTGTTGTGGTTACCGTTAGAGTCAATTACAAGTCTTGGATTTGCTTTAGAGTAGATTAGGTTACCGCTGAAAATAAAGCTTTGGTTTTTCATTGCACTGTGACCGAATGGCAAACACGTCCAAGTTTTTAGGTTTGCACTATTAACGTTGTGATTACCACCAATATCTAAGCATTGGTTACCAAGTTTGCTCTTGATTTGACCTGTTGTAGGATTAAATACCCATTTTTGGTTATTGCCACCGTGACATTGGTAACTTAACACATTAGTGCCGTTAGCTACTTTCCAGTGAGCAACATCTAGGCATTTTCCTGATGCATGGCCACGAAGACTGAATACATTGCTTTCTTGGAATCCTGTAATTTGTGCAATTTTTTGGTTTGCACTGTTGAGGCTGTTTTTCAAGTTATTGTTTTCAGAATTCAAAGTCTGATTTCTTTGTTCTTCTTGGCGCTTTTGGTTCTCTAAATCTTGGTTTTCATTTTTTAAACGTGTAGCTTTAGCTTCAGCTTGAACTACCTGTGATGTTAAGTTGACATTTGCAACACTCAAACGTGTATTTGCACTAGAAGCTTCATTCAGTTGTCTAATACGAGTTGTTAGCTCAGCACCCACTTCATTTAGTCGAGTCGTAAGATTTTTCCTTACCTCAATTACTTGACTCGCTAAGTCTTGATTTCGAGCGACAAGGAGTTTGTTTTGTTTGACTAGCT
Source organism: Parashewanella sp. (assembly GCA_049608225.1). GTDB lineage: Bacteria > Pseudomonadota > Gammaproteobacteria > Enterobacterales > Shewanellaceae > Parashewanella. The sequence goes on from JBMYXI010000023.1 coordinate 14,570, forward strand.
CAGGGTCAGAGTTTGAACCTTCTCGAGCTTTTAAATCCAATTCGCCAAGATTATGAACTTTTAATGTAGGTACATTTTCAAGTTCATCGTCAAAAAGACCCATTGAAGCCGTAAACCCGTGGCTAAGTGACGCATCAGGGATACCATTGAAACGGCGCAGCGCGTCTCTAAGGTTCGCAGAGTAGTGGTTCGCATTATTGTCTGTTTCGCGAGGCGTAGCATCAATTTCATTGATGTCATTAGCAACCCAATGCCAATAAGTTCTTCCCTCGAACTCTTCTTTACCAATCAGTGGATTGATGGTTAAGAAATAGTTTCCTTTCTTAAGCTTAGTCACGGGAATATTTGCTGAATACTCCATTAAATAAACACGAGTGGTAGGGAAGAAAAAATCACCTGGTTTATTGGAGCGAACGATGGTCGTGTTTGATGTAACTTCTTCTGTAACATTAAAGTCTTGTGGTACAGGGAAAACCCACTCTCTTAAAACTTTGGCTGCAGGCTTACCAACAAAAGAGTAGTCATTGTGAACACCTGTTGGGATAACATTACTAATTTGATCTGGATTCGAACCTATAAAAGTGTGCTCAGCTTGTTTTCTTAGCACAACGTGATGGTTCATTTTCAGGTATTTAGCTAAGTTTTTAGAGCGATCGGCAACAGCCTTTTCATGACCGTTTACGCCAAAGTCTCGAACAATTAGGCCGTACCATTTTACCGATTTCCATTCGACACCCAGCTGACCGATATGCTTCATATCAACGTGTTGCCACATCGGTTTATCCGCGCTTGTACGCAGGTTTCGGGTAAATTTATTTGCAATGTTAAAGTGTGTTTCAGCTACATAGTTATCAGGCGCAACATAATTTTTAAAATAACTAATTTCTTCGGCGTTAGCAGCTGTTGTTGTAGCTAATAAAATACTAAGTGCAACACGGCTTTTAAATATCGTTTTAAACATATGTCCCCTCTAACAATGTTTAGTTACCCCTTATGTTAAACAATGCACTCTATTGATTAACTTTGTGAAAAATATTAACCATAAGAAGTTTGTTATTAAGTTAGCAATGTAATAAAAAAGGTGTAGTAGTTGATTTATGTCACACAACTTTATCATTTGCATTGAAGAGCAATCACCCTAAAAAAGCTCCTTTGTTAGAGCTTTAAATCTAATGATTCGGTGTTATTTTTTAAAGACAAAGAGTTAGCGTAAAAGTGATTCTGGTATGACCATTTTTAGTGAATGAGAAAGGGTTGTTAAATCGATCAGCTAATTTTGGCCTTATAGACTTTTGATAAGTCTATAACTCTTCCCTATACCTAATACCATCTCGCAGGTAGTCTACGTTTAGGGTTACAAAAATAGTTTTGTTCTTCCATAGTTATAAATGAGGCTAAATCAGGCGATGGCGTTTATATAACCTCATCAGCTACAACTCTTACAGCTAGTCTATTTTCAATTGCAGATGCCAATTAAGCCACTTGATGCATTTATCTTAAGTTTATCGTTATAGATACCATAAAATTTATGAATCGCTGCTGACCACACCTTCAATCTGTTCTAGAGGGCGTTCTATCTTGATGGGTATGAGGGGACAATTCCGCCTTGGTCGACAAAGGATACAATTAACGGCTTTATCAAAAGGCCGTTAATCGCATCATTAAACCAAGTTATTATGCTTATCTATTTCTATGCTCAACTTTTTTCAACCAGCCGTTCGGTGCTTTTTGGCGTCCAGCTTGAAGATCAGTATAAAGTTTACGCATGTTTTTAACATGCTGGCCAACTTTACCATCCCCGACTGTCACCACTCGACCATCTTCGAAGATATATGAACCAACCGGTGAAACAACAGCAGCAGTGCCAAACCCACCCGCTTCGATGATTTCACCCGCTTCAATATCAGCAATAAATTCATCAAGCAAAATAGTTTCTTGTCTGACTTCACAACCCAGCATTTCTCCCAACTCCATGATTGATTGGGAGGTAATAGATTTTAAAATGGTGTCTGTAAAGGTTGGAATGACAATGGTGCCATCTTTACGAACATGAAAATGATTCATTGCACCCACTTCTTCTATTTGGGTATTAGTCGCATCCAAATACAGCACTTGGGCCGCGCCGTATTCCGCCGCAGCTTTTCCTGCTCTTAGCGATGCAGCATAGTTGCCCGCAGCCTTTGACGCACCAGTCCCCCCAGACACAGCACGATGAAACTTCTTTGATATCAATAAACGAATGCCATCTTCATCATTATCAATTTGCTCTTCTTTTGGCTTTGAGTAATAAGCACCGCTTGGGCTTATAACCACACAAAAGGTGTATTCTTGGCTCGGGCTAACAGCTAGCTTGTCTTCGGTGGCAAAAATAAATGGGCGAATATAGAAACAGGCGCCCTCTTGCTTTGGAAACCATAAACGATCGACATCGATAAGCGCATGAATAGCTTCAATTTGCACTTGCTCATCAAGCTTAGGAATACAAACAATTTCAGCGGAATTATTCATACGCTCAGCATTTTTATCAATGCGATAGGTATAAATTTCGCCATCATCATGCATAAAGGCTTTTGCACCTTCGAAAATAGATTGACCATAATGAATACACATAGCGCCCGGCATCATTTGCATTGGACCATATGGCACAATGCGTGGGTTTAGCCATTCACCGTCTTTGTAGTCCATAAGGAACATATGATCAGTACGAAGTTTACCAAACCCGACATCTCCATGTGGAATGTAAGGTTGTTGTCTGCGTTCTGAGGCCGTTTTTAATTGATAATCTATTTTCATATACAAGTACTGCTAAATTAACCCGAATACCGCAGACTAGAAATCAGCGTGATCAAAGTCAAGAAGTCACCCAATTTACAACTCAGATCACCTGTAAACTAAGACAGCCAATCTGCAACCGCTTGAATGGGTTTTCCCTTATATTCTACCCAGATAACTAACGCCAATTTCGACGCTTGTTCACTGAGTGGCGAGCTTAGTTTTACCTGACCTGCAAAGGTTAAATTCTTATTAGCGTTAAGTGATTGCAGACTAAGTATCGTAAAGTCTTGCTTGAGATTTTTACTGCGATTTTCACCACGTAATACTGATGTAGTAAAGCCACTGCCAACCAAGGCAAGCTTCAGTTGATAATCGTCCAAATTCGTTTTTAACTGTTTAGGAGTAAACGCAGCGGTTAGGTGTTTATTGACGACAGTCACCTTAAGCTTACCAACTCGTTGCCCTGAACTTCGACTTACTTGTGAGAAATCACGATTAAACCATCCCTTCCATTCATTACCATTAATGACAAAACCCGGCGTGTAAACTTGCCTGATGTTTAAGTTGTTCAAATGATCATATTGGCGCTGACTGTATTGCCGCTTTGAAAATGGGTCTCGCCAGCCCAAGTAATTCCAATAGGTTACGTGAAATGAAATCGGGAAATAATCTTGCCATAATTTATCTTCTGACATGAACTTAGAAAACCACTTTTCAGCAGGCGGACAACTGCTACAACCTTGAGAACTAAACAACTCAATAAATATTGGACGCGTATCAGAGCTTTGTTTTGAGAATTGGCTCAGGGTCTGTGCTGCGAGAGATTGGCTTAATAGTAACGTTAAGAGGAAAATGGAGATCCGCATTGTATTTCTCGTTTAACTGGTTTAGCTATAAGACCTCAAAAAGCCATCACACATTTCATTCATCACTGTAGATATTTTCTGCTATAACTTTATCAAGCCAACAAAAAAGGTAATATGATGAAACTCTACTTAGCCATGATCATGCTAACCTTATGTACTCTTACCAAGCCAGCCTTCGCTGACCAAGATAAAGACTTGCGAATAGAGCAACTTCAGCAACAAGTTAGCCAACTGAAACATAAATTACACCAACTCAAACAGCAATCAAACAACACAACCGAGCGACAACGTAATGACATCAACATTAACAGTGCTCGTACGCAATGGGGCTGTTATTTGGATGACATTAACGCTGGTGGCATTTATGGAACAGGCAGTACAGAAGCAGAGGCAAAAGGCAAAACCCTCGCCAAATGCCAACAAAAAAAAGGTGCCTGCTTTGAGATGAATTTAAAATGCAGTCAGGACAAATAAGCGCTTATGCAAGATGCTTGTTTTTGAACTAAGCAACACAGTTTATTGATTTCTTTCTCCAGAGTTAAGATTAAATAACAGCTTAATTGCTGTTATTTAATCTTTAATTTTCTCAAAAGTTGATAACGAAAAAAACACCGCCAGCCATAGCCTTGCCATGTAAAACCTTACATTTCTCAAGGCCGAATCAAGCTCGCCATATTGTTTTAGGCCTTGAAAATCAAGGCTCTAACCAGTACTATGATTGCTCATTGAACGTTCAATCAATTTTTTGCAGTCAAAGATTTAACTGTAAATTATTGTATGAAACCTTCATTTATTAAAATGAGAACTGTGCGCTAACATGCGAAAAAACCAAATAAAAAATAAGAGAAAGCAAGATCTGATCGACGCCCCCCTCTTATCTGTTGAACGATTTGGTTTGCATAACACAACCATTAATACCATTAGTCAAATCGCTGGATTATCATCAGGCATTATCAGTCATTATTTTGGCAGCAAGCAAGCGCTTATTGAAGCCACACTTCGTTATCTTATTGATGGATTAAAGCAAGCGTTATTGACCAAGATTAAAGGTCAGTCTTTAACAGCAGAGCAACGCCTGCATTTAATTGTTGAAGCAAACTTTACTGACTTGCAACGCTCAGATGCGGCAACCAAAACTTGGTTAAGTTTTTGGGCTCAAGCCATGCACGAGCCAGAGCTTGCACGCTTACAACGAGTTAATAACCAACGACTCTATCGCAATTTACTTTTCTCATTTTCTCACGTTTTAGCAAGACCACACGCCATTCAAGCTGCGAAACAAGCGGCTGCATTAATTGATGGTTTCTGGTTACGCAGTGCGTTGGATAGTTCACCAAAGCAAGCGTTTAAAGAAGCGCAATTAATGTGTAAGAGCTTTATCTCTGTACAACTTCAAAACGCTAGCAAAGCGCTAAAGAGCGTTTCTTAGCACAAGAAAAAATTCCGTTCGTTATTGTTACTGCGATATCGCAGTACGGAGAATATTTATGTCAGTTGTTTATCGTAATTATGTTCATGGACAGCCAATGTCCAATGCTAGTGGTGAAACCTTTGAGGTGATCAACCCTGCGACAGGTGAAGTTAGTTATTGTGTTGAAGTTGCCGATGAAAAAATTCAGCAAGCGGCAATCAAAAGTTCAAAAAAAGGCTTTAAGGTTTGGTCAGCGATGACGCCAATGGAGCGTGGACGAATCTTACTAAAAGCCGTAGCAATATTACGTCAAAAAAATGATGAACTGGCGGCAATTGAAGTAATTGATACCGGTAAACCATGGCAGGAAGCTTCGGTTGTGGATGTGGTTACTGGTGCTGATTCTATTGAATTTTTTGCAGGCTTAGCCGCAGGTCTTGAAGGCGCTCAGCAACAAGTTGGTGAGGATTTTTATTATACTCGCCGCGAACCATTAGGTATCTGTGCCGGTATTGGCGCTTGGAATTACCCTCTACAAATTGCTTGTTGGAAGTCTGCACCCGCATTAGCCACGGGTAATGCAATGCTATTTAAGCCTTCAGAAGAAACACCGCTTGGCGCTTTAAAATTAGCGGAAATTTTTACCGAAGCAGGCGTACCTGATGGCGTATTTAACGTCATTCAAGGTGACGGAAAAGTCGGTGCATTTCTTACAACCCATCCAGATATTGCCAAAGTATCCTTTACTGGCGAAGTCGGCACAGGCAAAAAAGTGATGGCCGCAGCCGCAAGTTCATTGAAAGACGTAACTATGGAGTTAGGTGGAAAATCACCACTGATTATTTTCGACGACGCTGATATCGATAATGCCGTTTCAGCCGCAATGTTAGGCAACTTTTACACCCAAGGTGAAATTTGCACTAATGGCACACGCGTATTCGTACATGAGTCAATTTACTCAACCTTCATTGAAAAGGTTGTTGAACGCACCAACAACAATATTGTTTGTGGCGATCCAATGGCTGAAGACACCAACTTTGGTGCATTAATATCAAAAGCCCATCAACAAAAAGTGATGGATTACATCAAAATAGGCATTGAGGAAGGCGCTGAACTACTCTGTGGCGGTACGACACTATCACCTGAATCAGCACCAAATGGCTGCTTTGTTGCGCCGACTGTTTTCGGTAATTGCACCGATGACATGACCATTTGCAAAGAAGAAATCTTCGGTCCTGTTATGTCAGTGCTTACTTTTTCTGATGAACAAGAAGTCATTGAGCGCGCAAACGACACTAAACTGGGTTTAGCAGCAGCAGTCTTTACTCAAGACATCACCCGAGCGCATCGAGTTATTCATCAAATGGAAGCAGGTATTTGCTGGATAAATGCTTATGGCGCATCACCAGCTGAAATGCCCGTTGGCGGTTACAAACTCTCAGGCATCGGCCGTGAAAATGGCACCGAAACCTTAAAAGCATATACCCAGACAAAAGCGGTATATATGGGCATGCAAAAACTTGAAAGCCCATTTTAAGGAAGTGAAAGATGTCTAATAAAGCTGATAGTTATGACTATATTATCGTTGGTGCAGGTTCAGCAGGATGTGTACTGGCCAACCGCTTAACTGAAGATCCAAACAATTCAGTATTATTATTGGAAACCGGTGGCAGTGATAAAAGTATTTTTATTCAAATGCCAACCGCGTTATCAATACCAATGAACACTAAAAAGTATGCTTGGCAGTTCGAAACCGAGCCTGAACAAGGACTGGATAATCGTCAAATGCATTGCCCTAGAGGTAAAGTATTAGGTGGTTCTTCATCAATCAACGGCATGGTTTATGTGCGTGGTCACGCGATGGATTTTGATGAGTGGCAACAATACGGCGCTGAGAACTGGGATTACGCTCACTGTTTACCCTATTTCAAAAAAGCTGAAACTTGGGCGTTTGGTGGCGATGAGTATCGAGGCAACCAAGGTGAGTTAGCCGTTAATAACGGTAACAAGATGCGTAACCCACTGTACAAAGCATTTATAAATGCTGGGATAGATGCCGGTTATTTAGCGACAGACGACTATAATGGTGCACAGCAAGAAGGCTTTGGTCCAATGCATATGACCATTAAAAATGGTGTACGTTGGTCAACATCCAACGCCTACTTACGTCCTGCAATGAAGCGCAGCAATCTAACGGTTGTGACTCACGCGGTTGTGCATAAAGTGTTGCTTGAAAATAAAGTTGCCAAAGGCGTGCAATATAAGCGCAAAGGAAAACTAATTAATGTGCATTGCAATAAAGAAGTTATTCTGTCTGCTGGCTCTATTGGTTCACCACACATTTTACAATTATCGGGCATCGGCGATAAAGAGGTGCTAAAACACGCTGGGGTAGAACTACATCATGAATTAGCGGGTGTCGGACAAAACCTGCAAGATCATTTAGAGTTTTATTTTCAATTCAAGTGTAAGCAACCTATTTCGCTAAACGGGAGTTTAGATCCTCTTAGCAAATTAGCCATTGGTACTCGCTGGATTTTGAACAAATCAGGACTGGGAGCAACCAATCACTTTGAATCATGCGGTTTTATTCGTTCGAAGGAAAATCTTGCTTGGCCTGATTTGCAATATCACTTTTTACCAGCGGCAATGCGCTACGATGGCAAAGAGGCCTTTGCTGGACATGGCTTCCAAGTGCATATAGGTCATAATAAGCCCACAAGCCGTGGCGCAGTCACTTTAGTCTCAGCAGATCCAAGTGTACCGCCAAAAATCAAGTTCAATTACTTGTCGACTCAAGAAGACATTGAAAGCTTCAGGGCTTGTGTTCGTCTCACGCGTGAAATCATCAATCAACCTGCTTTTGATGAATATCGCGGCGAAGAGATCCAGCCAGGCATTAATGTACAGAGCGATGAAGAAATCGATACTTTCGTTCGTCAGTTTGTTGAGTCAGCCTACCACCCTTCATGTTCTTGTAAAATGGGGACAGATGATATGGCTGTCGTCGATCCTCAAACTAAAGTGCATGGTATTGAAGGATTACGCGTTGTTGATTCATCCATTTTTCCAACGATTCCGAACGGAAATTTAAACGCACCAACCATTATGGTTGCTGAGCGTGCAGCTGATTTGATTTTGGGTAAACCACCGCTAAAAGCCGCTGATGTTGAAGTGCGTTTGGCTAGCGATTGGCAAAATAAGCAAAGAGAAACGACACCTCAACGGGTGGTTAATTAATTTATACATGGTTTGAGATCTACCATATTCCAATGGGATAAAAGATCTCACTCTCGTACTTGAGCTGTTAGGGTCGATCATTTCTGTATTTTTATGAAATAGATAAACTTGATATCTAGTGAAATTGCACAGTTAAAGGCAATTTCTGCTTTCTGATATGGTTTACATACCCTTGATACATGATGCGTTATGTATCAAGGGTATGTAAGCCTGACACCATGTGCATTCTATTAATAACATATCTGTATCGCTCAAACAGAGTGTTCATTTGAAGGCATCATCTTGAACATGTGTCCACAGCGAAAAAGATATAAGGAGCACTATATGAACATTTATAAGGCAACAACTGGGGGGCTATTGTGACCTCTTTATTATCATTTGGCATACTATTTACTTTCGCCTGTATCGCATTCGTCATTTATCGATGGGGAAATGTAAAATGCGTCGGCGTAACTCCCGCAAGAACCTTCGTTTTTATCGCTATTTTATTTACTTCAGGCTTGGACGTGGGCTTGATCATGTTCCCACTAACTGAATTCGGTGGTTATGCTGATACTGTTACTAATCCGGAATACAGTTTTACCAACCCACTCGCTATTGAGTTTGGTTATTGGGCTTTCTTGATCTGGGGATTCTACTTCTTAACCTGCTTTTACTTTTGCATAATTGAACCCAAAGTAAAATTTTTCGAGATTGCCCTTGTTAAGTTTATCAACAACTTGGTGATCATAGGTACCTGTGCGTTCACCGCTTATTTATTGTTAAGCAACCTTCCTTGGTATTTACCAGAGCTTAATGATGAATCATCAATGAATGCCAGTTTCTACTTTATCGTATTCACCGTCATTGCTGCTGCGGTTTATTCAAGCACCAGCTTACGCTATGTTCGCATGCTGAGCTTAGCCAGTAGCGGTTTGTTCCTTGCGTTGATCGTTTTCATGTGGGCTGGCGCTTTCTTAACTCAAGAAGATGGCATTAGCGAGTTTGTGACCACCTTTGGCTTATTAGGTGATTATTTTACGCATTTACCAAAATTCATCTTACCGCTGAATGATTATCACGAGTTTTACCTATTTTGGTGGTTCGCATGGAGCATCATGATCGGTCAATTTACTGCTCGCTTTGTTGGCGGAATGAAAACTTATCAAGTATTAATCGCAATGATGATCTATCCGTCAATCCCAATTGCCATTTGGTTTACCATTCTTTATTACTACAGTGCTAATGGCATCGATACCACAGGGTTATATAACTTAGCTATGGTCATTGTCGGTATCACTTTTGTGATTAACTCACTCGATTCTCTTATTCGCCTGTATACCGATAACCTTAACTTAACCGTAAAGCGCTTTGGTAAAACCAAATACTTTATCGGTAATCTAGCCCTTCTTTCAGGCTTAACTTTATTGTTTAAATTAGATTTTTTGCAAATTCAATGGGTCGGAGCATTAGCAATAGGCATTATTTTCGCTTGTTTCGGTTACATAATGTTGTTCAAGTTTAAGCAAGTTAAAGAGATTGAAAATTCACCAGCAGAAAATAAGTTGGATTTTTCGAAGTTATCACACGCTAACTAACTAAAAATAAAATGGAAATAAATATAATGAAAAAGACAATCGTAGCCCTAACAACATTAGCAGCGATAACTGCATCAACATCAGCAATGGCAAATACCACGCTTAACGTAACTGCAGCGTCAAACTACAGTTATAACGGTGTGAGTCAAACAGAAAACAAGCCTGCATTACAAAGTACCATTACCCATAATTTCGGTTCTGATTGGTCTATTGGTGCATTCGCATCAAACGTAGATTTTGCTAATGGTGACGGAGCAGATTTAGAGTTTTCACCAAGTATTAGTAAAACATTTAAGTTAAATGATATGTTTTCACTGAATGCTGGTGCAGCTTATTACACTTATCACGGCGACAAAAAAGCCAAAGATCTGAACTACGGTGAAGTATTCTCACAATTAAATATCACGTCTTCAGTAGGTAGTACTGAAGTCAGAGCTGCTTATGCATGGGATTATTTCGGTGAAGATGTATCGCATGTAGTAGCAACACTAGCGCATAAAGTTGAAGTAACCAAAGGCCATAGCCTACGTTTAGCTTTTGTCCGCTCAATGTCTGCAAACGAGAAGAAGTATGCTTGGGATGGTAAAAAAGCCTACAACAACTATCGCCTTTCATACATTACCAGTTTCAAAAACTTCGAAATTGACTTATCTGTTGAAGACACCAATATGAGTATTGAAAGTGCTAAATCCCGCGTATTGCTTTCAGTAGGCCGTACATTCAACTTCTAGAGTTTGATTAATAATTCTCAAAACCGTGACAACATCATTGTTATCACGGTTTTTTTATCTCTGTACCTTTGCTATCGACAAACCCTTGCTCTATTGATTGCTCTTGTATCACTTGTTTAATAAACGCTTTCTCATCATTATCCAATAACGATTTCTTTGATCGAACATCAGATTTTTTATTTGATTGATAGACTAAAACGGTTAATTGCTGTAACCGATAAATCGTTAAAATGTATAAAGTTAACAGTAGACTCAACCGAGTCACAGTTTCCGATAACAATTCATACTGATCTCCCAATATAAATGGGAGTATTGCAACCATACAACGGATCAGCCAATTAATGATGATCGCAATGGTAATGAAAAGTAACCAACGAAACCTTGCTAGATGAAAAGGTGAAGAGTGACTATCTAACCTGACATAAAGCAGTTTAATAATTGAAGTAAAATAAAACCCTGTTTGGAGCATTAATAATAAAGGAAGAAGCACACCTAGCACACTAGCGTTATTCACCATCCCTTCTAATAAGGTTTCACTTTGCTTAAAATCGATTGAATTATAATGGGTAAGCGCAAAACTCATGACCAGTAGAGCAATCAATAACGTTGGAAAAAAATGCTTAGCAAGCTCCTTAATTTTACTTTTCACTAAAATATTCAATTCATGCTTAATGTATTGATAAACCAAGGGCATGAGTAAAAAGTACAATGGCGTCAGTAACATTAAAATCAAATGCATCGGCAATGGCGCATTGTCACGATTAACGATGCCAGTAAAAAAGTACAATGCCAGTGTGATGAAGATACTACTAATGAAAAATTGACCGTTTTGTTGATGTGAGCGAGGTACCGATAAAAACACGGCAAGTATAATGCAATGAAAACCACCAATTAGCGACAACCACCAATATGCTTGGTGTAGGAACACGCTCAGAGACATCAAAAAAAGCTCCTTTCAAGCAAAACAACATAATATTTATTAAAAACTGAACAAAAACTGAATTAAATACTTGATTTTAGTTGCAGCATTGCTCTAAATATAGCCATCAATATTGATTTATTCGATAATTTTAACTCACACCATTGATTGCAGGATTTTGGTACTGGTAACTAGGGAGAAAAGATCTTGGGAAAATTATTAGCTATCGTGGTCTTAGTCGGCCTTGCGGTATTTTTATTTAAGCGTGCTCGCAAACAAAGCGAACAACAGCAAGACATTTCTTCGGTGAAGAGCGACGACAAAACCACCAACATAACAGAATCGTCAATGGTAATAGATACGCCGTCTACGAAAGCGCAAACAGACGCTACAGTGGAAGAAATTCAAGAGCCAGTTGCTGAAAGTCGACAGCCTGAAGCTAAATCATCGCAAGAGAGTGAACTGAATGTCGAGTTAGACTGGGCCAATGACAGCCTTATAGAGGCAGTAAACCAATTGAAATCAGCAGATACGGACGAGCAATTTACAGCAATCCAAGCAGCGATTTCAGAATGTTACAAAAAGCGTCGTTCACAGCAATTTTTAATTTATGGCTATTCGCTTGCCCAGCAATTCCAAAATTTGTTTTCCCAATATAAACAAAACAATCCTGACGCAGAAATTAAAGGCGTTGGATTTATGCAACTGGCCACCTTATCTACAGATAATGGCAATTTCGATTTAGCGATAGAACTCTGTAAAACTGCCATTGAAAATGGGCTAACAGATGGTACGGTTACCGGGTTTGAAGGCAGAATCAAACGCATTGAGCGAGCAAGAGAAAAGCTGCAAGCTAGTGACTGATAATCTTTGTTTAACGCATTGACAAAAAGAAACACTCCCTAAATTCAACTAAAAATCAGGTATACTCTGCACATTGCAAAGCAGAGTATACTTTTTTATGGACGCTACAACATTTGAAGCTAAGTTAAAAACAAAAAGCCAAACAGCAAGGACTTTTCAAATATCCAATATTCGCCTTGATGCTGAAGCATTAAGTCTGCAATTTCAATCAAATATCAACTTTGAATCTTTCGAACAATTTGCCCAGCCCTTCACCAAGAAATTTGAATGTCGTGTTATTCAACAACATTATGGTGCCGATCGTCATCAATGGCAGGTTGAATTTGAAGGTTGTTTTCTAACCTTGAATTACGAATACTATAGCGACAGTTGTTGGTTAAAAGCAGAGCATCAAGCTGATATTGAAACCTTACAATTTTTAAAATCAGTTATGGAAAAGTATCCAACCATTTCTAGTGCAGAGGTAAACGGCTATGAAGGAAACTAACTTCAATCGACTTGAACCCTCTGAAGCGTCAAATCCTCTTAATGAACAATCCCCTATCGGATCAGGGTTTCATTATCAGTCATTAACGCCTGATCACATTCTCGATGCCATTGAAAGCGTCGGAGTTTATCCTGAAAGCGGTTTACTGGCACTCAATAGCTATGAAAACCGAGTTTATCAGTTCCGCTGCGATCAAGGAAAAAAATACGTAGTAAAGTTTTACCGTCCCGAGCGTTGGAGTGATGAGCAAATACTTGAGGAACACACTTTTTCCTATGAATTAAGTGAGGCTGAGGTGCCTTTGGCATTGCCCATAAAAATAAATGGTAATACCCTTCATCAGTATCAAGGCTTTAAATTTGCGTTATTTCCGTCCATGGGCGGACGTAATTTTGAGGTTGATAATTTAGAGCAGCTTGAAATTGTCGGACACTTTACAGGGCGTATCCATCAATGTGCGCTGCAAAAGCCTTTCCAACACAGAATTGCAATTTCGCCTGAAAATTTAGGCGATGAACCACTCAGATGGTTGCAATCATCCGGCCATATTCCAAGCTCATTAGACGATGCATTTTTTACCATTGCAGAGCAAGTTCTCATCAAGAGTAAGCAAACATGGGCAGACGTTAGCTATAAACCAATGCGATTACATGGCGACCTACATCCGGGCAATATTCTATGGACACCAGATGGGCCTGGATTTGTTGATTTAGATGACGCACGAACAGGTCCAGCGATCCAAGATTTATGGATGATGCTCACCGGTGACAGAAGCCAACAAACCATGCAGTTGGATATTTTACTGGAAGCTTATGAAGAATTTTGCCATTTCGACCATAAACAATTAGCCTTAATTGAACCACTTAGAGCATTAAGAATGTTGCATTACAATGCTTGGATAAGTCGTCGTTGGAGCGATCCTGCATTTCCGATGCATTTTCCTTGGTTTAATTCTCATAAATATTGGGAACAGCAAATTTTAGCCTTTAAAGAGCAACTCTCGGCGTTAAATGAATCACCACTAACCTTAACCCCGTATTAATTTGTAACAAAAGCAGTAACAAAGCGCTTGAGTCTATAACTGTATTTATATTATGTTATGGCAAGCTATCTTGTAGTTAACTAACAGGAACCCCTGATGAAAAAGATATTGTTGATGGCAGCCACATTGATGCTGGCACCACTTTTCGCCCAAGCAGCTCAGTACCAAGAAGGCACTCACTACAGTGAGATTAAAGGAGCAAGCAAAACAGCAAAACCAGAAATTAAAGAATACTTTTCTTTCTTTTGCCCTCACTGCTTTCAATTTTCACAAACTGTATTGCCTAAGTTAAAGAAAAACCTTCCACAAGGAGTGGTGTTTAAAGATTCTCACGTAGACTTCATTGGCGGCCCAATGGGTAAAGAATTAACTCGTGCATTTGCTGTTGCTGAACAATTGAATGTTCAAGCAAAAATGACTAAAGCCTTGTTCACTGCCATTCATGTGAAGAGACAACGTTTAGTCAATGCTGACGATGTACGTAAAATATTCATTGCCAATGGTGTTGCCGCTAAAGATTACGATTCAGCATTAAGCTCTTTCATGGTCAATGCTCGCGTACGCCAAATGGAGCGTGACGCAAGAGATGCACAAATTACTGGAGTCCCCGATCTTGTGGTCAACGGTAAATATAAAATTGAGAAAGGTGCCATTAAGTCTTGGGACGAATATGTTGCTATCGCTTATTGGGTTGCCAAGAATAAATAATCTTTTTTATGTTAAAGGGAGCTGATGCTCCCTTTTTTGTAAGAAAACATAAGCATTAAAATATAAGGATATATCAATGAAGAAATGGACTTTCACTCTGATAGCACTATCAACAAAATCATTACTCTCACCAATGGCAAAAAATAATATTTGATTAGAAACTTTTTGTTCATAAACAAGTCTTATACTGCAGATATTAAAGACAAGTAAGTCGAGAGGTCTCAATGAGAAAATTTCCGGTTTATTCACCAAAACTTATTGCCAAGCATGTAAGAATTTTTGTAGAAGGCGCAATATGGGTAAAAGATCTAGGCGTCATACACTTCAAACGTGGGCAACTCATTTCAACCAAAGACAGTCTGCCTGAAGTAAAAAACGCAGTCATTGAAATGAACTTATTGAACGCTCAAAAAGAAGGGGCTTAAGCCTTAACAATTTGTATAATTAGGTGCAATTGATATTGCACCTAACACACTGAAAAATAATTTAGTTCACTTCTTCGTTTTCGTTCAACAAACCCACTAAACCACTTACTTTGTCATTCCAAGAATTTAATTCTTGACGCAATTGCTCATTCTTTTCAGTTAACTCGATAGTCTTTTGCTTTTCTTCTTCAAGTTCCAGCTTTTGTAGCTCAATAGTATCAAGTGCAGCTTGGATTTTCTTCTCTAACTTAGACAGTAGTTCTAAACTCATGGGAGTCCCTATTATTTCTGGGTAATAAGCTGATTTTATCAGTGCTTTGACCATAATAAACAGCAATTTTTTTCAACAGCATAAAATTTAATCAAAACATTTGCTTGTATGTCTAAAACCAAGTTTGTAATCTGTACTTTCTGATAACAATTTTAAGAATTATGACAAACGACTTGCTCACCCTACTTCCGCTCATGCTTACCCTTGGTTTGGCTCTGACCATTCGCAACACGCTGCTCGCGTTATTGGTTGGGATCCTTTCTGGCGCCTTGGTGTTACACCAATTTCAAGCCACCGAAAGTGTTCAATACATTTATTCATTAGTTATTAAGCAATTCCATGACAAAGGCAGCTGGCAAAGTTGGCACTTAAATATTTTATCGACCATGTTGCTGCTAGGCATAATGACCAAGATGCTAGCTCGAAGTCATGCAGTAACAGAATTCGGCTACTGGCTATCACACCGCATCACATCTCAACGTCAAGCTCGTTTAGGCATTATATTTTTAGGTTGGTTTGTGTTTATTGATGGTCTGTTTAGCTGCCTAGCTGTCGGTAATATTTGCCGACCATTAGCAAGTCGATACAAGATACCAAAAACTCAGCTGGCTTATTTTGTTGATGCAAACGCATCATCAATGTGTTCGTTGATCCCCTTCTCAAGTTGGGGACCATTTGTCATTGCAATACTCGCTAGCATAAGCTTTTTACCTATCTCACCAATTCACAGTTTTGCTGAGATTGCCCAGATGAACTTTTATGCTATCAGCACACTCTTCATAGCGTTATTGATTGCGTGGTCGGGTACTGGTTTCCATACGTCAGCTATCAAGCTCGACTTAGACGTTGACAGTGATCACAAAGGAACGCCTTGGTTACTTATGCTGCCTATCTTAACTTTGCTGATTGGCTCAGTATTATTAATATTGATTTCTGGTGCTCAAACAACTGACAGCACAAATATATCCGATTGGTTAGCCCATGCTGATATTGGTTCGAGTATGAGAAATGCCAGTTTAGCATCAGTGTTGGTTGCTCTGATAAGCTTAACCATCACTGGAAGACATTGGCGTGATTTAACTAAAGACATAATGGCTGGCGTCAACACCATGCGCTTTGCTATTTGTATTTTAATCTTTACTTGGCTCATTAGTCAGATTGTTAGCGACTTGAAAGTTGCCCATTTACTGGCTAATTGGGCTGACATCTACCTTTCAAGTCAATATTTACTCGCAGGTTTATTTTTTCTTTGCGCACTCATGGCATTTTCAACCGGTTCCAGCTGGGGCACATTTGGTATTATGCTTCCTATTGGTGGTGAAATTGCACATTTGCTTGAACCCGTCTTAGTCTTACCTGCGCTAAGTGCTGTAATGGCAGGCTCTGTTTTTGGCGATCATTGCTCACCAATATCTGATACCAGTGTGCTCAGTGCAACCAGCAGTGGATGTACACCTCAGCAACACGTACTCACTCAATTACCTTTTGCATTAATTGCCGCCTTCGTCTCGGCGATTGGTTTTCAGCTTATTAATTGGGGAATGAATTACTGGCTTGTCATGTTCTCTGTATTTATCACCGCAAGCTGTCTTATTCTACTTTTATCTACAAAAGTGAATACAGATAGCCCCCCCGAAGCGGCTTAAGTCTTCAATTGCACAGAGCGATAAAGTATATTAATAACGATAAGTTAAGTACGCCTTTATTGGAGTGGCAAAGTAACATGCTGGAAATATCTAACTCTGTCACACTCGCCAGCTGGGAGATTGAGCTCAATGCCATTCGAGCTATGGGAAATGGCGGTCAGCGAGTCAATAAAGTTGCAACTGCGATACATTTACGTTTTGATATCAACAGTTCTACTTTGCCCGCAGTTTATAAGGCACGGTTATTAGCGCTATCTGATAGCCGAATTTCCAGCGACGGCGTTATCATCATCAAAGCTCAAAGCTATCGTACTCAAGAACAAAATAAAGAAGACGCTTTAGCTCGTCTAAAAGACATCATCACCGCAGCAATGATTGTTCAGAAAAAACGTCGTGCGACCAAACCCACCAAAAGCTCACAGCGTAAGCGAATGGACAGTAAAACAAAGAAAGGTTCTACAAAAGCCCTGCGTGGCAGGATTAGCTATTAAAGTGTATTAGCGATAAAGGGTGACAAAACTATGCCCCCCCCTTTTAAGCATTCATAAAGTTAATCTGCGTGCTCTTGTAACTCTTTAACTGACTCATCTTTGGTTTGAGTCTGCAATTCATCTCTGTTGATTCGTAATTTATTCAATAGATGTTTATGAGTGATGTCAAAGTCATTAAAAATAGTTGCCCAAGTTTTAACATAGACTTTGATTCTATCCTCCGCCCCTAGCAGTAAACCTTGACCTGCTTTACCAGCATTGTCTTTTAATCTTGTTTTTATGTTGGTTGCATTCTGTGAAAATTTGGTTCCCACTAAAATAACATCGAACCGCATTTTTTCATCATTAAAAGCAGGGTGTCTCTCTAAAACCTCTCTGTAGCGTTCAACTTGACGGACGCACTTATTATTCAAAGATAAGCTCGGACGTTTAATCTCAATAATTGTACACTTAATGAATTCCTCACCTGTACTGTGGTCTACAGTGAGAAGTTTCTTAGCTAAAAACAGGTCAACTTCACCTTTGGCACCCTCAATGGTAGCACCTTCAATTAGATCTTCCTGTTCGAGACAGCTTAACCCTTCGATTTCCTTATCTTTGCTCCAGAGGTTTTTAGCATTCTCGTAAAAATCAGGTTCTTCTGCACCTATCGTCTCGTATTGTGCACCAAACAACCATGTATTAGCTTCTATAATCCCTTGAAGATCAGGCGTCTCTAAGACGTGTTCACTATGGTCTTTAAATAGCCTCTTCATTTTATGGACTACTTCATCACGCTTTTGAATAAGACCGATGGTGCTGATAATGTGGTCTAATTTAGACTTTTTGATTTGTGATGAAAATTCCTTTAGCTGAGCTTTGTTCAATTCTAGGACACCTTCTAACACATCAAGCAGACTATCATTCTCGTTTGACACTGTTAATTTGTCTAGCAACGCTATTAAAATTTTAATTTGCTTTGGCTTCAGGTTGGTGAATGTTGAAGGCTCTGCTACATGGATGCCAGCAACAACTTGCTTAGTATGCTGAATCCTAAACTCTTTATCTTCCTGTGACTCATTAGAGTAAAGAGGGAAATAGCCTTTACTCTCAAAGTCACTTACCATTTCGTTAGCTTGACTTCGAAGAAAGTTAGCATAAATAGTGGCAGACCACTTCCTGAGTCGTTTAGTAAGCTCTTTATAAACAGTTGAGGATTCAGATGTCTGCTCTTCTATGAAAAAGTCACTATTTTTACTGTTTGATAGGTTGAAATTATCAAACCACTTCGATTGAATACAGCCACTAATAAAGAATTTAAGCTTAAACTTGTTATTAAAGCCTGATAACTCAACATGACGCTGAGAGCCTTTGCTATCTAGATAATAATTATTTGATTTTTCGCTTTTGGGTTTTTGCATCCAGCGTATAATTGATACATCAAACTCGTGACCTTCAATTTCAAAAGTATCTTTAAATAACTCATTTTCTGACGGGCTTACTTGCTGCTCATTTACAAAAATCTTTAGCTCTGGAAATACCGCTAGCTTCCAACCAAATTCAATAGCTAGGTCATCAACTAATTCTTCTGTAAGCGGAATTTTCGCACCTTTATCTTTTGGAATGCTGGTGAGATATACAGAAGTACCTCTATCATTATTAATTAATCTAGTTTTCTGTTCACCATCATTTAGCAACCTAAGGTTGTATACAGCTAACTCTGTACTATCTATTTCAATTAAAGCATCTTCTCTATTATTTCTTGTGTACCAAGCAGCTTTGGTTGCAAACTTTTGGAATGAATAACGCCCTCTACCTTGACTACCTTTTTGGGTAACTTCTTGTTTTGAGGAATCATCAAATTTACCGAAATTTTCACCTGAGTTAGAAAAGTCGATACCTTTACCGTTGTCATGAATTTCAATAGATTCAATGCCGCCTAGTTGATTATTATTTAAAACAACATCTATTCTAGTAGCTTCTGCATCAAGTCCGTTCCAGATGTATTCAGCTATCATTTGGCTAGGAGTGAACGAAGAGAATCGTTTTTGAATGGAGGCGTTAGTAATTTCGGCAGTTCTTCGTTGAAAATCATACATGATTAGCTATCCCTGTTTACCACTATGTTTTATAAAGCGAATAGTAACCTGAATCGCTCCTCCTTTTAAACAAAAAGCAGCAATCTACATAGTAAAAACAAAACTGCCATCAATCGCTACCTTTATAAAGTTATTCTTTCAAATCCCCCTATCCGCCCAATAAATCTATTATTGGCAATCACACAATCGTAATTGTGAACCCAACGTAAAGGTACTTAGGGAAGTTAAGGTCTCTACTCCATTAAGGTAGTCTCAACAAGTACTCATCAACTGATACAGGCAAACCAGATTAAAATAATGAGTAGAGAAAATATATTGAATCGACTTGGAGGGGCTGTTTAGTCTTCTGATGTAGTTAAAAAGCAAGGATAGTGCACGCTTTTTAACGTATTTCATTCACTGTTATCCATTCAAATATGCGCTCGTTTTTCACCGTATGCAAGACTTAATATTGCTTTTTTTCCGACTTTTGAACTAACCGATGAAAATAACAACAAGCAAGTATTAACGATATAAAAATGTGATCTACATCACATTTTTATTTATTCAGATCGCTAATCTGAAAGCACGGAAACAATAAGAAAAGGTTCGAAATATGTTAAAAATCACGAGCAAACATCTTGAAGTAACTCCTAGCATCAGAGAACGTGTAGAGGCTAAATTCACCAAGCTCAGTAGACATGATGTTGCCCTTATTAATCCACATGTCATTATCACACAAGAGAAACAATTGTTTAAAATTGAAGCCTCTGTCGGCATTCCAAATGGAGAACTTTTTGCTCAAGCTAAATCTGAAAACCTATATGCAGCCATCACTGCCATGGGTCAGAAATTAGAGAAACAGCTGAATCGAACCCAAGATAAACCCACCGCTCAACGTCGCATGACGCCAGAGCATATTGAAGAACCAATGGTAGAAGAGGAATACCAAGATTTAGAAGAATACGCTGCGTAACAGAAGGAGAAATACTATTAATTCGCCGAGTAAGGCTGGCAGTTTTCAATCTCGTTGAGATAAACAATAATCACTCAAAAATTGGTTACGGCCAAACTGATTACTAGCCAGCCACATTCGACAAAGTGTACATTTTCCAAACGACACTTTTCACCAACTAGCCAAATTTATCTTTAATATACCCATAGTGATAATACGCCCATTGCCCCCAACGACGAGCCTTAGCAAATGGCATTGCAGGCAATGGCTGTTGATATAAAGGCAACTCAGGCAATGCTTCACCCGCTATAGATTGTGCCAATCGGTAAGCTGCTTGAGCGCTAAATGAGAGTCCAGCCCCGCAATAACCTAAGCTATAACCTAAGCCATTTTTTTCATAAACATGTGGCATATCATCAAATGACGCAGCGATCCAACCTGTCCAGTTATAATCAACTCTGACTTTTTCTAAAGCTGGAAAACAATTATCTAACGCCATCTTTAATCGTTTTGAAAACTTTTGATCTGCTTGGTTCTTTCCCCACACAGCACCTCGACCACCAAATAACAACCGATTATCAGGTAATAGTCGATAATAATATTTGAGGATCCGCGTATCCATGGTGACTTGGCGGGTTTGAATACCTGTAGCCAATAATTGTGCTGCGGTTAAAGGTTCGGTCACAATAATATTACTTAAAATAGGTAAGAATTTTTTGTCAATCTGCGGGGTGATCTGCTTAGGTGAATAGCCGTTACCCGCAAAAATAACCTTATTAGCAATCAACTCACCCTTATCAGTCTGTAATCGATATTTTCCAGCTTCTTCAAGGCATTCATAAACACAAGATTGTTCTGATAGCAGCACTCCCGCTGCTTGCATCATTTGTTTATATCCAAGCAGTAACTTTAATGGTTGTACACCAAATCCATCAGTTAATCGCAACGCACCACAAGCTTGTTTATTATTCATGTAGTTAGTTACTAATTCTGACTTAGAGACAACCTCTGCATTGTCGCCACAATGTTGCTGAATAAATTTCGCAGCCCCTTCAAGTTGTTGCATAGCCTTTACGTTATGCGCAACCTTAAGATACCCCTTTTCTTGCCGCTGACATTCAATATTGTTTGTAGCAATGAGCTCATCAACTCTCAATACCGCTTGGGTGAATTCATCATAAATGCCTTTTGCGGTGATAATATCCCAACGCTTAGCCATTTGAGCAAAACCAAGCCGGCCCGAACCTTTTAAAACAAAACCTGCATTTCTGCCGCTTGCGCCAAAACCCACTTGATTGGCTTCGAGCACATGACAATCAATATTAAATTCAGTCGCTAAATAAAAGGCGGTTAATAAACCAGTATAACCGCCACCGATGATCGCAACATTCGTAGTTTGTGTTCCAGTCAGCGTTTTCGTTGGTGGCCCCAAGTCGATTTGAGAGTGCCAGTAAGAATTAGGCAAAGGCTGGTTTGCAGGAAAGTCATTGATTAGGGGATCATACATTTTCAAAACCTGATGATAAGTTGATGAGTTTTAGGCTTAGGTTGCCGCTTAATAATTAAAACATTAACAGCATTTCACAAGCCGTACAGCGGCAATTACCACCACAAACAGAGCAAAAGTAATGACGGCTCATGTTCTCCCAACTCCAACGGTTCGGATGTGCTTTAATTAATTTTCCGCCAGCTTTACTGAAGTAACGGACAGCGGAGTTATTTGGACTTTGTTGCCAAAGATGCGCCAGACCTGCAATTGCACCCTGCTGTTTAACGGCTTCAACTGATTTGCTAAGTAACAACCCACCTAATCCTTTACCCCGAGCGCAATCAATCAAGGTATTAGATTTAAAATAACAAACTTTTTGAGGGTCAACGCCCCAATACTCTGTCGAGCACCATTTATCAATCGCCCAGTTGCCCGCCGCGTAAGTCAGTCTAAACCCTAATAATTCATCATTTTCAATGGCGACGAAGCTGGCATTAATATGCGACTTTATCCCTTTCTCATAAAGTTGCCCGAGTTCATCGCTATTAAGGTAACCATCACCATGAACAAGATTGCCGACCCGAATAACGGCTTCAAAGTCACTTACTTCCATTTCTCGAATCTGCATAATTGCACCTAATAACTTAAATTAGATAATTCTTAATCGCTAAAATAGCCTGATCAATGTTCGATTTACTAATATCTTTATGAGTAACCAAACGTAAGTTCTGATTAGGGTAGATTAAAATCCCCTGTTGCTTTAACGAGTTAGCCATTTGTTTTACATTAACGGTTTCAGGTAGTGTTGCAAAGACCATATTGGTTTGAACATCAGCCAAGTTGACCTTCAACTCTGAAATATCAGCGAGTTGAGTAGCAAGGTATTGGGCATTTTCATGATCTTCAGCTAATCGTTCAACTTGATCAGTTAATGCAATTTTCGCTGCAGCGGCGAGTATTCCAGCTTGACGCATGCCGCCGCCTAACACTTTTCGCCAGCGTCTGGCTTTAGTAATGAATTCTTCACTGCCTAACAAAATTGATCCAACTGGCGCCGATAACCCTTTCGATAAACAAATAGATACCGAATCAAAATGCGCGGTGATATCTGTAATTTTGATCCTTTGAGCAACGGCCGCATTCGCAACACGAGCGCCATCAAGATGAATTTTTAGCCCATGATTAAAGGCCAACGATTGCGCCTTACCCAAGTAATCTTGAGGCAATATTTTACCGCTGATGGTATTTTCTAAGCTTAACAGTTTTGTTTTGGCAAAATGAAAATCGTCAGGTTTAATCGCTGCCGTTATATCATTAAAAGCAATGCTGCCGTCTGCTTGATTCGGCAAAGGTTGCGGCTGAATACTTCCTAGAACCGCTGCGCCACCGCCTTCAAACTTATAATTATGCGCTTGTTGCCCACAAAGGTATTCATCACCACGCTCACAATGACTCATTAAGGCTAATAAGTTCGCTTGCGTGCCTGAACTAGTAAATAAGGCGGCATCAAAATCAAACTGCTCGGCAGCCATCTGTTGCAATTCATTCACAGTTGGATCGTCACCAAACACATCATCACCAACGGCGGCATTTGCCATAGCTTGGCGCATTTCAGGAGTCGGTTGAGTTACGGTATCACTTCTGAGATCAATCATAATTTTGAAGTAAATAAGAAATGGTAAGTCAGTGTATACTGTTATCTTATAAAACAAAAATAGCGGCAATTGCCGCTATTTTTACTCAGCAAAAAATCGTTACTTATCCAAAATGTTTTTCATATTATTAAGTCCATTTTGTAAATCGTTGCCAATTTGACCTTCAAAATCAATAAACAAAAACATCAGATTCATTGGGTAATCTAAGTGCCCTTTGAATCCCCAAGTCACTTTAGTTTGTTCCGCTGAAACAGCTTCTGTTGTCATAAAAGCAGGCTCTGTCGCTTCAAACGGTTTGATAAAGCGTAATTCAAAATCGACGCGTTGATTCGGCACGATTTTTTTAATCTCTTGCTCACCAAACCCGACTTCAGGATCATCGCTTTCCCAAATTGACACAAAGCCAACGGTGCCATCTTTGCCAAGATAAGAACGCTTGATGTTTGGGTCCTTCATTCCCCAAGTTGCATAATCATTTTGATTTTTAAGTAGTCTAACATAATCAAAAACTTGCACTAACGGTTTATCTATCATCACACTACGTTCAACAGAGTAATCACTTTTGATAAATAATGCGCTGATAAATGGGATTGCTAACAACACCAATACTGCAATTGTTATTTTTTTTAGCACGTCATGCTCCCTTGTATAAATTAAGGTGTTCCAACATAACGTACACTATTATCCTAGATATAGCTAAATCAATATAAAATGACAAAATAAAAACAAGCTAATTAACATTAATCATGATAACTGCAAGTAAGCAATGATAAACTAGCCCAACTTTGGCAAAGATATCGTTAAGGAAGTCATTGATGACACAAGATGCTGTAATTATCGGTGGTGGAATGGTCGGCGCAGCGGCTGCAATTGGGCTAGCTCAGTTAGGGCTTAGTGTTACAGTTATCGAAAATTACTTACCCCAAATTTACGATGAGACAGCGGCTTTAGACATTCGTGTTTCAGCAATCAGTGTTGCTTCTGAGCGTTTATTAAATCGGCTTGGTGCATGGTCGTCTTTATCTCAAATGCGCAAAGCAATATACACAGGTTTAGAAACTTGGGAGCTCGACGGGTTTGCCACTGAGTTTTCTTGTGAACAGCTTGGGGAAAGTCACCTTGGTTACATCATTGAGAATAGGCTAATTCAACTGGCGTTATGGCAACAGTTCGAGCGTTATGACAATTTAACCTTGCTTTGCCCTGAAAAAGTGACCGCTTTTGAGCAAACAGCAGATGATAATGCTCCGGTAACGTTAACCTTAACATCAGGTAATCAATTACAAACTAAGCTGTTACTTGGCTGTGATGGGGCGAACTCCACAGTACGTGATTGGGCAGGCATTGGCATTACAGGTTGGGATTATCAACAATCGGCAATGCTGATCAATATCGAAACTCAAACACCTCAACAGTCGGTAACTTGGCAGCAATTTACCCCGAACGGACCGAGAAGTTTACTGCCGCTACCTGGCAATAACGCTTCTTTAGTTTGGTACGATTCACCACAGACCATCGCTCGATTGATGCAACTCAACCCAACTCAATTAGCAGATAAAATTCGAGAACACTTTCCAAGTCGATTAGATCCACATTTTACCGTTATCGACAAAGGCAGTTTTCCATTAACTCGCAGACATGCGAATCGATATTTCGATAATAATATCGTATTATTAGGTGATGCCGCTCATACAATTAACCCGCTCGCAGGGCAAGGTGTAAACCTTGGTTTTAAAGATGTCGATGCCCTTATCGATAAAATATCGCAAGCCATAAGTTCCAATACTCCTTGGCACGCTAACTCGGTATTACAGGCTTATCAAAAAGCACGCTATAACGATAACTTATTAATGCAAACCGGCATGGATGTGTTTTATAAAACATTCAGCAACAATTTAACACCATTAAAAGTTGTCCGAAATGCGGCGCTGAAATTAGCCAATATTGATTCGCCTCTCAAAAATAAAGTGCTGAAATACGCATTGGGTTTAAGCTAATTTTGCATCGGCGACGCACAGTGTTAAAATCCAGCATTTTTATGATTTACCCAATCCAAAAGGATAATAATGAGTGACATAAAGCTAATCGTTGGTTTAGCGAATCCTGGTGAGCAATACAAAAGAACTCGACACAATGCAGGTGAATGGTACGTGCAAGAGCTTGCCAGAATTTGTAATGTGAACTTAACAATGGACAGTAAATACTTTGGGTTAACTACCAGAGCCTTACTTCACGGAAAAGATGTTCGCTTATTAATTCCGACCACATTTATGAATCTCAGTGGTAAATCCGTTGGTGCATTAGCTAATTTTTATCGTATCGAACCTGAGCAGATCCTAGTTGCACATGACGAGCTGGATATGCCTACAGGCGTCGCCAAGTTCAAATTAGGTGGTGGTCATGGCGGCCACAATGGCTTGAAAGACATTATTGCCAAACTCGGTAATAACAAAAACTTCCATCGGTTACGTATTGGTATCGACCATCCGGGTGATAAACGCTTAGTAAGCAATTATGTGCTCAGTAAAGCCAGCCCAAGCGATCAACAAAAGATGGATGCAGCCGTAGATGAAGCAGTAAGAGCTACTGAACTGCTATTTAAACAAGACATGGCCTGTGCCATGCAAAGATTACATTCTTTTAAAGCATAAAGTTAATTTCAATATTAACTTTAACAATCGGTTTTTAAGTCGAACGCATCGACTTTGTTACATATAAAGGTAAAAACTATGGGATTCAAGTGCGGCATTGTCGGCCTTCCTAATGTGGGTAAATCCACACTATTTAACGCATTAACTAAAGCAGGCATTGAAGCGGCAAACTTTCCGTTCTGTACCATTGAACCAAACACGGGGGTTGTGCCAGTACCGGATTCTCGCCTTGATGCATTAGCGGCTATCGTAAGTCCAGAACGTATCCTGCCTACAACAATGGAATTTGTGGACATTGCAGGCTTAGTTGCTGGCGCTTCGAAAGGTGAAGGCTTGGGCAACCAATTTCTGGCTAACATTCGCGAAACCGATGCTATTGGTCACGTGGTACGTTGTTTTGAGGATGACAATATTATTCACGTTGCCAATAAAATTGATCCTGCTGGCGACATAGAGGTGATTAATACTGAGTTGGCATTAGCCGATTTAGACAGCTTAGAACGAGCGGTACAACGTCAAACCAAAAAAGCAAAAGGCGGTGACGCTGACGCTAAATTTGAAGTTGCAGTATTAGAAAAAATGCGCCCAGTATTAGACGAAGGCAAAATGCTTCGCTCTTTGGAGCTTGAAAAAGAAGAGTTAGCAGCAGTTCGTTACTTGAACTTCTTAACCCTTAAGCCGACCATGTACATCGCCAATGTTGCCGAAGATGGCTTCGAAAACAATCCACATTTAGACGCAGTTAAAGCCATTGCTGCTACGGAAAATGCGGTTGTTGTTGCCGTTTGTGCTTCGATTGAATCAGAGCTTGCTGAAATGGATGCTGAAGAACAGCAAGAGTTCTTAGCTGAACTCGGGTTAGAAGAAACCGGTTTAGACAGAGTGATCCGCGCAGGTTACAAACTACTTAACTTGCACACTTACTTTACTGCTGGGGTAAAAGAAGTTCGTGCTTGGACGATTCCTGTTGGCGCTAGTGCACCACAAGCCGCTGGTGTGATCCATACTGATTTTGAACGTGGTTTCATTCGTGCACAAGTGATGTCTTATGATGATTTTATCGAACATAAAGGTGAAAGTGGCGCTAAAGAAGCAGGTAAACTTCGTGTGGAAGGAAAAACATACGAAGTTAAAGATGGCGACGTAATGCACTTTTTGTTTAACGTATAAGCAAATATTGCTCTTTTAGTCATCAAGTTGCGGTTGTCGTGGTGAAGTTATAGCCGAACGATAGCCGCAATCATAAAATTGCAAAAAAAGCAGTTGACCTCGATAGGTCGAATAAGCATAATACGCCCCGTTCCCAACAAGGAACAAAACAAAGTGGCAATGTAGCTCAGTTGGTTAGAGCACAGCATTCATAATGCTGGGGTCGCAGGTTCAAGTCCCGCCATTGCTACCATCTATTCTTTAAATGAAGAATGAGATGTAAAACTAAACCTCCGATGCGGGAGTGGTGGAATTGGTAGACACGCCAGATTTAGGTTCTGGTGCCGCAAG
>JBMYXI010000024.1:0-41762 GCA_049608225.1 Parashewanella sp.
AGGACACCGCCCTTTCACGGCGGTAACAGGGGTTCGAATCCCCTAGGGGATACCATATTTTGAGATATGTCCTATGCATATTTTTCAAATGTAACAACTTAACCACCAATTAGGTGGTTTTTTTGTATTTGAAATTTGATCTAGATATCAACATTTATAATTCACTGAATAGCTTTTCGACTAACTTTGCTGCTATTATTAGCATTTGCTAATAATTAGTGGAGTTTATTGTGCTTACATTTACTGTGTTAAAAAAAATCCGATTGGTTGCCTTAGTATTACTCAATACGGCATTCGCTGTATTTTCAGCCTCGGCGGTTGAGCAAACCGCTATCGAAGCGTTATCCATTAAAAATCTTAAGACTCACGATAATAATCAGTTCTCTGGTGGTCAGCCGACTCAGCAACAGCTTGCTAAACTCGCTAAGCTTGGTGTGCAAAATATCATCAACCTGCGTCCATTATCTGAACAAAACTGGAATGAAAAACAGTATGTTGAGTCTTTGGGAATGAAGTATTACTCAATTCCTGTCGCTGGACTGAAAGGCTTAACGACCGGTAATGCTGACAAACTAAAACGTCTTCTTGATAAAGTTGCTGATCAGTCAGCGTTTGTTCATTGTGCGAGTGGTAATCGTGTGGGAGCATTAAAAGCGATCAGCGTATTCAATAAGACAGCCAATATTGAGAATGCCATTGCTGAGGGAAAAAATTGGGGGCTTACAAAGTTGGAACCTATTATTCGTAAGCAGCTTAACTAATCTGAATGACTAGGGCTGTTGAATTACGACTCTAGTGGAGAAACTTGATTTGTCTACTTCAGTATTTGTGCTTGGCTCTGTCAACCTCGATATTTTGGCGTATGTAGATGAGTTTCCAGTTTCTGGTCAAACTTTATCTGCCAATGAAACCATTGTTGCCTGCGGGGGGAAGGGGGCTAATCAAGCTTTTGCGTGCGGGCAAAACTACATTGATACAACACTCCTGTGTAAAATCGGTAATGATATATTTGGCGAACAAGTTCAGAAGATGTTAAGTGAACGGCGCAATGTAGACTGTAAAACTTTAACGTCCACCACCGAAAACACTACGATTGCTCAAATCCTTGTACGCCATTCTGATAGCCAAAATCAAATTGTGATCTCTGAAGGTGCAAATAAAGCGATTACTGTTGATGAAATTCGAAATTATCAGACACAAATTGAATCAAGCCAATTGCTGATGCTCCAGTTAGAAAACAATTTTACAGCGATAATGACGGCAATCAATATCGCAAATAAAGCGAATGTAAAAGTACTGCTTAACCCTGCGCCCTATGAAAGTGAAGTTAGCACCATATTGCCGCTGGTTGATATCCTCACCCCTAACGAAACAGAAGCTTCGCAATTGACTGGCATTGAGGTGACGGATGCTCACAGCGCTAAAAGAGCCGCCGAGAAGCTGTATCAATTATATGGTATCCCTGAAATCGTAATTACATTAGGCAGTGCTGGAGCACTTTGTTTTCAAGCAGGTAAACCTCATTTTATTCCCGCAGTGATTGTGAATGCAATTGATACCAGTGGCGCTGGAGATGCATTTAATGGCGCTTTGTCAGCAAGGTTAGTGTTGGGGGATACGCTCATAGAAGCAGCTGAATATGCAAACTCATATGCAGCGCTCGCAGTGCAAGTTAAAGGCGCTTCAAATATGCCTCTGGCACCGAAATCCTGAATTTGCTGGATCACGAGTTAGTGGAAGCTGATGACTCTCCTGCTTAAATTCTTCTGAAAAGCTGCGTCAGCATGTCATCAGTGACGTATTCAGCCCAGTTATCGCCATAAACGTTTTGCCATAAGGGTCCCATACTTTTACTGACATCAACCATTTTTTGAATGGTTTCATTGGGTAAGTCAGCACAAATATTTTGTGGTAAGGTGATGTTATGCTGTTTTACCATACTGCGAAATTCTGCTACGGCTTCTGGATAAAAATCATCTAGTACATTAAAAGCGATACAGTTGCCGATCCCGTGGTGATAACCAAGAATATACCCAAGCCCATAAGAAATAGCGTGACAAGCCCCCACTTGGCTGTATGCGATACTCATGCCTCCCATGTAAGAAGCCATCATGAGCTTATCATGTTTATCTGGATGATCATCAATAAACACTTCACGGCATAACTTTAAGGCTTTTTGGGAAAATGCTTTAGAGAACTCATTGCACATAGTGCCGTGCAAAGACTCGATACAATGAACATAACAGTCCATGCCTGTGTAAAACCACTGTTCTTGTGGCACAGTTTCGATCAGTTCTGGATCTAAGATGATTTGATCAAATACAGTAAAATCAGAGTTCAACCCTAACTTGCGAACAGGTCCACAAAGTACCGCGGTGCGGGATGCTTCTGCGCCTGTACCTGAAACCGTTGGAATACCAATATGATGAATTGCTTGTTGCTTAATTAAGTCCCAACCTTGATACTTTGCTGAGCCCCCAGAGTTGGTTAGCATAAGGGAAACCGCTTTTGCTAAATCCATGGTTGAACCACCACCTAAGCCAACAATACTCACAGGCAATTTTGAGTTAAAGCTATGCACTTTTGTTGTCAGTTCATCTACTTGTATGGTTGTTGGCTCTTCGTCCACATTGACCAAAAGCACTAAATCTTGCTGTTGTCGAGGCAGCCTGCTGACTAATGCGCTGTCTTTATGAACATCATCAATAATGAATACAGCAAAATCATTATCTTGTTTGCGTTGCTCGTTAATGACATTATCGAGCTCTGAAAAACAGCCACGACCAAAAATAAGTCTGGGTACAGTTTTAAAATTTTTAAAGCTCATAGGTTCCTCTAATTTTAGCGATGACCTTTGAACTCGATACGCTTCCTTTTTGATCGCGTTCTTTTATAAGGGATGATTGGCTACTCAAAAGCCAATTTAATATTTTGGATTCGTCGGTTCATGTCTTCTTCGGTCCAAGAGAGTTTGATCAGCATAGAAATAGTGCGGCTGATAATGGCGTCAGACTGAGGAAGCGCTACATTTTGATAGTTAGGTAATGGTGAGTTTAAAGATACTGGCAGTTTGGCTGATGATTGCATTGTTTGGATATGTTGCCAGTTAGAAAAATAATGCCAGTTATTGATATACCAATAAAAGCACCCATCAACACCATGCTCTGCGAGTTTGCTGTTGAGCTCGAGAGCGCGATGCTTTGTTGGCAACATAAAGCTTAAAAATCCAGCTGAATCGCCATCGATATCTGGAATTTCTCGAAAGGTGATCTCTGGTATTTCTGTCAGTGCTTGTTTGATTTTCGTTTTGTTTTTTTTCTGTATTTTAATAATGTCATCGAGCTTTCTTAGTTGGGCTAAGCCAAGAGCGGCATTCATTTCTGAAATTCGAAAGTTTAACCCCATTATTGGATGATTCTCAGCACCACGATCACAGCCCTGATGATCATGACCGTGATCAGAGAACATATGAGCATTTTGATAAATGAGCTTATCATTAGTAATGATGGCACCGCCTTCTCCACAGCTGATGGTCTTCACTGAATCAAATGAATAGCAGCCGACAGTGCCAATGGTTCCGAGGGCTTGACCCTGATAAGAGCCACCAATAGCTTGGCAAGCGTCTTCAATTAATAAAATATTATGCTTCTCACAAAGCGCAACAATCTCATTCATTTTCGCCATCGAACCGCACATATGAACGACATTAACAGCTTTGGTCTTTTGAGTGACTGCCGCTTCAATACCTGCGGGAGATAAACATAAGGTTTCATCAATTTCTGCAAATACAGGGATTGCACCAGCCATAACAATGGCTTCGATGGAAGCAACAAAGGTGAAAGGTGGCACGATAACTTCGTCGCCCGCGCCAATGCCTGCTGCTGCGAGTGCCGTTTGCAACGCTGCAGTTCCACTTGAGACTAAATGCGCGTGTTTGGCATGCATTTTTTGGCAGAGCAAAACTTCCATTTGTTTTGCTTTCCAGCGGCCATTACGTACTTGGTCAAAGTTATAGCGGAAAGTAAAACCATTTTCTAAGACATCTTGAACTTCATTTTTTTCTTCAAAACCAAAGAGTTCAAAACCAGGCATAAGTACTTCTCATTGGAAAATGAGCGGCAATTATAAGTAGCTGAAAATTAAAGCGTCAAGAAGATGAACTTTAATTAACGGTATGATTTAGTTAATAAATCATACCGTTAAAGTAGAAGGTAAGGTTAGGATGAGATTAGTCTAAACCTAGGAACCCTCCGGTTTGATGCGCCCAAAGTTGGGCATAAATGCCATTGCCTTTTATGAGTTGGTCGTGGGTACCTTGCTCGACAATTTTGCCTTCATCAAGCACGACTAATCGATCCATTGCTGCAATAGTTGATAATCGGTGGGCGATGGCAATCACGGTTTTTCCCTCCATTAATTGGTATAAACTTTCCTGAATGGCTGCCTCGACTTCCGAGTCTAATGCGGAGGTTGCTTCATCAAGTAATAGAATAGGAGCATTTTTGAGTAATACACGTGCAATGGCAATGCGTTGGCGTTGACCGCCTGAAAGCTTGACGCCACGCTCCCCCACTTGCGCATCTAAGCCTAAATTACCTTCAGGATCGCTTAGGTCGTGAATAAAGCCTGAAGCTTGGGCTTTATCAATTGCTGCCGTCAACTCTTGTTCGGTTGCATCGGGACGACCATACAATATATTTTCTCGAATACTCCTATGCAGTAATGAGGTGTCTTGTGTCACCATGCCGATTTGTGCTCGAAGCGAGTCTTGAGTGACATGTTTTATGTTCTGTTCATCAATACAAATTTCACCATTTTCAACATCATGAAAACGCATTAGCAAATTTACCAGCGTCGATTTTCCAGCGCCTGAGCGACCAACTAAACCAATTTTCTCACCAGCTGCAATACTTAATTGTAGTTGCTCAATAACGGATTGATCTTGCTTGTAGTGAAAGTCGACCTTGTTAAAGTCAATTTTACCTTGAGTTACTTTGAGCACAGATGCATCAGTTACATCTTCAATTTCCATTGGCTTTGATAAGGTGTTCATGCCGTCAGTGACTGTGCCAATATTTTCAAATAAACCGCTTACTTCCCACATGATCCATTGTGACATGCCATTCAAGCGTAAAGCTAAACTCACGGCAATGGCGATAGCGCCTACGGTAATGGCTGAATCAGTCCAAAGCCAAATAGACAGTGCGGTGATAGAAAAAGCAAGTACATAGTTGAGTACTTGTACGCTGACATTTATGCCAGTGACTAAGCGCATTTGTTTATAAACTGTTTGCAAAAAGTCTTTCATACTGCTTTTGGCATAATCGGCTTCTTTGTCAGTATGGGCAAACAACTTTACAGTAGAAATATTGGTATAACTGTCGACAATTCGCCCAGTCATGGTTGAGCGTGCATCGGCTTGTTGGGCTGAGACTTTCTTTAATTTAGGTACTAAAAATAGCTGAATGCCTATGTAACAGACAAGCCAAACTAGCATTGGTACGACTAAGCGCCAATCTGCTGAAGCAATCATGACCAGCATTGAAGTGAAATAAACCAAAATGTAAACCAATACATCTAATAATTTCATCACAGTCTCGCGAACGGCCAATGAGGTTTGCATGACTTTAGTAGCAATTCTTCCTGCAAAATCATCTTGATAAAAAGACATGCTCTGTTTAAGGAGGTATTTGTGTGCCAGCCAGCGGATGGACATCGGATAATTGCCCATTAGCCCTTGATAAACAACAAGGGCGTGCAGCAAATAGAGCATAGGGATAACAATTAAGGTCATGCCAGCCATGGCTAATAGTTTCATACCTTCATCTTGAAATAAGGTGTCAGGGTTTTTGGTGATAAGCCAGTCAACGAGTTGCCCCATAAAACCAAAGAGAGACACTTCCAGTATTGCGAGAATTGCGGTCAACACTGACATGATCAGCAGTTGTTTTTCATAACCACGAGTGTAGTAACGACAAAAGGCATATATGCCTTTTGGTGGCTGCTTAGGTTGACGTTCAGAAAGAGGCTCAACAAACGATTCAAACAATTTAAACATAAGATATACAATTAGATTAGAGCTAGATGGAAATAGAATATCTTAATTTTATCAAGGGGTGGCGGATTTTTAGTAAATGACCCATTCTTCCTCATCTAGTTTTAATGTTGCACTAGGCGCTTGAGGAGCTGAAATAGGTTCAGCTTTTTTTTGCTGCTCTTGAGCTTGTTGAGAAGCAATAAGAGCATCGGGTATAAACATGGGATTACCGAATGCGGTTAAATCAAATTTAAATGTTAATTCAGATACTAATGCGTTAATAGTACTTGCCTTTACTTTTTTGTTTCGATCCCCCCCAGTTTTTGCCGCGAGTGATATTTTACTCACGTCCGTACCATTTTGGAGTGAATGAGTTATTACCGACTTTATCAACTCTTCACTGCCATGTTGGCAAACGTAGGAAATAAAACCTTTGTCAGGTATGCACTCAAACCTAAACTCTAAAATACCGAGCAGTGCGATTAGGTTTTCAATACAGTTTGTTAAAACACAGAGATGCAAAACTGTTTGCTTGTGTTTATTGGTCAGTAGGATATCTTCAGGTGTGGTGAAAGAAAGAACACATTTTGATAATGTATCATCAACGCGCACTAATTTATGTAATACGGTTTGGCCTGTGATATCTCTAGCAGATAGCTTGGCTCCATTTTGCAAACAGATGAGAGCTAACCCCTGGTTTTGACTATCGATTGAGCGATGAAGCTGTTTATTAAGTTCAATTAATGTTAACTGTGAAATGTCATGCCCCTTTCTTTGTGAAGTAAATACCACCTGCTTTAATTGAGCATGATCTGATGTAATAGGTAAGCCACCAAGGAGTTGCTCAAAGTATCTCAAGATCTCTGCTTTTTGTTTTGGCGGCTTAACATTAGATTGTAATTTCATTTGTGCTTTCTCAATGATTAATTTGTTTCTATAAAAACCACCAGCGGTGAGAAGCTTGACTCCATTAATGTTGCCCCTTGAACAGCAAGCTTCCAGTAAATTCTCCCCTTTCTCATTTAAGCATGGATATATTTCAACATCAGGTTGATTCAACAAGAAGTAAAGTGTTTTTCCAGATAGGTCATAGCATGCTAAGTGAGTTGGTCGAAGGTGAGTTTTGGTCGTTAACTTATCAAGCTCTAATGGGTGTTGTTTACATATTTGAAGCTGTAAATCACTAAAGCCTCGTATACATAAATGATGAAACGGAGTGATTCCCGACACACATTCCGTTGACAGGCTATCGGCGCCTGCTGCAAGTAATACTTTAATGCTTTCAATATGAGCCGATTCACACTGCCTGCATATATGCAGTAAAGGAGTCAAACCTGATGCATCTTTAGCATTGACTTCTGCTCCGATGGTTATCAGAGTTTTTATTGTTTCTGATCTTTTAGACTCTTGGCATTCTGTAAATAAGAGTGCATTTTTTTTGCTTTGTGATAATGAGGTACTAAGCATCTCAGTGGGTAAATGTAATAACGCGTATTGAGAAAGTAACCTCTCATCGTTTATTTGCAAATGACCTAACGCATGCAGCCTGTTTAAACAAAGGCACTGCAAGTTTGAAGGGAACATATTGGTTGCGAAATAATTTAATTCATCAGTATTAGTGAGTTCGTTTATATGAGCACATAGACTGTCACAGCCTTGCAATGAAACGGATAAGTTTCTAACTGTATGCTTTATATCAAGCTGTAACGGATGAATAGAGGGTAAGGTAAATGATTTGTTAACTAAATTGATTAAGTTTAAAAAGTCAACGTAATCAGCTCGAATTGTGAGCAACATGATTAACGCTTCTTGTTCAAGTTTATCTAATGTTAGTGAAGAGAATAGAAGTTCTAATATTGCAGCAAAACTAACATCTAAACATTGTAAATAATACAACGTAGGCGATGTAGAAGGTATGTTAACTTGTTGGTGACATGAACTATTAAGAATTTGGGAATTACTTTGATGCTGGCAGGGAATAAATAACTGACAAAGTTGTGGGATATCGAATTTTCTTTTCTCTGTGCTACAGCCATTTTTACTCTTCAACTTTACTGATAATTCGTACTTTGATGAGGGAGGAAAATCATTCATAAGCACGACGCCCGCGTTCATAATGAATTCTTGATAAATTTTCACAGGATTCATGCGTAAAATACAAAAGTCTTTAAAGTTTTGCTCATTATTGATGCAAGCAATTGATGGTGAAAATGTTGTAATTTCTGTAGGCAAAGGTGTGACAAAAAAATGACCGCTATATTTTTGTTTTAATAAATTGATTGCCTCTCTAATATCACTTTCTTGGATCTCCATAAATGTACAGTATTGTCGAGCTACCTGTTCAAATAGCGAATCTATAGCGGTTTGATATTGAACTACAAGACCATTTTGAATAAAAGTAAGGGAGAGGTTTGTAAAAAAAAGTCCTGTTAAATAGTGTTGTTCAGAACTCTCGGTTGTGGGTAATTGAAGCAAGCACCGAATAAGTTCTCCTCGATTTTTTGGGGTTATTTCGATGGATTGTAGATTAGAAAGTAAAGTTTGTAGTTGATCTTCTCGTGTTCCCCAAACTTTTTTTGATAAATCGGTTTGAGTTGTGTGCAAAGCAGGGCGGTGATCGACTGCAAAGCTTTTTCTTATCATATTTAGTTCAGGAGAGTCAGTGAGCTTACTGTCTAACAAGAGCTCAGAAATACCTACTTGCTCTTTTAAAACATGTTGCTCCGTTAGGCTTGTTAAAGCGTGGTCGTTATCATCTACAATGACATATTCTGAAAATTGGGACTTTAATAAGGAGTCAACACTCATAAACCACTCCGACTAAGCTGGTGAGTTTATGTTAGATCAAGGTACGACTATATTCATGGCGAGCTGGTGATAGTTATATTAATTATTGTTTATTGAACAACTTATAATCAAACCATATTGTTATGTAGAGTAACTACACTGCACAAAATCATTAAGTTATCGCTGCAAAAAATAAGTTTGAAATTCAATACATCCTAATATTATTTTTTCAGTAAGTTATCTTGAGTTCCGTTTTTTGCTAGTCCCGCTGAAATATACTTGTTAGCATTTAAATAAATTAAGGAATAAAAAGTCATTGAATGAGCGCATTAGCGATTAGTAATATTGAGGTTAAATCCGCCTATAAAAAGGCGCGACTATCACGAGATGCACGATTTGATGGTATTTTCTTTGTCGGCGTTAAAACCACTGGAATTTACTGCCGCCCAATTTGCCCTGCGGTAGCTCCCAAAGAAGAAAACATAGACTATTTTGATTCTGCTTTAGCAGCAGCTTCAGCAGGACTGCGGCCTTGCTTACGCTGTCGCCCTGAAAGTGCGCCCAACTCTAGTGCTTGGAAAGGAACGAGCACTACATTTGAGCGCGCAATATACCTTATCGATCAAGCTGTAGAAAAAAATGAGCCGTTAGATTTAGAACACCTATCCGAACGTCTTGGCATTAGCAGTCGCTATTTACGCAAACTATTCAATCAACAGTTTGGTACGTCGCCAAAGCAATATATGCAATATAAACAGCTGCTGTTCGCCAAGCAGTTATTGCAGCAAACTTCATTGCCAGTCACTCAAGTCGCGTTAGCCTCGGGCTTTGCCAGTTTGAGAAATTTTAACCAAGTCTTTCATCAGCGATTACTGTTAACACCGACTCAGTTTAGAAAAAATTCATCATTGAGTAATGAATCATCGTCTCAGCTGGTGATTTATATGAGTTACCGCCCACCTTATGATTGGGAACATGTTCGTGATTTCTTAGCCTTAAGACTCGTTGAAAATATGGAGTGGCTGCCTGATGAGATGTCCTTTGCCAAAAGCTTTTGCTTTGACAAAATGGTTGGATATTTCATTGCACAATGCCAACCGGATTCCAGTAGATTTAAAGTTTCGGTGTATCTTAGTGAAGAAAGCGAGCTCAATTCGTTACTTACATTGCTAAATAATATTAGGCGAATGTTTGATTTGGATGCTGATATGCAACAAATTGAAAAAGGGATCGCGCCACTGGTTAAACTCGGCGTTTCTCCTAAAGCAGGTTTACGCCTTGTTGGTACAGGCAACGTTTTTGAAGCACTTTGTCGCGCTATTCTTGGGCAGCAGGTTTCAGTTAAACAAGCAGTAAAGCTGTTAAATGTGTTAGTTCATCATTATGGTAAAAAAGCAACTATAAATGGACGTGATGTTTTGTTATTTCCAGAGCCAACAGCATTACTTAATAGCGAATTCGACGAGTTTAAAATGCCTAGAGCACGTAAGTTAGCATTAAAAAATATTGCTGAGTATTTTTCGACTGTAGCTGAACCATCACTTGACGATTGCTTGAACATTAAAGGCATTGGACCGTGGACGGCTAATTACGCAAAAATGCGCGGGCAAGGCGATCCTAATATTTTTTTAGGAGGCGATCTTGTGATTAAAAATCGGCTACTTGCCTTATTAAGTGAAACTGAACCAGCAAGTGAAATAACCAAAAAGGAACTGAACCTGATTATGGATAAATGCGCACAAGATGTTGCCCCTTGGGGAAGCTATATGACTTTTCAACTATGGAGTCTCGCATGAGCACAGTCACCAAAGAGTTTAAGTCACCTTGCGCTGAATTATGCGCAGAGCAATGTTGGCAGTCACCCGTAGGACGGCTGTTGTTAAAGGCAAGCAATCAGGGGTTAACGCATTTGACTGTGGTTGATGGTGATTATCAGACTCAAAAGCAGGGGGATAATAGCCAAACAGCGATGGAAATCTTAGCAATGGTCATTAGCCAGTTACAGCAATACTTTGCAGGTGAACGGCTGCAATTCGATGTGCCTTTAGCACCAACGGGCACTGAATTTCAACAACAAGTTTGGCAAGCGCTACAGGGTGTCGAATTTGGTCAGAGTTGCAGTTATAGCGATATCGCTCAGAAAATTAATCGGCCTAAGGCTGTGAGAGCAGTGGGAGCGGCAAATGGAGCAAATCGTATCGCTATCATTATTCCTTGCCATCGAATAATCGGCAAAAGTGGTAAATTAACAGGCTATGCTTACGGCCTTGAAATGAAACAAGCTTTGCTGTCTCTGGAGAAGAATACTAAGGATTAGCAGTAAAAACCTTGCGACAAGTAAGGGAACGTAATAGCATGCGCAGCAATTGTATTGGTGAGAGAAGTTTAAAATGAGTTTATCTGCTGAGCTAAACACTCGTTGTGGTGGAAAATGTGAATTGTGTGCTGCTGAAACGGCGTTGTCTGCTTATGAGGTACCAGAATCAAAAGGGCAAGGGGACGTGAATATTGCCCTTTGCTCTATCTGTGCTGAGCAAGTGACTCTAAAAGAAGGGTTTAATGTTAACCACTTACGTTGCTTAAACGATAGCATGTGGAGCACAGTTCCTGCTGTGCAAGTTATGGCGGCAAGAATGCTAAACCGACTCAGCGCAGAAACATGGGCGCAAGATTTAAACGAAATGTTGTATCTTGATGATGATATGAAGCAGTGGGTGGATGCAGGCATTGAAGATGAAGAAGACGAAGTAAAGCATTTTGACAGTAACGGTGAACGATTGCATTCAGGTGATACCGTCGTGGTTATTAAAGACTTGAATGTAAA
Source organism: Parashewanella sp. (assembly GCA_049608225.1). Classification (GTDB taxonomy): domain Bacteria; phylum Pseudomonadota; class Gammaproteobacteria; order Enterobacterales; family Shewanellaceae; genus Parashewanella. The sequence continues at coordinate 11,649 of JBMYXI010000024.1, forward strand.
AGGAACCAGCTTTGTGGCTAAGCGCGGCACATCGGTGCGAAATATTGGCTTAACCAGCAACCCTGAGCATATTGAAGGTCGAGTAAATGGAACTAGAATCGTTATCCTCACTCAATATGTAAAAAAGTCATAAGCTACTTTTTAACAGCTTCCATTTCTAGTTCAATATCAGTACAACCTTTTACACAATAAATGCCTGGAGCTTTCTGGGCATTATTTTTGCTGTTATTGTGCTCTGGTAATATTATATTCAGGTTTTTCTTACATTCGGGGCATTGAGATAACTTGCCTGATAACGCGCGTTTTATTAACCCTTTTTGATGGTTAAAAGATTGGCTGGTGGTTTTATTGAATGCGCTGAAATCTGAAGTCATATGAAAATCATGTAAATAAAAAAGCTACGACATTATATCGTAGCTTGTTTGAGGACACTATTAATTAAATGAAGGTGCCTTCAATCTCCTTTTTAACGTAGTTCAAGTCTTGTTGCTCTTCACCGACAAGCAGCATATAGGAGCCATCTTTTTCAAAACCCATACCTTGGTAGTTTTTGTCAGAGAAAGTTCGTTCAAATTTCATGCGCTCTTCAGCTGGCACTATAAATACTGTTACTTTGTTATCTTTGCCTTGCATGACTAAATGTAAGCTACGGACACCCTGGAAATCACAATAAGAGGTGTAATACACTTCACCTGGCTGCTTGGTAAATTGCCCGCCTTGATAATTAGCCAGTGATACCAGCTGATTATTTAGCTGTTTAAAGTCCACATGCTGGTTTACTGTCATGGCATTATCTTCATGATAAACATGCGCAATAGCATGCTCAGATAAGTCCACAGGTGCAGTGCGAAGTAAAGTAAAGGTAATGCCAGCAACAAAGGCTACCGATGCCGCCATTGCCATCATAAAGCCAGCTTTACGTCGCTGCTGATGGTGCTGCTTTAACTGCTGGCGCAGTATTAAGTTTTCCATCATACCCGCAGGCGGTTCAATGTTCAGTGCTTGTGATAATTTTTTATCAAAGGCTTTTTGCTGACGAACGGTTTCTTCACGGTTCGCATTCTGCGCGATCGCTTGTAAAAAATCGTCATCTTTTGAGTTCGGTTCGGCAATGGCTCTACGCCTGAATTCTAATTCATCCATTTGATAGCCCTCGTACTTCAGGTTTCTCTAAGGCCTCTTTGAGTTGGTTTCGTGCTCTAAAAAGTCGGGTCATGACAGTATTTCGGTTTAATTCCAATATTCCAGCAATTTCTTCACCACTAAAGCCGCCAACGACTTGCAGTAATAGAGGCTCTCGGTATTCCATTTCCAAATTGCCTATTTGTCGTCTTATTAGATGTTGTTCGGCATGATCTTCATTAGTGCCCGAAAAAACATCTTCTAAGTGATCTTGCTCAATATCTGAGTAATCAAACTGCTTACGTTCAAAGCGCCGCGCGTTCTCACGACGAAGGATCGTAATTAACCATGCTTTGGCGGCTTTTTCGTCTTTCAACGAATCTAACGCCTTCCATGCACGCAAAAAGGTCTCTTGGGTTATGTCTTCAGCAATGTGTTTATCACCGCACAGCCAATACGCATAGCGAAATATGTCTGTGTTGAGTGCCCGCACAAGGCTTTCATAACGTCGTTGTTTGCTTATCATGTCTATAGAGACCACATCAGCCGACTTTTTCTTTCGCAAACTATCAAACATTTTTTGGTCTTTTGTTGTTTTGATGGAAACAGATTAACTGTCCGATAAAAAATAACAAGTCCAATCAGTCTATTGGGTTTAATTTAACCAATTTGTTTTGTTGATTATCACTTTTGCTATTTTTTTGTTCTTTGAAAACAGAATGAATCGCATTGATCAAATCGTCAGTATTTACACTCTGTTGGCTAGTTTGTTGTGTATCTGCATAACTGATTGCTTGTAGCCGGTTAATGATATCGCTTAATTCTGAAGAGAGCTGTTTGATATCAGCTAGATTCATTTGCTTATTCAACTGCGAACTACAGTAACACTGCAATAAGGTTAATACATCACCATATTGCTTTTTATCACAAGCCTTTTTAATTTCGTTAACTTGCTTGGTCGTAGGCCTACAAGGCTGCGGTTCGTGACTTTCAATGTTATTGGATTGAGTATTTTTTCGTTTAAACAATAAAAACAAGGTGATTAACCAAAGTAATGCAAACAAAGCGGTGAGCCAAGGCCAATAACCTGCTGAAACAGTGTGTACCACTTTTTGGGTTGAGCTGATCTGTTGCGGTGTTATGGTTGATGTCGTCGCTGGCTGTGGCGTTACATCGCCGACTACGGTAATTGTTCTAGCTGGAAGAGTAGCAAGTTCTTGTCGTTTCAAGACTGGGTTCCACCACGGTACTTTGACTTCAGGTAGTGTAAATTTTCCAGAATGTGAAGGAACAATGGCTTGAGTTTGAGATAATTCAGCAACAATATGACCGTCGCGAACATAGGTTTTTCGTTGTGGTTTTTCGGGGTAGCCTTTTAAACCCGCGGGTAAAGTGGTTGCAATATCAGGTAAGCTGGTATCGTCGGCATTAACCGCTAACAGTGAAATCGTGCGCGTTATTGGTGCTCCTGCTTGATACTCTTTTTGATTTTTAGGCCATTGCTCTTTTAGTTTTACTAATTCGGAAACCAACCACTCACCTTGAAAATTATCAGGTTTAGGTAAAATGGTTATTTTATTTGAGTCTGAATTCACTCGAACAGGACGGCTTTCATTAAATGAAAATAGGCTATTGCGGCGATTCGTTGTTGTGAGCACATCGCCCTGAAAGCTGGTTGCTCCTATGGCTAACTCACCTGCTTTATCAGAAATAACCCCATAAGTCCGCTCGATAACTCGAAAACGGCGACCGTTTACGATTTCAGTGCCTTCTTTGTCATCACCAATTTGCTTTACTGAGGCGTTCGCGATTTGCGGCGCGTTTAGGGAGCCTCTTTGTAAATCGACGGCTAAATAAAGTTTAATTTTATACAGTAATAGCTGACCTACGTATCCTTGCTTTTGCGATAGCTCTGTCGTGATGTATATGTCTTTATTTTTTTGTTGTGCCTTATTGTCATTAACAACTTGAAGGGCAATCTCATTAGACTTTACACCATCGATGGTGAAACTAGGTACAGTGACGATGCCTTTGTGCTTTGGAGCCAGTAGAATTTGCCATCGAGTTTCTTTAGCGCTATTAAAATTAATAATTTTGGTACTGCGGCTTACGCTCACCCGCCCAATAATGAAGTTTTTCTCTAGAACTGAACTGTCTAGCTTATTGGTGTCGACATCATCATTAGCGCTCACAGTAAGCGTAAAGTATTCACCATTGATGACTGGGTTGCGATCGACTGATGCGACAATCTCATCTAGCGCCCATGCCGAATGAATGGCGCTTATACTCGCTAATATTAAGATAAAAAGACGTTTTACCACTGTTGATCTTCCTTAGGTAGACGGCCTTGTTGGCGACGTTTTTGATATTCTAATTGCATTTTATTTCGCAATAATAATTGCGGATCTTCAGAAATGGCTTTTAACGCGCGTTGCATCTCTGGTGGTAGATCTTGTTTAGGCTTAGCGTTGCCATCAAGCTGAGCCATGGTTGATTTTTGGTTATCATCAGCTTTATCTTTTTTCGCTTTCCTTGCTTGAGCTTGCTGCTTGCGTTGCTCAGCATCATTTTTCGCCGATTTATTTTGGCTTTTCTCAGCTTGCGGCTGTTGTTGTGGATTCTCATCATGTTGTTGATCGGACGATTGGCTTTGCTGCTGGTTCTGGCGCTGCTCCGATTGAGAGGGTGATTCGTTTTTCGCTGAGTTTTTATCTTTAGATTTTTGTCCATCAGCAGGCTTATTTTGAGCTGAATCTTGTTGGTCAGAGCCTTGTTGGCCTGACTTCTTTTGTTGATCACTTTGTTGGCTATTTTTTTGTTCGTCTTGCTTGTTACCTTGCTTATCATTTTGTTTTTTCGAGTCGCCTTTACCACTGTTTTGTTGCTGTTTCTTTTGTTGTTTTTCTAGCTTTTTAGCAAGCTCAAGATTTTTTTTTGCGTTATCAAGATTTGGGTTTTTCTCTAATGCTTTTTTATAGCGCTGCTCAGCTTGTTTATATTTACCAAGCTGCATTAAGCTGTTTGCTTGATTGTACAAGCCTTCGGCTGAATTATCGTTTTCGAAGCCTTTTAAAGCTTGTTGATAATTTCCCGCTTTATAATCGGCACTGGCTTTCCATTGCGGCGACTCAAACTGTTTTGCTGCTGTGGCGTAATCTTTGTTGTTGAAAGCCTGTTGAGCTTGCTGGTTTGGGGTTTTCCATAATGAATCCCAATCCATCGCCATTACAGGTTTAGGTGTCAAGTTGATGAAAACCAATAACGAAGCAACTGCAAAACCATTTCGAAAACTGAATAAAACTAAAGGTAATAGCAGTAATGCGAGATAGGGACCTAAGTCTTGCCACGTTTCACCTTGCTGATCGGTCAGTTTGGTTTGCTTTTCGGTGGCTAACCAATTAACAATTTGTTTAATATCACTGTCATTGGTTTGATGTTTTATCGCAATACCTTGGTTTGCTCGTGCAAGTTGACTTAATAAATCAAAGTCGGTTTGCGCTACGATAATGTCGCCACTTCGGTCACGCATCAATTGACCATTTGGCAATTTTATCGGTGCGCCTTGATGTGTACCAAAACCAATAATTGATAAACGATATTTACTGCCAGCGAGAGTTTCTCTCGCAGCAGAAAATTGACTGTGATTGACGCCATCAGTTAGCAAAATAATGTCACCTGTTACATGACCGCCATTTTCTAGTAATTGTTTTGCCTGCTCCAACGCTGTATCTAAATTTGATCCTCGTGCCGGCATAATGCTGGGCGATAATGTTGGGATCAAGTTTAAAAGAGTCGCGCGATCGCGTGTCAGTGGGCTAATAACAAATGCATCGCCAGCGTAGGCAATTAAACCTGTTTCGCCTTCTTTGAGTACATTTACGAGATCAATCGCCTTGTATCTTTGTTGAGAAAGGCGATTAGGGGCAAGATCTGTCGCATACATAGACAATGACATATCCATTATCACTACTCGCCCTTGAGTACTGGCAAATACGGGCAATTGTTGCTTGGTTATCGCAGGTCCCGAAAGGGCTAAGGTGGCGATGAACCAAACAAAGCCAATGAGCCAAATCGAATTACGAGATTGTTTATCGCTGGTTTCAACTAACAACTTAGCTAAATGCGGCGCAATATAACGGTTCCAAGCGGTGTTTGTACCTTGAGTGCGCCAAACAAAAAATAATAGAACACTGAGTGGCAGTAGCGCGAATAACCACTCAGGCCGAATAAAATGCAAACTCATGTTCGGCTCCTTTTGGGGTTAACACTTTTGTTGCCAATCTCTTTTGGCTGAGAAACAAAAATAGGTAGCTTTAATAAGTGAATGAACATACTAAGTAATAACATCATTGCCAATGGCCAATAAAAAAGCTCAGCGCGAGGGCGATAGGTTTGTTGATCGCGACTGACGGGTTGTAGCTTATCGATTTCTTGATAAATTCGTTGTAACTCTTTGCTGTCACGGGCTCGGAAATATTCGCCGCCAGTTAAATCGGCAATTTTAGTCAAGGTTACTTCATCCAAATCCCGTGACGGATTAACTCGTTCAGTACCGAAGAAGCTGCGCGTTTCCATGACTTCAGCACCGACACCTATGGTGTAAATTTTAATGCCACGTTTGGCCGCAATTTCTGCAGCTTGGATCGGCTTAATGTTGCCCGCATTATTTGAGCCATCTGTTAGCAGTATTAGCACTCTGTTACTGTCTTTCTTTTTGTTAAAGCGCTTAACGGCGAGACCAATAGCTTCACCAATGGCGGTTTGTTTGCCCACCAGTCCGATTTGTGCGTCATTTAAGAAGGTTGAAACAGAGCGTCTGTCTAAGGTTAGTGGTGCTTGAAGGTAGGCATGATCGGCAAATAAAATTAATCCGATACGATCACCTTTGCGCCGATTAATAAAGTCACCAACGACTTTTTGAATGAGAGTAAAGCGATCCACCTCTTGGTTGTCCCATACCATATCTTCAATTTGCATACTGCCAGATAAGTCGACGGCAACCATTAAATCGCGTCCTTTACTTGGTAAGTCAATGGGATCGCCAACCCACTGTGGCCGAGATACAGCAAGGACTAATAAAATCCAAACCAACCAATACCAATTTTTAGAAAACTTCTTTGTTTGTGTCGTTGAAAATTGAGTGCTTGCCACAGAGGGTAATAGTAAATGCCCACCTTGTTGAGAAACGGTTTTCTTTGTTCGAAAGATTAATGGGAGTGGCAACAAAATAAGCAACCAAGGCCAGATAAGCGTTAACATTTGGCCTCCTGCTTTAACGGTAATGCTTTGGTCAGCCAGATTTTAGCAAGCTGGCTAAGCTGCTCAGTTTCAGCTTGCGTTAAGCCGCTTGGCTGATAGCGCTTTTCAAGTAAAGCGGCAAACTTTCCCTGTTCATTGGTTGGCATGAATTGATCGAGCCACTGATACCATTCGTCACCATTCAACGAAGCGATATCGGTTCGATCGCGATAGCTCATCGCTGCGCGCTTTAAAATCGCATTGATCTGAATAGCACTATCGGGTTGTTGTAGATTATTTAAAGAAATCAGCGCAGCCTTTTTTGATGCGTTATTCATGCGATAACGTTTCACTAGTAAGTAAGCACTTGCAATAACAAGCAACGCAATAATGAGTAATAACCAGTAACCGGGAGCTAACGGCCATAGACCAATTTGCTCTGGTGTATGAATGTCTTGCAGTTGTGCTAATGCTGGATTGGTAATCTGTGGCGTTGTCATTGACGCAGTAACTCCAATTGGTCGCTTAAGCGTTTACCTGCATCAATGGTATTGGGGTAAACTTTGAGTTGTTCCATGATTGAAATAAATTGCTGCCGTTTTATATGTTCGTTTTCGAGCCATGAATGATAACTTTGGCGAGTTAAAACGGTTTTCTGTTGCCCTTGTTTTATAGGTAGTGAAAATTGCTTTGGTAGATCCAAATCGCCAGTTCTGAGTGGATCTGTGATTAAAAAAGCACGTAAATCGCAATGGCGTTTGAGTTCACTTAATGGCGCTAAACATTCTTGGCTAAAGTTTTGACCGTCAGATATTATCCAAACTAATGAACCCGGTTTAGCAAGCCGTTTTAAACGTTGGCAGGCGCTAATTAAGTGGTTAGGTGGTTCATCAGTTAATGTGTTTTCATGCGACTGGCTTTTCGTTAACTGACTTTGATGGAGCTGAGTCAGTGCAGAAACCAATTGTAAAATGCCTTGGCGTCGACTGCGTGGTTTGAGCTCAATATGTTCCGTTTCTGTTGCCAGTAAACCGCCTAAGCGATCACTGTGATTAATCGCATTCCAGCCTAAGGTCGCGGCTAAATGAGAGGCTTGTACTGATTGCAACAGCAGTTGGGAACCAAAATACAAACTTTGGCTTAAATCGATAAACAATAAAATAGGGCGTTCGCGCTCTTCAACAAACAACTTTGTGTGGGTTTTCCCTGTGCGAGCGGTCACTCGCCAGTCGATGGTTCGAACATCATCACCTTGCTGATAATGGCGAACTTCGGCGAACTCCATACCACGACCTTTGATGTTGCTGCTTCGATGCCCAGAAAGCGCTGCTCGTGCTTTATTAGACTGCTCAGGTAAGGCCTTGGCAAGATTCTGACAAGCAAGCAACTCTTTTTCAGTTAAATTCAGACCGTCAGCAAATAGCGGTAACTTAGCTTCCATATTTCTGTCGACTGCTGCCATTTATGGCACCGCAACCAAACTGACTATCTTGGCTATCACATCATCATTGCTTATGCCTTCTGCCTGAGCTTGATAACTGAGTAATAATCGATGACGTAATACGTTTGCGGCAACGGCTTGAATGTCCTCTGGAGATACAAAGTCACGCTCTTGTAGCCATGCGCGAGCACGTGCGCAGCGCTCTAATGAAATGGTTGCGCGTGGACTGACGCCATATTCTAACCATGAGGCTAATTCATCACTGTATTGCTGCGGTTGGCGGGTAGCCATGACGATATCAACAATGTATTTTTCTAATGGTTCAGCCAGGTAGATGCCTAATGCTGCGTCTCTGGCGGCAAAAATATCAGCTTGACTGATCGGATCCATCGTCAGTTGCTTATGGATTTGCGCTTCTTTTCTTGACTGACGCAAAATTTCAATTTCGGTTTGCGTATCTGGGTAATCAAGGTTTAAATGCATTAAAAAGCGGTCTAATTGTGCTTCGGGAAGTGGGTAAGTTCCTTCATTTTCTAATGGGTTTTGAGTCGCCATCACCAAAAACAAATCGGGTAATTGGTAACTATTTTTGCCAACAGTGACTTGTCCTTCAGCCATTGCTTCAAGTAAGGCCGATTGCACTTTAGCTGGCGCACGGTTTATTTCGTCTGCAAGAATTAAGTTATGAAAAATTGGGCCTGCTTCGAATTCAAATGCACCGGTTTGGGCACGGTAAATATCAGTGCCTGTTAAATCGGCGGGTAATAAGTCTGGAGTAAACTGAATTCGGTGAAAATCACCTTGAATGCCGTCGCATAATGCCTTTACCGCACGGGTTTTCGCAAGCCCTGGCGGTCCTTCAACTAACAAGTGTCCATCAGCTACTAGGGCAATCATTAAATTTTCGGTTAAAACAGGCTGACCGAGAATAACCGCATTGAGGTAATTTCTCAGTGTTTGAAATCGATTCAGAGACATTGGTTAATTTATATCCGTTGGTTAACAAACAGAATTTTGGTATTTTTTATCATTTATTGCCTATATAGAGCAAGAGGTTAGCAGCGAAGTTCAAATTAATAATTAGTAATAATCTAAACAAGTGTTTGAAACTTGCTGTTAAATAGTTAGAATCAGATCACACTTTTTATGGTCTGACCTGTCAGATGGATCGACTAAGCGAACATTAGGGGTAATACATGGGTAGTAATCAGCAACTCACCAACCGCAACGGAGAGCGAATAGCGATAGTCGCAGGGTTAAGAACTCCATTTGCCAAACAGGCAACCGCTTTTCACGGCGTATCGGCTTTAGATATGGGCAAAATGGTTGTCAATGAAATGTTGGCAAGATCGGAGCTTGATCCAACACTTATCGAACAATTGGTTTATGGGCAAGTGGTACAAATGCCTGAAGCCCCAAATATTGCCCGTGAAATCGTGCTTGGAACGGGCATGAATGTCGCTACTGATGCCTACAGTGTTTCCCGTGCCTGTGCGACTAGCTTTCAATCCACAGTCAATGTTGCTGAATCTATTTTAACCGGTAACATTGATATCGGCATCTCTGGTGGGGCTGATTCGTCATCTGTACTGCCCATTACCGTGTCTAAAAAATTAGCCCGTGGTTTAGTTGATTTATCTAAGACAAAAACATTCGGTCAAAAATGGCAAGTTATTAAGAAACTAGGGCTGAAGGATTTATTACCTGTGCCACCTGCGGTTGCTGAGTACTCTACTGGGATCAGTATGGGACAAACAGCTGAGCAAATGGCGAAAACCCATAATATCAGCCGTGCAGATCAAGACGCCTTAGCGCATCGCTCACACTCGTTAGCAGCAAAAACATGGGAATCTGGTGTTTTACGTGATGAAGTGATGATTGCACATACGCCGCCATATCAGTCGTTTATTGAGCAAGATAATAATATTCGTAGTAATTCAAGTGTTGAGGCTTACGCGAAATTACGCCCTGTTTTTGATCGTAAACATGGCACTGTGACGGCGGCGAACAGTACCCCGTTAACCGATGGCGCATCGGCAATTATTCTAATGAGTGAAGGTAAAGCCAAAGCTTTAGGTTATCAGCCTATTGGTTATATCAAGAGTTACGCGTTTAGTGCTATTGATGTTTATGACGACATGTTGATGGGGCCTTCGTATGCAACACCAAAAGCTTTAGCTAATGCTGGTATGCAACTAGAGGATTTAGACTTAATCGAAATGCATGAAGCTTTTGCTGCGCAGACCTTAGCGAATATGAAGATGTTTGCCTCGAAAAAGTTTGCTGAGCAAAACTTAGGCTTATCTCGCGCGATTGGTGAAATAGACATGGATAAATTTAATGTATTAGGTGGCTCGTTGGCTTACGGTCATCCATTCGCTGCAACAGGTACACGATTAATCACCCAAGTGTGTCGTGAATTGAAACGCAGAGGCGGCGGAACAGGTCTGGCGACGGCTTGTGCTGCTGGTGGTTTAGGCGCTGCAATGATAGTTGAAGTGGAGTAACGATAAGATGGATAAGACATTTAATTTAAGCCATCGCGAAGATGGTATCGCCGTGCTAACTATGGATGTGCCGAATGAGTCGGTAAATACATTAAAGGCAGAATTCGCAGTAGAGATAAATGAACTATTAGCTGGCATTAAAAGTAATCGTGACATCAAAGGCATGGTACTGATTTCGGGCAAGAAAGACTCATTTATTGCTGGTGCCGACATCAGTATGCTCGATGCGCTAGAAACGAAAGAAGATGCTAGAGAACTTGTTAAGCAGGGTCATCAAGTATTTTTTGATCTTGAAAATTTACCTTTCCCCGTTGTTGCTGCCATCAATGGAACTTGTTTAGGTGGCGGCTTAGAGTTGGCGATGGCGTGTCACTTTCGAATTTGTACCAATAGCAGCAAAACCATGCTTGGTTTGCCTGAAGTGCAATTGGGTTTATTACCTGGAGGCGGTGGCACTCAGCGCTTACCGCGTTTAGTTGGGGTAACAACTGCACTCGACATGATGCTAACAGGTAAGCAACTTAGACCGAAACAAGCACTAAAAAATGGCTTAGTTGAAGATGTGGTGCCTGAATCCATTTTGCTTGAAGCTGCCATCGCCTTAGCTAAAAAAGGTAAATCAGCAAAAAGAGCCTCGAAGAAAACCTTAGTGAATAAGGTCTTGGAGTCAAATTCATTTGGTCGCAATATTATCTTCGATCAAGCGAGCAAACAGGTGCAACGTAAAACTCAAGGCAATTATCCTGCACCAGCCAAAATCATTGATTGTGTGAAAGTGGGGATGTCGCGTGGTATTCACGCAGGGCTTGATGTTGAAGCTCGACATTTTTCTGAGCTAGTAATGACCAAAGAATCAGCTTCATTAAGAAGCATCTTCTTTGCGACTACAGAAATGAAAAAAGAAGCAGGTGAAGCTGATTATCGTAAAGTTAAAAAAGCAGTGGTGCTGGGTGGCGGCTTAATGGGTGGTGGTATTGCGTCAGTTACGTCTACAAAAGCTAAGGTTCCAGTACGGGTAAAAGACATTGGCGAACAAGGGTTAAGTAACGCACTTTCTTATGCTTATAAGCAGCTTGATAAAAAAGTAAAACGTCGTCATATGACCGCTGCTGAACGTGATAACACCATGGCGTTAATGACGACTACCACAGAGTATAACGGCGTTAAAGACGCTGATATCGTGGTAGAAGCCGTGTTCGAAGATCTGTCGCTTAAGCATCAAATGGTCAAAGACATCGAACGTGAGTGCAGTGAACACACTATTTTTGCTTCAAACACGTCTTCATTGCCAATAGGTCAAATTGCACAAGCAGCGCAAAGACCGGAAAACGTGATTGGTCTGCATTATTTTTCACCTGTTGAAAAAATGCCGTTGGTTGAAGTGATTGCCCATGAGAAAACATCAAAGCAAACAATTGCGACTACGGTGGCGTTTGCTAGAAAACAGGGTAAAACTCCGATTGTTGTAAAAGATGGTGCGGGTTTTTATGTTAACCGTATTCTTGCTTTATATATGAACGAAACCGCTCAAGTGTTATTAGAAGGTCAACGCATTGAGCATTTAGATAAATCCTTAGTGAAATTTGGTTTTCCTGTTGGCCCAATGACATTGCTTGATGAAGTGGGTATTGATGTTGGTGCCAAGATTGCGCCTATTCTAGAAAAGGAACTGGGCGAACGTTTTGCTGCACCGCAAGCTTTCGACAAATTATTAAATGATGGTCGTAAAGGTCGTAAGAGTGAGAAAGGGTTTTATCTATACGGTAAGCAAGCCAAAAAAGGTAAAAAACAGGTTGATGAGTCCGTTTATGGGTTATTTGGTATTACTCCGTCAGCAAACCAAGATCCTAACGCGTTATCACAACGATGTGTTGTACAAATGCTTAACGAAGCGGCACGTTGTTTAGAAGAGGAAATTATTGCCTCTCCGCGTGATGGCGATATTGGCGCTATTTTTGGTATTGGTTTCCCACCATTCTTGGGGGGGCCGTTCAAATATATGGATGAACTGGGCGCTGATAAGCTCGTTGAAACGTTAAAAGGCTATCAAGCACAATTTGGTGATCGATTTGCTCCTTCAGCCTTGCTTGAAAAAATGGCACAAGAAGGCACTCGTTTTTATAGTTAACGTTAACTTTGTGACTCACTTAAAAAAAACGGCATTTTATTGCCGTTTTTTATGGGGGATTGAAAAGTTGTGGCAGTTTCTTGTTCAATTATTTTTATTGGTTAGGCTATAATCTGCGCGTTTTTTCAACGTGAGTAGGCGATTTTAAATGTTGTTAGTTTCAGTGATACTTTTAGGCTTAATGTTTTCAGCGTTTACAATCGGTATAAGTGCGTTCAACTCTGGATTGGGAGCGAAAAGGTGGGGAACCGTTGGACTATTTCTTGGACCTGCTGCTTATCCATTGTTCAATGCGCATCGTAAAATTTTACACCGAAAAGCAGTAAATATAGATGACACCGTATATCGATGTTGATTGATTTGTTAGTACTTATTCTAAAAGTGCAGCAATGTTGGGATAACTCCCAACAACTGCTGATACTTTTATATTTTATTCTAGAACTAGTTCCACCAAGCTTTCGCTGAAACCACTTCCATTTTATCCAAGCCCTTTGGGAGCTTCACTTTAATCGTGTCAGGTTTAGCTAGCCCAAGGGTAATCATGAGTGATTTAAACATGGAGTGCCTTTAGGCTATTCTACTCATTGATAATTTAATATGAGGGTTAGCAGCAGTTTCAAGTTGTTCTAACTTAATATGAGGATTAGCAGCAGTTTCAAGGTGCTTTAGCTTAATGTGAGGATTAGCAGCAGTTTCAAGATGCTTTAGCTTAATGTGAGGGTTAGCAGCAGTTTCAAGTTGTTCTAACTTAATATGAGGATTAGCCACAACGTCAAGAGTTTTTTGTAGTTTTTCAGTATTACCGTATGATGTATAAAGACTTAAAGTTCCTATCATGGCAGTAGCTAAAACAGTAGTTTTAAACATTTTATTCTCTTTTTTGTCAATAAATGGTTGAGAGCTATAACTCTGCACTTAATATGCCAACGTGCAGAGTAATCCGAATATTGAGATAGAATAAAAATATTAAAACTCTATATTATTTTAGAAAATTCTTGTTTATCAATTGGTTTACTAAAAATAAATCCTTGAATAACTTCACAGTCTAAGGTTTTCAAAATAGTTAATTGACTTTGTTCTTCTACGCCTTCTGCCACTACTGTCAGATCCATGTTATGAGCAATAGTGATAATTGAGTCAACCATTTTTAAATCACGATCGGATTTATCAATATCATCAATAAAAGTTTTATCGATTTTTAAAGTATTGATTGGAAATTTCTTCAAATAAGACAAAGATGAATAGCCAGTACCAAAATCATCTAAAGCTAGATGAATCCCCATTTTAGCGAGCTTTTCCATCACTTGAATGGCTTTTTCTGGATGTTGAATTACGGTGCCTTCGGTTATTTCTATTTCGAGGCTGCTTGCCGGTAGTCCAGTATCAGCAAGCACTTGTTTGATACGATCTTCAAGATCAGCTAAAGCAAATTGGCGTGAAGATAGATTAACAGCAACTCTGCCAGTAAAGTTGTACTGTTCACGCCAAATTTGAGTTGCTTGACAGGCCTTTTTTAATACTATGTCGCCAATATCAACAATAAGCTCTGTTTTTTCAGCCAGCGGAATAAATTCTGATGGTGAAATAATGCCCTTATGAGGATGAACCAAGCGCACAAGCGCTTCCATACCCATTATTGAGTTAGTTTTAATGTCAACTTTTGGTTGATAATAAACCTCGAAGTAGTCGTTTGCTAAACCTTCATGGATTAAATTCTCGACTTCAAGCTGCCGAACAGCATTTTTATTTAAAGATTCAGAATAAAAGTGATAGCAACTACCGCCAGCAGATTTCGCTGAATACATTGCCATATCAGCCTTTCGTAAGACTTCTTGATTATTTCTTTCATCATCAGGGTAAAACACTATGCCTAGACTGGCACCAATTACAATTCTTTGCTGCTCTAGAGTAATCGGTTGTTCCAAAGAGTTGATAACCCTTTTCGCTATATTAGCAGCTGAAGTTATGTCTGCATTTTTTTCAATCAAAATGGCAAATTCATCACCGCCTAAACGATATAGGTGTGCATTTTGGCTTAACGATTCCGACATGCGTTTTGATGCTAATTTAAGGAGTTCATCACCGACGTGATGCCCAAGAGAGTCATTAATTTTTTTGAAGTTATCGAGATCTAAAACCATCAACGCATAAGCTTCAGATCTATCAGCTAAGTTCTTCATGGTTACGTTTAAATATGAACGATTAGGAAGTTTAGTTAATTGATCATTAATAGTTAAGTTACGGAGTTCGTCTTCATGTTGCTTTGTACTGGTGATATCGGTAAATACTGCAATGTAATGGCGAGTTTTATCTTGCTTATCTTCAATAGCATCAATTGACATGTCCAGCAAGAATGTTGTGCCATCGCCTCGTAATGCTTCAATTTCTCTTGCCCAGCGTCCTTGATGCTTAAGCATATGTTGAACTTGTCGGGTAAAGCTAGCGGGATACTTTGAGAAATTAATTGGTTTGCCAATAAAGTCTTCACGATCCATTTGAGTAATAGCGCAACAAGCATCATTTAATTCTATAAACTCAAACTCGTTATTAAGGATAAACATGCCTTCGTCCATATTGGTAATGGCAGTAGCAAATAGACGAAGTTTTTCTTCATTACGTTTAAACTCATTAATATTTTTAATGGTGCCTGTCATACGAAGGGGCTTACCATCGTGTGTGCGTTCAACTACTTTGGCACGGTCGAGGATCCATACCCAATTATTGAATTTATCTTTGACGCGATATGAAATCTCGAAGATTTCGGTTCTGTTTTTAAGATGATCATCTAATGCTTTATCGACTCTCGCTCTATCCATAGGATGGATGTTAGTTTCTTGATCTTCATGATCAATTCTCTCTCCCATTACTGGAAAATTCAAATTTTGCCACATATTGGATCGGTATATGTCACCATTTGTGATGTCCCAGTCCCATATTTCATCCCCACTTCCCCAAAGAGAAAGCTTTAAACGTTCTTCGCTGAAAGCAATGCGTTTTTGGATTTCACGACGGCTGATAATAAATTTGATAATTAATAAGATGATTATAAAGACAATCAAGCTATAGAAAATTTTAGCTTGAAATGAGAACCACCAAGGTGGAGTTATGACTATCTGTAAGGATGTCACGTCACCTTTCAAGTGAGTTAAATTGTCAAATGAGTAGACTTCAAATTTGAAAGTTCCATGAGGTAAATTGGTGAATGTGGCTGAGTTATTCGTATCAGCAGGTATCCAATCCTCTTTTAAGCCAAGCATTCTATAAAAGTATGTGGAGTTTGATGCTAGGGTGGAAAATTTTAATGTAATAGGGGAATCGGAGTGGCTTATTATTATACTTTCTGCTTTGTTTAATGCACCAGTATAATGTTTTTTATTGTTAATGATGCTCTTGTTGAATAATAATACTTGGGTAAGATTGGTTTTAAGCTTGTTTTTTTTGTTGGTTGATGTGATAAGTCTTTCTTTATTTAAAATGCTTACTCCCTCTGTTCCCGCTAATATAAAGCCTTCTTTAGTTTTTATTATAGGAGAAGTGTTGTATTCAACTTGGCTTCCGTTTTGTTGGTTTAAGAAGTGATATTTTTTATGTGATTGATTTTTGTATATGACTTCATTTTGAGATGTGGCAACTAAATCATAATCATCACAATATAAAGAATATATAGTTTTGTTTGAATTTGTTATTTGCTCTTTGTCTTGTGTTTTTAGATTGTATTTTTTTAGAGCACTGTTAGTTCCGTAATATAAGTTGTTTTGGCTGAAGCAACTACCATTAGTCGGCTCCTTATCCAGTAGTGTAATGCTTCCATTTCGCTTTATAAATAATCCGGAAGATGTTGAAATAGCTAAGCCCTCTTTACCCATGATGTTTATGTTGTAAATCGGCTCCCATTTTTTTATAACATATTGATTAATAATTTTATTTTCGGTTAATTCAATTATCTTGCCATTAGATGTACCTATGTAAATTTTGGATTCTAGCCCTGTTACATATGTGACGCTGTCTGCTAAAACTTGCTTGATTTCATTATTTTTTATAATAAACAAGCCTTCTCTCGTTCCATAGTACAGGTCTTCATTTTGTGCCCATAGATGCTTATAACCAGGTTGAACATCGTTAATTACTCTTATAGTTTCGAGGCTTTCACCTAAAACATGTATTCGAGGCTCGGTGGTTGCTATGTATGTATTTTTATTATTCCTTGTTATATTCCATACTGATAGGTTTGTTACATTAATTTTATTGATTATGTTTTTTCTAGTAGTTGACTTTAATAATCCAATATCCAGTGTTCCGATATAAATTGAATTGTTGATTTTTTTAGCAAAAGTTAAGTTGTTACTTTCAAGGTTTAATGAGCCTAGTTCTTTTCTTTTTGATATGTTATGTATTCTATCTTTATTGATTCCGAATAATTCATTTTCTGATGTCGATAAATAGTTGTAGTTAATGTGATTGTATAGCTTGAACTTATTATTCTCTAAGGTGAACGTTCCATTGCTGTTAGAGAATATTAATTTGTTATCTATTTTTGAAATTGAGTCAATTTTTTTTGTTATTAATGTTTTTTTGTTTCTGCTGTCAACTCTGAATAGTTGCTTGTTGTAGCTTTTGAAGTAAATGTTGTTTTCAGTTTTTATTATCTTTTTTATTATGGTGTCACTGTTTTCTTTGTAAAGGGTGAGGTGCTTTTGTATTTTATTGTTTGTTTTAATTATTGATTTAGATGTGTTGAATATGATGTCGTTATTATCGCTATTTATTGACCATATTGGTTTGTTTATAAAACTATTATTATTTATTTTAAAGTCATCATTTGAATTATTATATATTGCTAACCCTCTATCTGTTCCAACCAATAACTTACCTTCGTCAGTGACAAATAAGCTACGAATAAATGAACTCGGTAGACCATCTTCTGTGTAGTATGCTTTAAAGTTTGTGCCATCGAATCGGTTCAAGCCGTTAACAGTACCAATCCATAAAAAACCATCATGATCTTCAACGACAGAAGTTACCGTACTTTGTGATAAGCCCTCAGCTACGCCATATCTCTCTGTGTTTAAAATGATATGAGAGTCGGGAATAGAGGACACTTTTTCAATCGGGGAAGTCGAGTTGTTGATAACATTAGTAGCTGATAGAACCGCCTGAACCGACACAGGTTGCGATACGTGCTCGGTCGCTAGACTGATGCCTATGTTAGCCCCAAAAAAGATCAAAAAGGCAAAAAAAATATAAATATATCTGAACGGCATAATTATTTTATTTTTATTAGTGTGAAAGCGCTACATTTCAGTCACACTTTTCCAGAAATTAAGGCGCTTGTCAAAGCGTATACCGTATTTATGTTTCAATTGTTCATAAAGCGGTAACAATACAAATCTATTGCATGATAGTCATATTTTTGACAAAAAATTGAAGAAGAATGAAAGTGAATGTAACCCATTGATGATGTGTTTCATTTTTTTATGCTTTAAGTACTTCATTGCTAGGGAGGTTTTGTCCTACAAAGAAAATTTATCGGCCATTTGTTTGAATTTTGTTAAATCTGAATCTATGACTTGCCCATTTTCAATAGTGGATTGCTTGTGTTGGTGACCACAGCTATAAATAATGACTCTATCTGCGTTTTTTTCTCTATTATTTGCCATTTTGTTGTTTAAAAATGTGATCAGATCTTCTTTGGTTAGGTATTTAATTTCGTTAACGACTTGCTCTCGATGGTCAAATTTATAATCTTTGTTACCAATACTGGTCCAGTATCTCTGACCACGAGTTTTTAGATTTGGATCATGCTCCATAATTTGGTTTATTAGTCCTAACTTAACCTGTTGCCATTGATGTTGAGTAAATTGCTGAATGCTGCCTGCAAAACCATCAATGAAATCATCGATTTCTTTAAGCAGCTCATCAGGTGCATTAGTTGGCGACTGAATGTAGAAAATCATACCAGGGTGGCGATTAAGAGGTAGGTAATTTGTGCCAAGCATATATCCTAATTGCTTTTGAGTACGTAGTTTATGGAAGAATTTGGATGACATTGTATGGTTTAGCAAACTGAATAAGGCTATCTTAAAAATACTGGTTTTGCTCGATTGAAAATACATTAAAATTGCACTGTCTTGGTGGTCGATTTCCACTTGTCTGAGTAAAGTGCCTTTACTCGTTAAATTGACCAACTCTCGATTTGCCTCAGGGCTAGGTGCTGAAACTAATGAAAGAATTTCTGTTACATGACTGCAGATTTGCTGTGCTTCAGGTTTTAGCCAATCTCCATAGATTAAGCCTTCCAAATAGGTTGCTTTATAGAAATTTTGAACATGTAAATGCAACTCTTCAAGTGTGGCACTTTCGAGCTCTTGTGCCAGTTGTATTGGATCGTAGTTCCGCTGTTGGAGTGTCACAGTAAGTGCAGAAAATAATTGAGAAATTGGGCGTGTTTTACTGATGTTATACCAATTTCTAAGCATCTGATTCTTGATGAGCTCAAATCGCTCAGGTTTGAAATTTCGCTCTCGAGCCTTGTTGATCACAAGCTCAAGTAATTGTGGCTGTTTGGGTGAGAAACCACTAATGTGCAGCGTTAGTCCTGCTTGATGAGGATATAAGTGGTAGCCTAAGCCTGCAACTTCAGCTGCATAAGTATGCTCAGTTAAGTAATCCAGTAATAGTTCGGTATATAAACGAGTTAACATCGCTTGCCTTACGGTGTTACTCGCATTCAATGAATCTATGGCAAGGTATATATGACCCTTTGGTACATGAAATAGTTGGTCTTTCTTATACCAAAAACGGAATCCTTTACCCTCAGTTAGTACTTCGGGAGTTTGTTGATGATAATCGAACCATCGTGGCTCAATATCACGAATAATGAAGGGATTTGCTAGCGGCAATACCAATTCACTTCTTGGGATCGGGTGCCGCCAAGAATTTAACCGTTCAGTTGTGATAGCTTCTGCAACATATTCAGTTTGATACCAAGGGCTTAATTGAACTTTATCATTAGAAAAACAACTCAAGTCCTGATCAACAATCAGCAAGCGCATGTTGTCGCAATTGAGCATATCGAGCAAAGTGATTGCGTCTTCTTCAATCAAGCCATCCATTCGGTAATCACCAAATATGATATCTTCTGCCGGATAATGGTGTAAATTCAGGCTTAAATGGCTGACCAACTCCAAAGGTTTAATTTGCTCTTGATAGGAAAAAGCTTGCTCCAATAAATTTGATCTTTCTTGATATCGCCACTGTGATAAGCCTTCAAGTTTAATTAATTCAATATATTCAAATGTAGTTTGAACAATTTCATCAACAGCATCTAATCCTTTTTGAGTGACTAAAAAGCTGACGCAAAACTCTTTGAAGTTATATCCTGATGAACCACCGCCTACGGATAAATGATTCACCCAACCTTTTGACTTTAAATAAGACAATAAACTTCCTTGGGTCTCATTCCCTAAAAGGTGGCTAATAAAAGTAAGTGGTTTTTGTTGGTAATAGCGCTGAATATTAGGCAGGGCGAAACTGATGTTTAGTCTCTTTTGTTTTTTCAATGGTCGGATCGAAATCTGCTGAGTTAAGGTTGCGGGCGTTAGCCAAGGCACATCCGGATAGTTTTTGCTTAATTCCTTATTTTCAATTCGGCCAAAATGCTCAATGGCAAGCGTTTCTAGATTATCTAATGACTCGGGTGCGATTAAGCACAGAGTCATTAGGTTCGCGCTGTATTTTTGTTGATAAAAGTTGAGCAACTCTTTTCGTAGCTCGGCAGGATCACCTGCCAGTGTGCTCAAATTACCAACGGAAAATTTGGCAAATGGATGTCGTTGATCACAGCACTGCTTCTCAACATCATAAAATCGGCGAATATCATCGTTCAACTTCATGCTGTATTCCGATTCAATGGCATTGCGTTCTCGCTCTACCAGTTCAACATCAAATAATGGGGCAATAAAAAATTGACTAAACCTGTCAATTAATTCAATGAGCACATCAGGATCGGCTGAGCAAAAAAAGTTGGTGTGCTCAGTCCCCGTCCAAGCATTGTGAGCACCGCCGTAGTGATTGATAAACTCGTGATACTCACCCGCATCTGGATACTTTTCTGTACCAAGAAATAGCATGTGCTCAAGAAAGTGGGCCATGCCAAAACGAGACTCTGGATCGTCAAAATGTCCAACATTTACCGCAACAGAAACAGCAGCTTGAGTGGTTTTATTGTCTTCTACAAGAAGGGCTTTCATTCCATTATCTAACGTCAGATAACGATAATGACGATGATCATTCGGGCTGGATAAGGTGTTGATTTCTTGAGTCAATGAATATTCCTGCTTTTGCTGAAAGTTTGCTAGCGAATAAAGCAGGGAAATCGCTAACCAAAAATATACTCAAACACAATATATAGTGGTTGTTGTTTCCCAATTTCGCAAATAACAGAGTATCAAATTTTGTGATAAGACCCGAACGCTAGCATTTTTTGTTCATTAGAAATGCAATAATGCGCACAAAATGCAAAAAGGACTTTTCCGTTTAAATATTACTCGTAAATTAGTTTTTTTGTCGAAACTGAATTTAGCGTTACAATTGGGTTAATTAATAAGTAAGTTTAACATAGAGTATTTTATGCAATTTTTTTTGATGCGCCACGGTGAAGCGAGTTATCAAGCTAAATCAGATAAAGAGCGTATCTTAACAACATTGGGCAAACAACAAGCTAGCTTAATGGCACAATGGTTAACTCATCAAGTAGAAAATGTGGATTTAGTCTTATTGAGTCCATACATCCGTGTTCAACAAACTTGGCAACAAGTCCGTCAGTTTTTTAATAAAACAACAAGGATCCATGAACTTGAACAGCTGATCCCTTCCGCTGATCCACAAATATCAGCCAGTGTTATCACCGCTTACGCAGAGCAGTTTAACGCGAAAAATGTGTTAGTCATTGCCCATATGCCATTATTGGGTTATTTAGTTAGTGAGTTAGTGCGAGGCATTGAGCCACCATTGTTTGCAACGGCAGCCATTCATAAAGTCGATTTAACTGACGGCATTGCAACATCTGTCTGGCAGCAAAGTCCTGATCACCTTTAGTTACATAGCCAAAAATTATCTAATCAAATTTTTCCAACAGGTGGCTGCCAAAGTTCAACTTTGTTGCCATCTGGATCGATAACCCAACCAAATTTTCGAAATTCAGACACTTCAGTATCATCAATAACTGTACACCTCTCAGATTTGAGGGTGTTAAGCAAGGTAAAGAGATCATCCACACGATAATTGATCATAAATCCAGCCGTACTTGGTGCAAAGTAAGTCGAATCTTTATCAAAAATACTCCAAACGGTAGCGTCATCCGGTGTTGGTTCTTTTCATCATGCCATTGAAAGCTGGTGCCTCCCAAACTTTGAATATCAATGCCTAAATGTTTTCTGTAGCAGTTTCTCAACTTTTCGGGATTGCTTGGCTTGATTTAATGAATACGCCACCAACTCTAGTCACTCGCTTCATTTCATTTTCCTTTTAATTAAAATCAACCAATACCAACAGTGCTGCGTCGCCACCCCATTCTTTAGGGGCTTGATGAAATGCGAGGACTTTCGGATGTTGCGCGAGCCACATTGGTAGCTGTTGTTTCAAAATTCCGCTGCCATGACCGTGCATAACACAGCAACATTCAACGCGTTGCTTAATGCAAGCTGTCAGTAAGGCTGCAATTTCTAGCTTGGCTTCTGTTTGCCTCATTCCATGCAAGTCGAGTAGCAAATCCGGTACGTAATCTCCACGTCGCAGACGTTTTAATTCGTGGTTATCGAGCCCACTTTGTTTCCAGCGCATTGGTCCTTCGTCAGGCAGAAGCGGTTGGTAACTATCAGAAAAATAGCTGTCAGCATCAATTTTCTGTTCACGCTGGACAGTCACTTGCTTAGATTTTGGTTGTTGTTTGAAATGTACTTTATCTTGTTTAAATGGTTTTACATCTGCCATCAAATCCGCGAATGAGTCCATTCCATTTGATTCTGTCTTTTTGTTCATGGACATATTTTACTGAATCATTTGTGAAGTTGACATACAATATCAGCAAAAGTCAGTTGGTTAATCCGAGAAGACCACAAAACGGAGTGAGTTTTGGACAGAATTTATGTTGAAGAGGCAGTGAATGAGCTGCGAACCATTGGTGACATGTTACGTTGGGCCGTCAGCCGATTTAATGATGCTGGCATTTATTACGGTCATGGAACAGATAATGCGTGGGACGAAGCCATTGCGTTGGTTTTTCATGCCTTGCACTTACCTCATGAAATTGGTCAACAAGTTATTCACTCTAACTTGACCAGTTCTGAAAAACACAAAATCGTTGAACAGATCATTCGTCGAGTGCAAGAGCGTTTACCTGTTCCATATTTAACCAATCGTGCTTATTTCGCTGATTTAGAGTTCTACGTTGATGAGCGAGTATTAGTACCACGTTCACCCATTGCAGAAATGATCGCAAATCAGTTTAGCCCATGGTTATACAATAAGCCTGTACACCGCGTACTCGATTTATGTACAGGCAGTGCTTGTATTGCTATCGCTTGTGCCTATGCGTTTGAAGATGCTGAAGTCGATGCCTTAGATATCAGTGACGATGCGCTAGAAGTCGCGCAAATTAATATTGAATCCCATGGGTTGATGGAACGTGTATTCCCTATGCAGTCGGATGTGTTTTCTGCAATACCTAAAGGCCCACAATACGATTTAATCGTTTCTAATCCTCCTTATGTGGATTTAGAAGATCTTGCCGATATGCCGGATGAGTACCATCATGAACCTGAAATTGGTTTAGGCTCAGGTAATGATGGCCTCGATTTGACTAAGCGTATTCTTGCCAATGCTGCAGATTATCTCACGGAAGATGGTGTATTAGTGGTTGAAGTAGGTAACTCTATGGTGCATTTGATTGCGCAATATCCTGATGTGCCCCTTACTTGGATCAATTTTGAAAATGGTGGAGATGGTGTTTTTGTGTTAACTAAAGCTCAATTGGTTGATAACGAATCACTTTTTGCCATTTATAAGGATGAACAAGCCTAAATGTCAGGAAACAGCATTGGAAAGAATTTTGTGGTCACCAGTTTTGGCGAGAGTCACGGCAAGGCATTAGGCTGCATTGTTGATGGTTGTCCTTCGGGATTAGAAATTTCAGAAAGGGATATCCAAATTGAGTTAGATCGCCGTAAGCCAGGCACGTCTCGTTATACAACTGCACGCCGCGAAGCGGATGAAGTGAAAATTCTTTCAGGTGTGTTTGAGGGCAAAACAACAGGTACACCCATTGGCTTGTTGATTGAAAACATCGATCAACGCAGTAAAGATTATTCTGATATAAAAGACAGTTTCCGTCCCGGTCACGCCGATTATACATATCAACAAAAGTACGGTTTTCGTGACTATCGTGGTGGCGGGCGTTCATCTGCACGTGAAACCGCGATGCGCGTTGCCGCAGGAGCGATTGCTAAAAAGTACTTGAAAGAAAAGCTCGGTGTTGAAATTCAAGGGTATCTGGCTCAGCTCGGGCATATCAAAGCTGAAAGCATAGACTTTCAACAGATTTCACAGAATCCTTTTTTCTTTCCAGATAGCAGTAAACTTGAACAGCTTGATGAAACAATGCGGGAGTTGAAAAAAGCTGGGGATAGTATTGGCGCCAAAGTAACGGTTGTTGCTAATAATGTTCCAGTTGGCTTAGGTGAACCTGTCTTTGATCGCATTGATGCCGATCTTGCCCATGCATTAATGAGTATCAATGCCGTTAAGGGCGTTGAAATTGGTGATGGTTTTGATGTTGTGGAGCAAAAAGGCTCGCAAGGTCGAGATTTAATGTCATCAAGCGGGTTTGAGTCCAATCATGCTGGTGGTGTGCTCGGAGGGATCTCTACGGGGCAATCCATTATAGCAAGCATTGCGCTAAAGCCTACGTCTAGTATCAGTATTGCAGGGCAAACGATCGATAAAGATGGAAACGATATCGAGATTGTTACCAAAGGTCGTCATGATCCCTGTGTTGGGATCAGAGCAGTACCCATTGCAGAGGCTATGATGGCAATAACGTTAATGGATCATCTTCTAAGACATCGTGCTCAAAATGCCGATGTAATTCGTACTACACCTGAAATTGGAATGAAAGAATAGGGACGTCGTGTGAAATTTCGTCTGGGTTTATTAGTTAATCCTTATGCTGGATTAGGTGGCAGTGTTGCTTTAAAAGGCAGTGATGGTGTGGCGCAACAAGCTATCGCCCTTGGTGCGGTACCCAAAGCGCATTTGAGAATGGCTGAGGCGCTTAAGGTATTGCTGCCTTTCAAAGATAAGATTGAAATTTATACCGCCAGTGGTGAAATGGGCGAGACCGTCGCTAAAGAACTAGGCTTTTATGTTACTTCTATTTATCAAGCTCCCCACAAACTGAACTCAAAAGATACAGTAGAAGCTGTTAAGGTGCTCAACCAATCGGCTATTGATCTATTGCTGTTTGCGGGCGGAGACGGTACCGCCAGAGATGTTTACCAAGTAGTTGATGATCACTTTCCTGTGTTAGGTGTACCTGCTGGGGTGAAAATTCATTCTGGCGTCTATGGAATCACACCGAAAGCTGCTGGCATTGTTGTTAAAATGCTGTTGCAAGGAGAGTTGGTTAGCTTGATGCAAGCTGATGTAATGGATATCGATGAAACCGCCTTTAGAAAAGGCGTGGTAAAAGCAAAACGTTTTGGTGAAATGCTCGTGCCAGCAGAACCAAGATATATTCAAGCAGTAAAAATGGGTGGTAAAGAAGTCGATGAATTGGTGCTTGAGGATATTGCTGCCGATGTCATTGAGCAAATGGAGGATGAGCTATACATTATGGGCTCAGGCTCAACGGTTGCTGCAGTCATGGATAGCTTGGAACTCAAAAATACCTTGCTTGGTGTTGA
Organism: Parashewanella sp.; assembly: GCA_049608225.1. Taxonomy (GTDB): domain Bacteria; phylum Pseudomonadota; class Gammaproteobacteria; order Enterobacterales; family Shewanellaceae; genus Parashewanella. The sequence goes on from JBMYXI010000024.1 coordinate 37,044, forward strand.
CTTGATCAAAGAGCAACAGCTCGTAAAGTCTGATTTAACCGCGCAACAATTGCTTGATGCGACGCAAAACCAACCAACAAAGTTAGTGATAACTTTGATTGGAGGGCAAGGGCACATTCTAGGGCGTGGTAATCAGCAATTATCAGCAGAGCTAATAAAACGAGTTGGTAAAGAAAATATCATCATTGTTGCCACAAAAACCAAATTAAAAGCATTAGCAGGGCGACCGCTTATTGTCGACAGTGGTGATCCACAATTAGATAAAGAACTCAGTGGTTACTATCAAATAACAACGGGATATCACGATAGCGTGATGTACCAAGTTGCCACACCAGAAGAATTGGAGCAGTAAATATTATGTTAGAGCAGTACGAAGCGACCTTAGAGCAATGGATGGGCAGTGTTGTAAACCATGGTGACGATGATGCGTTGTTTGCTTGCGGGTATTTGCAAGGTCACGTTGCTGTAGTGTTTTCACAACTTGAAGCTGAAGGTGACGCTTCCTTACCAGTGCTTGATTCAAAAATTGCAGATTGCATGGAGCTAGCAAAAACTGAACTTGAGGATGGCGATTTTCGTTTGGTTGAATCAGCTTGGAGTGACCTTCGTAAACACATTGAGGCTTTGTGAACAAAGTCTTTTTAGGCGTGTTAAAGCCGAGTTTGCTTGTCTAGCATTGGCTTTAACGTTTTTCCCGACAGTGGAGTCAGCCGATAGCGCGTTTAATGCACCAATAAGAGATTGAAGCGTCATTGTCTTTTCATAAATATGAGTCACTAATTTCGTTAGTATGTCGCCAGTGGGCTTATACTTTTTCTCTCAGATTTCAATAATACTAGCGGATAGCTTCATTTTAAGAGCGATGTTTTCCAGCTTATATCAAGATTATTTCTCCTCAAATTTCACAAATACTCATTTGAGGAAGTGTTGTTATCGAGGTAATTAGGAGGGAAGTTCACTTGCTTTAGAGGCTTTCGTTTTTTTTGAGAGCTGTTGCGGCTTTGGGAGCACCTTGGATTTACGCCCTTGTGCCGAAGCTTTTAGGCGTTGCAAGCTGCTGAACTAAAGTAATAACCGAGTGCTTCATTATTGAAGTATTGAAAATTATCTTGTTCAGAGTCTGAAGGAGGTGGAGTCGGACAAGAAGGGAGAGAGTGACGACTTTGAGTATCGAAGCTGTTATCGTTAAGGCAGACATATTGCTCCTGATAACAGCCCTTGTGCAATAATAATTATTGAAAGAGGTTGTGATACCATTTCAGAAAATAGTGGCTTAATTTATTGACAGTGATTAAACGCTCATACCTGTAGTTTAAATTCATTTTAGACGAAGTTTAACTCGCTAATATCTATATAACCATCTGATTATAATATCTTAGACTAAAAGTCAGCCCCTAATAAATCGGTCGATTTTTAATAAGCTTTCTCAGCCATAAGCGATTGGGATTCATTTTTTCTAGGTAATCTTCAGAAAGTGGCGGTGTTTCATTGCATAACATACAAGCTAAGGTTTCGGCTGCTAATGCTCCAGAGCATAACCCGCGAGATCCTAGCGCGCCTAAAATGTAAAGCCCTTGATAATATGCAGGTTGAGTCTGTCTCCAATAGTCAGCTGCTTGCTTCTTATTGTTTTTATCTAATGATTGTTGTTGCTCAACGATTTTTGAGTAATTAGGCGCTAATCCGAGCATAGGAAAATGATCACGAGTAACCAAACGTACGCCAACTCTAGCGCTGTGACCACTTATGTCTATGTCGTCGATCCAATGAGTTCGAGTGTCATCGGTAGCAAAACTTTGTTGCATTTTGTGCAAATTTCCAAGTTGTTCTTCGACAAGGTACTCTCGGTTATTATCGTCTTTAACATAACTGGCTCCCATGCAGTGCATCTGGTTGTGCTTCGGTGTAATGTAACCATGAGCACAAAGCACCGTTTTCATCTGTGACAATTTATTTCGTGTTGGAATATGGCTGACTTGACCACGAAAATTAGAGGCTGGAATATGCTGAGTTTGGTGAAAGTTGATTAAGTCCGAACCGCAAGCATTGACAACATTTTCGAACGGCCCCAAAGTGTGGGAGCCAGATTGTAACTGCCAACCATGATTATTCTGCTCTAATGTGTGTATTTCACAGTTAAATTCAATGTGCACATCTGACAAAGATTGCGCTTTTAAAAATAACGCCTTAGTGAGTTCAGCAGGGCACACCCATCCACCGAGCGGGTAAAATGCAGCCTGTTTGTTTATTTCAACGCCTGCGATTTGATCTGCCTCCGCAGCAGAAACTGAGCGAACGACATCAGCAGGCCAGTCTTGACTCTTAAGGATCTTATTGAGCCTGTCTGTTGAACGCTCGTTATAACCTGTTTGCAATACACCACAAAAATCATGACTGACTTGATAGCCATCAGCAACCAATTGTTGAACTCGGCTGCGACTAAATAAAAACGCTTGTTGAAAAAACTGACTCAGTAAATCATTTTCGGGGGTTAACAGTGGGTAAAGTGCGCCTTGTTTATTGCCCGACGCACCTTGAGCAAGTTCACTGTCTTTACAAAAAACGCGAACAGACTTTCCTCTTTGCGCTAATGATAAAGCAAGGTGTGCACTGGCAAGTCCGCCACCTATGATGGCAATATCTTGTTGATGAGTATTAGCTACTTGAAAAGGTTTGATCATTTGTTCACAATCACGCTTAATCTCTATGGCTTTATCGTTAACAATTTGATGAGTCACAACAATTTACCCGCTATTTAACTGCAATAAGGCGTATTTTACCCTTCTCATGATGGTGGATTACGGAAAGCTGACCACTTCATATCGGTAAAACAGCTACTATTGTCGCACAAATATTGGGTACACATACCAATTTTGGTATCAAAGTACAAAATGGATAGTTAACAAATGAAAAGAGTCGTCATTAGTGGAATCGGCGTTGTTTCTAGTATTGGTAACAACAAACAAGAAGTTATTGAATCTTTGAAAGCTGGTAAAAGTGGTATTACCTACTCAGAGCAGTTCGAAGAAATGAATCTTCGTAGCAAAGTGTGGGGGAATATTGACCTTGACCCTAAAGAGCATATTGATCGTAAAGCGTTGCGTTTTATGGGGGATGCCGCAGCTTATGCATACATTGCTATGCAAGAAGCTATTGATGATGCAAAGTTAACTGAAGATAACATCAGTAACCCGAGAACAGGTCTTGTTGTGGGTACTGGTGGTGCGTCTTCTAAAAACCAAGTTCAAGCAGCTGATACTCTACGTGATCGCGGTGTAAAACGTGTCGGTCCTTACGTAGTGCCACGTATCATGTCGAGTACATCGAGTGCGTGTTTGGCTACACCATTTAAAATCAAAGGCCACAACTATTCAATCAGCTCAGCCTGTGCAACCAGTGCGCACTGTATTGGTCATGCAGTAGAGCTGATCCAGCTTGGCAAACAAGATATGGTGTTTGCTGGTGGCTCTGAAGAAGTAGATTGGACACTGGCTATGGGCTTTGACGCTATGGGCGCACTGTCGACTAGCTACAATGACTCGCCAGAAAAAGCGTCTCGTACATACGACGCAGATCGTGATGGCTTCGTTATTTCAGGTGGCGGCGCAATCGTTGTTGTTGAAGAACTTGAGCATGCGTTAGCACGTGGTGCAAAAATCTATGCTGAAATTGTAGGTTATGGTGCATCTTCTGACGGATATGACATGGTTGCACCATCTGGTGAAGGTGCTGTTCGTTGTATGAAAGAAGCGATGGCGAATGTTGAAGGTAAGATTGATTACATCAACACTCATGGTACATCAACACCAGTTGGTGACACACGTGAACTTGAAGCGATTCAAGAGTTGTTTGGTAATGATTGTCCTCCAACAGCGTCAACTAAATCAATGACAGGTCATGCGTTAGGCGCAGCTGGCGCGCATGAAGCAATTTACAGCTTGTTGATGATGGAAAACGGTTTCATTGCACCAAGCATTAACGTTGAAAACTTAGATGAAAAAGCCCAAGGCTTAGATATTGTTACTGAGTACCGTGAAGCAGAATTGAACACGGTTATGAGTAATAGTTTCGGCTTCGGTGGCACTAATGCCACATTGGTCATGAAGAAATATAAGTAATTTCTGATCCAAGCAGTTATAAGCACAAGGTCACGTCATTTGATGTGGCTTTTTTGTATTTATTTCACCTTGTCATTTATGTTAATTATCTTTTTTGCACAGATGTTGTTCAATTAACCGTGTAAATGTCTTAAACCGCAAGTAATGACTTGATTGCCCTTATTGGATAAGGGATAATTCATCCTATCTTCAGATATCTTTGAAGAGTTCAATGGTGACTCTAGGGTCCCTCCGCAATGATAACTTGTGAACTCGGCCAGGCCCGGAAGGGAGCAACCGCAGCAGGCGACTCATGTGCCGGAGTGTGGCTCTAGGGAAACCTCCAAAATCTCTTTTCTTGTCGTTCTCATGAATAATTAAGTTTATAGCTTTTATTTTTATACTGAAATATACGAATAATAGACTCAGGCTCCCCTTTAAAAGTTGGAAGTTGATCACAGATCAATAGCCCAATATCTACTACATATACTAACCACCAAGATCTGTTCTGGTCTAATGGAACTGGACACTTTAATGAGAGACAATTAACAGTCAAACATTAAGGTGTATCAATGACAGCAAGAAGAAGTTACAAGACTTACCCTAAAGAGTTTAAAGAAGA